>NZ_JBIFFY010000018.1:0-2845 GCF_043558125.1 Sulfitobacter sp. 1A12056 | reverse complement strand
CTGATCATCGTCGAGAGATACTGTAGTCTAGGAACTTATTAGGTTTGGCGATGACCTACTCTCCCACGTCTTAAGACGCAGTACCATCGGCGCTACGGCACTTAACGGCTGGGTTCGGGATGGGACCAGGTGTTTTGCTCGCGCTATGATCACCAAACCGAATAAATTCCTAGTAGCGCTCTGCGCAGGAGAGCGGCGGCGGGAGGCGGGGTATCCGAAGGATGCCCGTTCCCGCTCCGTCTCTATTGGAGCGCAAAGCGTGTTTGTCCAAGTCATGAACGACTGATTGTATGTGTATGCTTTTGATCTGTTTAAGCAGTCTTGCTTCTACTGGATCAAATCAAGCCTATCGAGCAATTAGTACCAGTCAACTGAACGTATTACTACGCTTACATCTCTGGCCTATCGACGTGGTGGTCTACCACGGCTCTCAGGGATACCTTGTTTTGAGGGGGGCTTCCCGCTTAGATGCCTTCAGCGGTTATCCTGTCCGATCATAGCTACCCAGCACTGCTATTGGCATAACAACTGGTCCACCAGTGGATCGTTCACCCCGGTCCTCTCGTACTAGGGGCAACTCCTCTCAAGTATCCTACACCCACGGAAGATAGGGACCGAACTGTCTCACGACGTTCTAAACCCAGCTCACGTACCTCTTTAAACGGCGAACAGCCGTACCCTTGGGACCTGCTCCAGCCCCAGGATGAGATGAGCCGACATCGAGGTGCCAAACACTGCCGTCGATATGGACTCTTGGGCAGTATCAGCCTGTTATCCCCGGCGTACCTTTTATCCGTTGAGCGATGGCCCTCCCACTTGGGACCACCGGATCACTATGGCCGTCTTTCGACTCTGCTCGACTTGTCAGTCTCGCAGTCAGGCTGGCTTCTGCCATTGCACTCAACGAGCGATTTCCGACCGCTCTGAGCCAACCTTCGCGCGCCTCCGTTACGATTTAGGAGGCGACCGCCCCAGTCAAACTACCCGCCACACAGGGTCCCGGAACCGGATAACGGTCCGCGGTTAGACATCAAGCAGAACAAGGGTGGTATCTCAAGGGAGGCTCCACCGAGACTGGCGTCTCGGTTTCAAAGCCCACCACCTATCCTGCACATGTTCGGCCTAATGCCAGTGTGAAGCTGTAGTAAAGGTGCACGGGGTCTTTCCGTCTAACCGCGGGTAACCGGCATCTTGACCGGTAATTCAATTTCGCTGAGTCTATGTTGGAGACAGCGGGGAAGTCGTTACGCCATTCGTGCAGGTCGGAACTTACCCGACAAGGAATTTCGCTACCTTAGGACCGTTATAGTTACGGCCGCCGTTTACCTGGGCTTCAATTCAGAGCTCTCACTCCTCCTTTTAACCTTCAGGCACCGGGCAGGCGTCAGACCCTATACGTCGTCTTGCGACTTCGCAGAGCCCTGTGTTTTTAATAAACAGTCGCCACCCCCTGGTTTGTGCCCCCAGCCCCTAGTTGCCTAGGAACCGGGCCTCCTTCTCGCGAACTTACGGAGGTATTTTGCCGAGTTCCTTCAACATAGTTCTCTCAAGCGCCTTGGTATTCTCTACCTGTCCACCTGTGTCGGTTTAGGGTACGATCTGATGATGGAGCTATTTCCAGGGACCGCTCAGCAGCCCATCCAATCCGATAAGGATGAACTACCCCTGCGATCCGTCACTTCCATCTGGCCCAGGAATATTAACCTGGTTCCCATCGACTACGCCTTTCGGCCTCGCCTTAGGGGTCGGCTTACCCTGCTCAGATTAGCTTTAAGCAGGAACCCTTGGACTTTCGGCGAGAGTGTCTCTCACACTCTTTGTCGCTACTCATGTCATCATTCTCACTAGTGATCTCTCCACCGGATCGCTCACGCGCCGGCTTCACAGAAAGCTCCTTGTGTCCAATACGTCCCGAGGGACGATAAGGACACATGGAACTATGTCACACTACGCTCTGCTACCATGCAATAAATGCATCCTCGGCTTCGGCTCATGGCTTGAGCCCCGTTACATCTTCGCCGCAAGACAACTTATTTAGACCAGTGAGCTGTTACGCTATCTTTAAAGGATGGCTGCTTCTAAGCCAACCTCCTGGTTGTTTTGGTCGTCTCACCTGCTTTCCCACTTAGCCATGAATTAGGGGCCTTAGCCGGAGGTCAGGGTTGTTTCCCTCTCCACGACGGACGTTAGCATTCGCCGTGTGTCTGCCATCCAGTACTCCTCGGTATTCGGAGTTTGGTTAGGATCAGTAAGCCTGTGGGGCCCCATTACCCATCCAGTGCTCTACCCCCGAGGGTATTCGGATGACGCTCTACCTAAATAGATTTCGCAGAGAACCAGCTATCTCCGAGTTTGATTGGCCTTTCACCCCTAGGCACAGCTCATCCCGATCTTTTTCAACAGATGTGGGTTCGGTCCTCCAATAAGTGTTACCTTATCTTCAACCTGGCCATGCCTAGATCACTCGGTTTCGGGTCTGATCCCACGAACTCGACGCCCTATTAAGACTCGCTTTCGCTGCGCCTACACCTAACGGCTTAAGCTTGCTCGTGAGACCAAGTCGATGACCCATTATACAAAAGGTACGCTGTCACATCGCAAGGATGCTCCAACTGATTGTAGGCGTTCGGTTTCAGGTACTGTTTCACTCCCCTCGTCGGGGTGCTTTTCACCTTTCCCTCACGGTACTGGTTCACTATCGGTCAGTAAGGAGTACTTAGCCTTCGAAGGTGGTCCTCCGATCTTCAGACAGGATTTCACGTGTCCCGCCCTACTTAATACGTCCAATCATGCTTCTTATACGGGACTATCACCCACTTTGGTTGCGCATTCCAACGCATTCTAA
>NZ_JBIFFY010000003.1:0-329232 GCF_043558125.1 Sulfitobacter sp. 1A12056 | reverse complement strand
CTCGGTAAAACGTGTCTTCTTCATCGGAATCTCCTCGTTCATCCTGCCGAGAAAATTCTACTTCCGCATCCCCTTAAGATCGGGGGGGATTACCCCCTCTGGCCGGCATGGTGCAATTGGCTACCGAGTGCTGCGTGGGGAAACCGGTAAGAACGCCGCTGACATACTTGTGGCACTGGATGCGCTGGAATTGGTGCTATCCAAAGATATACGTTGTTTCGTAATCGCATGTTTTGATGGTGGTTTTACCCAACTTACCGCCAGACTTCAGTAGCACGGAACAAAGGTCATAGGGCTGGAGCTGTGCGGGGGATAATCATCTGACCTTCGCTCCAGAACTCTGCTTTACTTTTCTCTCCGAGAGATAGATTTCGAATAGATCGAGAAATTAGTTGTGCTGCCTCATCTAAATCTATTGCGCCGGTAAGAATATGGGCTACGTCAATATCGATACTCGCGCCCCAATCCTCTAACGTCCGTGTATTGCCACAGATTTTGATGGTCGGCGCAAGCGGCATTCCTGAAGGATTAAAGACGCCCATAGCAAACAAGGAAACCTGTGCACCTCCCAATATCATTCCAGACAATGACACTGGGCTAAAGAACGGGGTATCCATAAAGAATAACCCCTGCCCTTCTGGCGCTTCGGCGAAATCAAGACAGCCAGAAAACCGATTTTTACCGATTTTACACAAGGCGCCCATAGTCTTTTCTGTAAGCGTAGTCAGACCAGCTTCGATATTTTCCTGCGTAGGATTTACACCTCTATAATCGTGTCCATCGGCCAGCATCAGATTCTCAACAGATTGAATTCGCGCGATTATTTCCTTAGCAATAGCAGGACTATCGCAAGACTGCTCAACCACATGTTCGCCACCTAAGAACTCGGCTGTTTCTGACACTATCGCGCGACCACCTCTGGACAAAAGATGGTCGACAAAACGCCCGATAGCAGGATTGGCGCAAATCGCAGAAGTGGCATCCGACCCACCGCATTCCAAAGCAACAGTCAAATCTCTCCATTGAAGTTCGACCTTTTCATTCTGTGCTGCCTGATCAGATAGAAATTCCAGCAAATTCGCCATTTCAGAAACGGCACTTTCCATACCGCTGAAGCCCATTAACGCACAAACTTTTATAGGCTTCGGAAGGACTGAAAACTCAGCTTCCAACGCAAGTGCAGCAGCGCGATCATGAGTGACAACGAGAGCGGCGCCAACATTGGGATGCTGCACAACTCGTTTTATGACCTCCGCCTGCAGTGTTGCATCATTTCCACGAAGCCCTCGTTCAAATTGTGGCAGCAGTTCAAGCGACCCGGGAACCCTCTCCGCGGCCATCGCCACCGCACGGTCAGCCAGTGCCACCGTTGAGAAAGCAATGACATGATTTCTGATACCTGGCGCGCTATCGGTTCGCGCCCAACCCAAACCGGGTTCAGGCCACATTATGGACATGCACGTGCTCTCCAATGCAGATATCTTCGCTCGCGGTACCAATGGTGATACCGTACTTAATGATCGGTTCTCCCTTCCGAATTGCGCAGATTGCGACTTTGTGACCAAAGGGGACACCTAATGCACAGTCTTTACCGTCAGCCAAACGGTTTACCGTCTCTTTCGCATCAAGCACTGTCGTCACATTATCTGCGGTATGCACAGTTAAGGACATACGCCCCCCCCGAGTGATTGCCCGTTCTTCAGTCATGCGCGGTCTTTCCGGTAGACAGCATGCTCAGTAGTATAGAATTGAATGGTCGATGCCCCGTTTGATCCACCCACGCCGAGAGCACTGTCCTTGACACCCACAAACGGCATGTGGTTTTCGGGAAAGCTTCCAGCATTAACGTGGATCATTCCGCTTTCGCTACAATTAACAAATGCTTCGATCACTGGGCTCTGTTCGGAGTACAGACACGAAGATAGACCGAAAGCAACGCCATTGGCGATTTGGAGAGCCTCGTCGATATCTTTATAGCGAAGTACAGCGACAACCGGCCCAAAAACCTCATCGCGGGCGATCTCCATATCGGGCGTCACGCCCGAAATCAAAGTCGCCGGGTAGTAATGGCCGCCGGAGTTCGTATCTACTAAGGTTCCGCCGACTTCTATTGTTGCACCGGCAGCACGGGCTCGATCGACAAAACCAGCAACATCCTCCAGGTGTTGGCCTGAAGACAAGGGTGCGAGGCCGCTATTCGGGTCGGTACCATCGCCGGGTTTGAGAGCGCTAAAGCGGCGTGTCAGCCCGTCGATAACTGAATCAAAAATTTCCTCACGTACAATGACTCGGCTGATTGCTGTACACCTCTGACCCGACACTGCCATAGCTGCAGCAGTTATCTGGTCCAGCGCAGATCCAATATCCGAGGTGTCATTTAGGATGACTGGGTTTTTCCCCCCAAGCTCCAAGCTTACTTCGGACAAATGCGATACTGCCGCGATCGCAACTTTCTTGCCTACTTCTACGGAGCCGGTAAAGCTGACCGCATCAATACCTGGGTGCTCGCAAAGAAACTGTCCCATTCGTCCGGGACCAATTACAACTGTCAGTAATCCCTGAGGGAGAAAATCACGCGCGACTTCTTCGATGAGGACCACTGCCCCAGGGCATAGGCTGGCTGGTTTTAATATGATCGCATTACCATAGAGGAGCGCGGGCGCCAATTTGCGTATTGGAGTAGAGAATGGAAAATTCCATGGGTTAATTCCAAGAACGACACCGCGTGGCCGTCGAGTTGAATATGCTCCCACGCCGTGGGTTTGTGACGGCAGCACCTCTCCCAGAGGAGCGCCAGCTCGTGAAATCGTTGCACGGGCCTCTGCGAGACCCTTACCAATCTCACCTTTGGATTCGCGAAGCAATTTACCCATTTCCAACGTGATCCTCTCCGCAATCTCATCCGTACGTGCCTCCAGTGCATCAAAGAATGCACCCAAGATGCGACCACGTTCAGGTTGAGGAACCCGCGCCCAAGTCAATTGAGCTTCCCGAGCTCTATCTACTATTGCGTCAAGTTCACTGGCTTCGGTTTCGTCGTAATGCGCAACAATTTTTTCGGGGTGCGCTGGATTAGAAATTTTAAGTTTAGACATAACCTACCTGAGAGATCTAAGGGTTTCTGGCAGCCACAGACTGATCTGGGGAATGATAATTAAGATCAGCATGGCGATGACCAATGTTGCCACGTAGGGCAAAATTGCTACGGCGACCTTTTCAAACCGGATTTTGGCCAGCGAACTCGCAACGAAAAGATTTACGCCGAGGGGAGGAGTTAAGAACGCGATTTCGACTGTCACGATCAGAATGATTCCGAAATGAACAGGATCAATCCCATAGCTTTTTACCAGCGGAACGAGAATCGGCGCCAAAATGATGATAGCACTCATGGTTTCCATGAAAGTACCAATTACGATTAGTAACGCACAAATCAGGATAAGCAGTTTTACCGGACTATCAGTGAGGCCTCCAAACACATCCACCACGTCCTGCGGTATACGCTCCAAAGTTATTACTGTCGCAAAAAGTGTGGAACATGCTACAATGATCATCAAGGCGCCGGAAAGGCGCACCGCATTTTCGAAAGCTTCCATCAACCGCGCCCAAGTTAACTCGCGATACACTACAACACTTACAATCAGGGCGTAGACTACGGCGCAAACTGCGGCTTCGACAGGTGTGAAAAGCCCAAGATAAATACCGCCGAGGATAAAAAGTGGTAGAAAAAGCGCGAATTTCGCATTCCAGACAAGCTTGAGGATACGAGGTTTCGGTTCTTCGCCCGGTTCGTCAACTGGCGCCTGCATAACAGCCCCCGTACGGAGCGCCATAACATAAGCTACTACGGCAAGGAGTAGTGCAACCAGGATACCTGGAATGAGCCCGGCAGCGAAAAGATCCGCAATTGAGACATTAGCAATAATACCGTAAATGATCAGGGGGTTCGAAGGTGGGATCATTACACCGAGTGTCCCGCCAGTAGCCGAAACGCTCGCGGCATATGCAGGCGGGTAGCCGTACTTGACCATCGCCGGAATCATGATCGCGCCAATCGCTGCAACTGTTCCGGGGCCTGAGCCCGATATTGCCGCAAAAAACATACACGAAAAAATCGTTACCAGACCGAGACTGCCTGGAATATGGCCAAACGCGCTTCGGAATAGGCCGATGATGTCTCCAGTGATTCCACCCCTTTCCATGATGTTACCTGCAAGGATAAACCCTGGAATGGCGAGAAGCGGAAATTTATCCAATCCATTTAGTACATTCTGGGTGGCAAAGACCAATGGCGCATCGGTCATGTAGCTGATTACCAATCCTGTAATCCCAAGCCCGGCATAAATCGGTAGGCCGATCAGTAGTAAAATCGGGAACAGTGTCAGAAGCACTATGACGACATCACTCATGAAGAGTACCCCCAGTCATAAGTACCAATAGGTCTCTAAGGTGGATAAGGAATATGACAACGAACCCAGTACACATCGCCACGAATAGGTGGTTTTGATTGAACCCAATGGCCGGAGAAATATTGGGATACTTTAGCCCATCAAGGAAATTGAGCCCTGAAAATACCACCATAACCCCGGCGAAGCAGAGTAAGATGATTGTGTGCACAAATTGAATTGGACGCTTACCAATCCACTTTATCATTAACTCTGCGAATACGGTCACACGAAGGTGCGAGCGAGTCAGCGTGCTGTATGCAGCTGCAAAAAACACCATGGATATAAAGGCGAACCGGCTAATCTCTTCAGTCCAGTCAACTGCCAAATTTAATTCTCGCGCCGACACTTGCAGAAAAAGAGAAGCCACCATTAGGGCAATCCCAGCTGCAGATATTATGAACAAGATTGTCCTCAGGATTGCCATTTAGCAGATCTCCATCATTCGAGTTCCCGTCAGCCCGGATGGGCTGACGAAATTTCGTTTATGTAGGCTTCATTCGTCGCCGGGGTAACCGTCGAGGATTTCGCGTGCCTTCTCGACAACTTGTTCGCCATCCGGTCCGATCGCGTCATAGTAATCCGGCCAGATGGCCCGAGCCTTCTCCATCCACTCGGTCTCATCCTCAATCTTTGTTATTTCGATCCCGGCCTCGCGTGCCATGTCCCAATAACGCTCGGCATCTAAAGGTTGCCACCAGCGAATATACTGCGTTGCCTCTTCACCCGCTCGCAAGATTGCCTCTTGATGGTCTTCTGACAGACCTTGGAACCACCGTTCAGAAACCATGATGGGGTGAGTTAAGATTGTGTAATGAAAGGTGGTCATACGGTTGACTACCTCATTGAACTTCATGCCCATGACGTCGGGCACCGGGTTGTCTCCCCCTTCGACGACACCCTGTTGAAGGGCACTATACAGCTCCGACCACGCGATTGGCGTTGGTTTGCCGCCCCAAGCCTCATACGAGGCAATCATAATCGGGTTAGGGGGTACACGCATCTTCAAGTCGGCAAGGTCAGCGGGCTTTTCTATTGGATTGTCGGACTTGTAAAAGAACGACCGCCAGCCCGAATTTTCCCATCCGACGATGCGAACACCTGCCTCTTTAATGACGCGCGGCACGAGATAGGGCGTCAACTCGTCCTGAAGATAGTTTACTTGGTCAGTTGACGTCGCGAGATACGGCAGAATGAACACGTTAAGTGAAGGCGCGAGAGCTGCCGCGTTGTTGGTCGCGGGTAAGGTAACATGCAATGCACCTTGACGTGCCTGTTGCAACATTTCGCGCTCTCCACCCAACTGTGCGCCGGGGTAAATTTCGCCGCGAATCTCGTTGTCGGTATAGATTGCTACCAATTCTGCAAACCTTTTCAGCGTTGCAGTATGTGACGACCATTCCATGTTTACCGAATGGCCAATCTTCATTGTGATCTGATCTTCCTGCTCAGGGATCGAGCGCCAGTCGAACGGATTGTGCTCCTGAGCCATAGCTGGCAGCGCGAATATCGCTCCCGCAAGACCAACTGCCGCAGCATTAAAGAAATGTTTCATTATTTTCCTCCTCCTGTTAAATTTTACTGGGCAAATGGGTTGCTCCAGCTTCTCCCAGAATGATTGCGGCTCCCTTCTCCGCGATCATGTACGTCGGCGCATTGGTATTTGCGGAAGTGATTTTCGGCATGACTGAGGCATCCACAACGCGGAGCCCTCTTACGCCCCGCACTCTGAGCTGAGGATCAACGACCGAGCAATCGTCTGAGCCCATGCGGCAAGTGCCAACAAGATGGTATACCGTACCAGCCATACGCCGGACCGCTGCCAAGATCTCTTCGTCAGTCTGGACCTCAGACCCCGGCACGACTTCATTTTTCCAACGATCGCGGAAAGGCTGCTCATTATACAGCTGTCGAACGATCCGGACACCCTCGACTATGACATCCCGATCACGCTGGGTACTAAGGTAATTGAGTCGTATCTCGGGATCGGCAAACGGATCGGCTGACGTAATTTGGATGCTACCTCGGCTTTCAGGATGACATTGCCATAGCGAAGTGGTGAAACCGGAATAGCGGTGAAGAGGCGCACCCGGTTTATCTACCGACAGAGGCATTACAAACAGCTGAAGATCAGGGCGATCGCCTTGTGCATACTTTGTTCGCACCGCACCACCGACCTGCCCGGCCCCAACAGTCAAGGGCCCCCGCGCATTAAAAAGCCAATCCAGTCCGATGCCCGCAAGCTTAAGCGGATTCCACACATGATCGTTTAGAGAGTCTTTTTTGTCCGATAATTCAACTATGGTACGCATCTGGAGGTGGTCTTGCAGGTTCCTCCCCACCTCTGGCGAGACATGTTGCGGCTTAATTCCCGCCTTTTCGAGAACGGTTTCAGGCCCTATGCCCGAGAGCTGGAGCAGCTGAGGAGTTTGCACAGCTCCACCGCAAAGCAGCACTTCTTGGTCAGCGCGTACCTCATACTCCCTTCCCTCTTTTAAGTAGGCCACTCCAACCGCGCGATCGCCTTCAAATAGGATCCGCGTAACCTGAGCTCGCGTTCGAAGGGTCAAATTTTTGCGGGTTAACGCTGGCTTTAGAAATGCCGTAGCTGCACTATCACGCCATCTTCCCCGCAGCGTCAGTTGATAGCTTCCCACGCCATAGGACTCAGCACCATTAAAGTCTAAATTACTGGGGTAGCCCGCATTTCTTGCGGCTTCGAGCCAGTCATGACAGGCAGGATTCTCATTACGAAGGTCCGAAATGCTTAGAGGTCCATGAGCTCCACGGAACTGGGAAGGCGGACCTTGATAAGACTCTACGCTTCGAAAATAGGGCAGCACGTCTCCGTAGCCCCATCCATCTGCGCCAAGGGCGGCCCAATCGTCGTAATCTTCGCGCTGACCCCGGATATAAATAAGCCCATTTATCGAAGAGGAGCCGCCTACCACCCTACCACGAGGGCAATCCATTTGCCGTCCAGCGATCCCATCATCAGGTTGGCTTCGGTAAAGGTGTGAAACACGCTCATTATATATTGAACGAAAATAGCCAACTGGAAGTTTGAGCCAAAATCCGCGATCCTCCCCACCCGCTTCAAGAACGAGGACGCTGAAGTGACCGCCTGCGGAGAGGCGGTTCGCAAGGGTGGAGCCTGCGGTACCCGACCCAACTATGACATAGTCATATCCCTGCACTGCCTCGACCCCGCGATTAATTCTAAAGTTCTACTTATAGACATAAGTGCGATTCGGGGTTGCATACAAGCATAAAGTGCTAACAATAGGACTATACAACTTTTTTGACCACGAGGCCTCTTTGAAATGAGCCAAACGCCATTGAGACAGGGACGATCCCCTCTCTATCTCCAACTGACAGAAGTATTGCGACAGCGGCTTGCTCGCGGCGTTTGGGCGGAAGGCGAAAAGCTGCCAACCATCGAACAGCTTACCTCAGAGTACAAAGTCTCGAGAGTTACAGTACGCCAAGCAATTAAAATACTTGAAGAAGAAGGACTGGTTTTTGCACAACGTGGCCGCGGGACTACCGTTCTCGCGAGACCAGATGGCCTTCGCCCACTCAAGGTCGAAACCAGCCTAACAGACCTTGTAGAGATGTATCGCGGTGACGAGGCCGACCTTATCCTCTTGGATGACACAGAGGCAAACCTTCCAGAAGGTGACTACGATGGGTCAATATGCGATAGCGGATATCACATGCTGCGCCGCGTGCATGCGCGTAAAGCAAAGCCATATTGCATTATTACCCTCTACTTCGCTAAGCCCATTTTCGAAAAGCATGAAGCTCGGTTGCGGAAAGACCTTGCTCTACCAGTGCTTTGGGATGAACCCGAAATTAACGTCGCAACAGCGCGTCAAACGCTGCTCATCGATCGGTGTGACATGGAAACCGCGAAGCTGATCGATCTGGAAATAGGTGCGCCGATCGCCGAAGTACGCCGAGTGTTGTGTGACAACGATGGAACCATAATATATTTGGCAGATGTGGTCTATCGAGGCGACTATATCCGCTTAGATATGGACCTCTTGGCATGAATACGGGAATGTCTATTACCCGGATTAATGCTTTCGCATATCGCGCTCCGATCGACACTCCCGTGGAGACTTCATTCGGAATCATGCGGGACCGGCCGGCTGTCTTTGTTCGCCTTGAAACGGAAGATGGGGCATTCGGCTGGGGAGAAGTCTTTGCAAACTGGCCGTCTGCGGGAGCCGAACACCGGGTCAACTTGTTACGCGATGATATCGCGCCGCTTATCATGGGGCGACGATTTGAAGCGCCAGGGGACCTGTTCAAGTTTTTGGATCGCGCAACCCAAATAAGAGCCTTGCAATGCGGCGAGGAAGGGCCGTTCAGACAGGTGATTGCCGGGCTCGACATAGCGATGTGGGATCTGTTTTCAAGAAGGGCAAGTTTGCCAGTCCGGGAACTATTGAACGGTAATGCGCCCGCTGCTGTTCCAATTTACGCCAGTGGAATACACCTACATGCAGCTCAGGAAATTATCCAGAATGCTGCTTCCAACGGTTTCAGCATCTTCAAAGTGAAAGTTGGGTTTGGGCCCGATGAGACCGCTGCCGTTAAGGAAATCCTGTCGGAGCTTGCTTCGGACCAAACTTTAGCCATCGATGCGAACCAGGGATGGTCAATTGCTGAAGCAAGTGCCTTTTTGCAAAGTTTCAGCGCAGATGAGCTTATGTGGGCAGAGGAGCCTATGCCAGCTTACGCGCCGCTTTCGGACTTGGATCGGTTAGCGGATATGATTGATGTTCCGCTTGCGGGCGGTGAGAATATTTCGGGTTATCGAAATTTCGCACATGCAATTACGAAGAGTCCCATGGCCGTGCTTCAGCCGGATGTCATCAAGTGGGGCGGCCTTAGCGGATGCTACCGAATCGGATCAGCCACGTTAGCCTATGGCAAACGGTACTGCCCTCATTACTTAGGCGGCGGAATTGGATTGGCGGCCTCAGCAGAGCTGCTGGCCAGCGTGGGTGGAGATGGAATTCTGGAACTTGATGTTAATCCTAACCCGTTACGGGAAGAGATCGTGTCGACCACCCACCATGTGAAAGATGGAAAATGGAAACTGCAACATAGCCCTGGATTAGGGGTCGATGAACTTCCTAAATCCCTTCTGCGCTACAGGACTTCGTCTATAGAGCTAACTAAAGGCGGTTAAGGTAGGTTTGGCAGCGTTTATACTTCGGCGTCGCAGTGAGAGATGATCTCGTCGGCCCATCGGGCGAAACACACTCAGCTGCCTTTATAGCACCCGGACGACCGAAGCCTTGGTGAATGACACTTCAAGGACACACCCAGCGGCGTGGGACACCCATCTCATAGACCATTGAATTCTATAGGCTTCGTTAAGGGAGGGCGTGGGACACTGTGTTGTTAAAAATCAGCTACTTATGCTCAGGGTTCGATTCCCCTACGGGCTGCCACTTTTCTTCTCCAGAATTCAAAGACAAGCCTCCAGAGGCACTAAAGAATCCCCTCGGAATCGCGCAGCTGATCCGGGGTTTTGGCGCTTGCCCGCCTGCGCCCTGCGCCCAACTGTCGCCCATTTATCGCCCTGACATTATTGTGAGAATTGCGCGATGGCTGGTGGCTTGTGCCTCTGCAACCTCGCTATCCGAAGGCACATAAGCTTAGTGGCCGACACCTAAGACAGATGATTACCCGGAACTTCAGAACCCTATAAGTCTCATATTTATTAACGACTTAATATCTCATCTACGCCTGCGCACGCCCTCCCCTCCACCATCGAACGCCACACATCTGCACCCCATGGCGCCCCCATAAGGCCCTCAACTCACTCCTAAATTCCCACCTGCCCGCCGCCCCGCGAAACAGTCTGTTTCTGAGAAAAAGGATCGAATAAGGCGAAAAGGTGGTAACAAATGATACATATCCTACCTGAACGTATAGGCCGGATAGGTCGTTGAGACGGAGCGGTGCGAAGGCGCCGTGGCCGAAACGGTCCGAATGAATGCGATTGAACCCTGGGGGGTTTGGAATGAAGTACTTTGACGCACACAGCCATGCCTATGGCTCGATGGAAGTGATCGCCGGTCCTGTGCTGGGCCGTGCACAGCCCGCCATGGCGGGGACTGCGGTGCTGCCCGCGCCGCGGGCGCTGGCGGCCCTTCGTCTGCGTCCGACCGGCCTTTATGGCCGCTACGCGAAACCGCTTCTCGACCGGCTGCTGATCCTCGCGTCCCTGCCCATCGCCCTGCCGATCATCGCGCTTTGCGCGCTGGCGCTGTGGATCGAAAGCGGTCAGCCCTTCTATACGCAAAAGCGCCTTGGCCGGGGGGGCAAAGGATTCTCCATCCTGAAGCTGCGCACCATGGTGCGCGATGCCGACGCGGTGCTGGAGAGCTACCTTGCCGCGAACCCCGCGATACGGGCCGAATGGGACGAGATGCAAAAGCTCAAGGACGATCCGCGCATTACGCGGGTCGGCGCTTTTCTGCGCGCCACCTCGCTGGATGAGCTGCCGCAGCTGTGGAACGTGTTCAAAGGTGACATGAGCCTGATCGGCCCGCGCCCGATGATGCCCGACCAGCTTGAAATGTACGGCGATGCGAAAGCCTATTTCGCGCTGCGCCCTGGCATCACTGGGCTGTGGCAGGTCTCGGCCCGTAACAACAGCCGTTTCACCTATCGCAATGAGGTCGACGCCGCCTATCGCCGCAATCTGTCGCTGCCGATGGACCTGACCATTTTGCTGAAAACCGTCGGCGTCGTCTTGCGCCGAACCGGGTGCTGAGCGATGCTCGCCGCGCCCGGCAATTACGAGAAATCCAGCGCCTCATGTTCAAGAAATCGAAAGGGAAGACGATGAGAGACCTCTACGCATCCGATGCCCTCGGCGCGGACAACAGCGATGTGACGGCGCAGTTCGGCGGCCCGGGGATGCGCCACAGCATCCGCCCGCGCCGCACCGTGATCGACCATGAAGATGAGTTCGACGGCGATTTCTCCGAAGGCGACCTGACCTTTGAAGACAGCCTGCCCGCCGCCCCTGCCGTTTCCCGCTACATCGGTGACGACCGCGCGCCGCGCTGGCAAGATTTGCCCATCGCCACCCCCGGCCCCGGCGGCGACATGCCGCTGGTCGACGATCATCGCAACAGCGCCGCCGCGCGGGCCTTTGACCTGCTGCGCACGCGCCTGCGTCAAACCACGTTAGAGCATCGCTGGGTCAATATCGCCATCACCGCCCCCACCTCGGGCTGCGGCAACAGCTTTTCGGCCACCAATCTGGCGCTGAGCCTGTCGCGCGTGCCGGGATCGCGCACCGTGCTAATGGACATGAACATGCGCAGCCCCGGTCTGGCCCGTGCGTTCGACATGCAGGCCCCCGGCGCGATGAGCGATCTGCTCAGTGGCCGTGCCGACCTCGGCAAGGGGATGCTGCGGGTAAGCGATACGCTTGCCCTCGGCCTGAACGACCGGGCCGAAGTGAACGCCGCCGAAATCTTGCAAGACAGCGCCACGGCGGAGACCCTGCTGCGCCTGCGGGCCTCCCTCCAGCCGGAAATCGTCCTTTACGACATGCCGCCGATGCTGGAGCATGACGATCTCTCGGCCTTCTTGCCGCAACTAGACGGTGTTTTGCTGATCTCAGACGGCAGCCAGACCATGGCGCGTCACCTGCGCGAGTGCGAACGGATGCTCGAAGGTCAGGTTCCGCTTTTGGGCATTGTGCTGAACCGGGCGCGGGCCTCTAGCCTGCCGAAATATGCCTGACACCCCCTGTCGCCGTCCTTGCTTGCGCCCTATTATCGCCCAAGTCATCTGATCTAGGCGGGGAAACTCCGCCGGGCAACGGTCGGGGGCTTTGGGCAGGTTGGAAAGAGGCACATGGGACCGATCTATACATTCGATGACTTCATCGACATGATCCGCCGCCGCGCGGGCGTGATCATTTTGATCACGCTTCTGGGCTGTATCGCCTCGGTCTATTGGGCGCTTGCGACGCCGCATGTCTACCAATCCTCCGAAGTCATCCAGATCGAGCAGCCCAAGATCGCCAATGATCTGGCCCCCTCTACGGTCGAAGGGTCTTCGGCGCGGCGTTTGCAATTGATCGAACAGCAGTTGATGGCGCGCGGCACTTTGGTCGATATCATACAACGCTTTGATCTTTATGACGATCTGACCGCATTGCGCATGTCCGAAAAAGTCGATCTGCTACGCCGTTCGGTCACCATCACCGGCGTCGCCGCCCCGCGCGAAGGCTATGCGGATGACGGGACCATCTCGGTCATGACCTTCACCGCCGAGATGGACAACCCCACCGATGCGCAGGCCGTGGCCCGCGAATTCGCCGACCGCACGCGTCAGATGTCCGCCGCCCGACGCCAGAGCCAGACGCAAGAAACCTTGGAGTTTTTCCAGCGCCAAGAGCAGAACCTGATCCGCGACATTTCGGAGCTTGAGGCCGAACTGGCCGATTACCGGGCCGAAAACGACCTGTCGCTCGAAGGCAGTCTTGAGTTTCGCCGCGGCGAGATCAGCAGCCTCAATGACGCCATTCTTGAACTTGACCGTGAAATCATCGCCACGCGGCTGGCGCGCGATCGGGTCAACCCCGATGCCCGCGCCGCCACCATCGCCCGCGAACAGGCCGAGCTGGATGCCACGCTCGAAAGCCTGACCACGCAGCGCGATCTGCTGCAAGAACAGCGCGAGACCCTGACCGCCAGCCTACAAACCTCGCCCGAGGTCGAGCGGGAGCTGGCCCGGTTCGAACGCCGTCTGACCCAGTTGCAAGACCAGTTGGAGGTGATCACCGCCCGCCGGAATGAGGCGGAGGTGGGATTCTCTCTCGAATCCGATCAGCGGGGCGAGAAGCTGATCACCTTGGAGCAGGCCGAACTGCCTGATTACCCCGTATCGCTCAGCCGCAAGAAACGCGCGGCGGTGGGCGGGATGGCCAGCTTGGCGCTGGCGCTGATCGTGGCTTTCCTGCTGGAACTGCGCCGCCCGGTGATCCGCTCAGCCCGGCAAATGACGCGCGAGACGGGGTTGATCCCTGTCGTCTCGATCCCCGACCTCAGCCCCCGCGAAAAGCGCCGCACCTTGGGCAAGGTATGGCAGGAACGCTTGAAGGCCGGCAAAGAGGGCCGCGCCGCGCGCATGGCCCGCAAACAAAAGGGCTGAACCGCTTAGACTGTGGCGCTCAGCCCCAGCACCCGATCCCAATGCAACCAAAGCGCCAGCGCACCGAGCGCCAGCCCTAAGAGGGCGAAGGTCAGATCATGCCGCGCGTCCCAGACGCCATGCGCCCTTGCGAGCCAGATCAGCACTAGATGCGACAGCACCATCGCGGCCCCCAAACCGATCAGCGCTCCCGGCAGACCGGCGGTGATCACCCCCGCCAGCAGTAGCCCCACTTGCAGGCTGGCCCTTGAGGCCGAAGAGATGAAGAACCGCCGCGAATCCCCCGCGGCCAAAGCCGCTTGATCATAGGTCATCCCGATCACCTGCGGCATCAACGCCAGCGCCAGCATCACCAGAATCGCGCCGCTTTGCAGATAGCGCGGGTCATAGAGGATTGAGACCAACCAAGGCCCCGCCAGCGCCATGACCACCAAAAGCGCCAGTAACCCGCCGCTTAGCCCATAGCGCATCCGCTTGAGCTTGGGATGATCGCCGCCCCCCGCCTCTCGGTAGATTGGGATCATCACCCGCCCGGTGACATTCTGGCCCAGCAGCAGCGGAAAGCTGGCCAGAAAATAGCCGATATTGTAGATGCCCAACCCTTCGAGCGAGAGGAACTTGCCCAAGATCGCCTTGTCGCCCTGACTGGCAAAGAACCAGAACATGGTCGACAGGAAGATCCATTTGCCGAAATGCACCAATTCGCGCACCGCCGGACGCTCCCAGCGAAAGCGGTTGCCCGGCCCCGGCAGGAAGGCATGGGTCAGCGCCAGTTTCGCCAAGGCGCTCACCACACCGCCGACCACCAGCGCCGCCACCGATTTATAGAGCGCCGCGCCCAAGATCATCACCGCGATGCCCATTACCTGCGATGTCAGGTCCAGCAGCGTCAGCCGCCCCATTTGCAGATGCCGATGCGCCGTTTCGATCCGCGTTGGGTTGAACCCGGCCACCACAAGGCTCAGCGCCGCGATGGGGAGATAGGTCAGCAGGAGCGGCTCGTCGTAAAACGCCGCCACTGGCCATGCTAATGCAGAGGCGGCCAGCCACAGACACGCCCCCCGGATCGCTTGGATTGTCCAAGCGGTGTTCAGGAAATCCGGATCATCGCCACGCTTGCTCTGCGCGATGGAGGGGGCGATGCCCACGTCCGAGAACAGCGTCAGCCCGACAATCACCACCTGTATCAGCGCCATCAGGCCAAAGGCTTCGGGGAACAGCAGCCGCGTCAGGATCAGGTTCGACGCCAGCCGGATCGCCTGCGACCCGCCGTAGCCCAAGATGATCCACGAGGTCGAGCGCAGCGCCCGTGCCATCAGGCGATTGCCCGTTACCGCTTGGGAAAGCTTGGAAAACACCCGTTGCTGCGCCTCTGCCAGTTCTCTGCGAGAGCCTAAAGCCTTGCCCGCCCTTGTGCCAGTGGCAAGCGGGCGGGTAACAAGGTTTATCAGCCCCAAGCCAAGGCCGCACCGCCCGTGAAGATCGCCTATATTCTGAACACCTATCCGCAGCCCTCGCATTCCTTCATCCGGCGCGAGATCGCGGCGCTGGAAGCGGCAGGCCATGAGGTGAAACGTTTCGCCATGCGTGGCCCCGATGTGCCGCTGGTCGATCCACAAGACAAGGCCGAGATGGCAGCCACGCACTATGTGCTGGCCGCCGGTGGCAGCGTCCTCGCCCGTGCCAGTTTGCGCATGATGCTGCGCGCGCCGCGGCGGTTCGGCCAAGCGCTGCGCGATGTCTGGCAAGCCGCCCGGCGGGCCGAGACGGGGCGCGCGCGCCATCTGATCTATCTGGCCGAGGCCTGTTATCTGCGCGCCCGGCTTGAGGGCAGCGACATCCAACATCTGCACGCCCATTTCGGCACCAACGCCGCGATGGTCGCGATGCTTTGCCACAGGTTGGGCGGGCCGCGCTATAGTTTCACCACCCACGGGCCCGAGGAATTCGACAGCCCGCGCGCCCTTTCGCTCGGTGCGAAAACCCACCACGCGGCCTTTGCCGTGGCGATCAGCCAGTTCGGGCGCAGCCAGCTGTGCCGTTGGGCCGACCCGGCGGATTGGCCGCGCATCAAGGTCGTGCATTGCGGCATTGAGCCCGCCAAATTCACGGCCCCCGCCCCCCTGCCCGATGGCCCGCGCCGCCTCGTCTCCATCGGACGTTTCGTGGAACAAAAAGGCCAGCTTGCCCTGATCGATGCCATGGCCCGGCTCCGCGAGAGCCACCCCGCTCTGCATCTGACCCTGATCGGCGACGGCCCCCTGCGCGGCGCGATCGAGGCCGAAATCGCCCGCCACGGCCTGCAAGAACGCGTCACCCTGACCGGCTGGGTCGATGAAGCCCGCGTGACGGCGGAACTCGGCGCCGCCCATGCGCTTGTGATGCCCAGTTTCGCCGAAGGCCTGCCCATCGTGGTGATGGAGGCGATGGCCGCCGCGCGCCCGGTGATCGCTACCTATATCGCAGGCACGCCGGAATTGGTGCAGCCGGGCGAGACCGGATGGCTGGTGCCCGCAGGCGATGTGGCGGCCTTGGCCGAGGCGATGGCCGCCCTGCACGACGCCCCCCTCCCCGCGTTAGAGGAAATGGGGACGAAAGCCCGCACGCGGGTCTTTGCACGCCATGATGTCGCCCGCGAGGCGGCGAAACTCGCCCAGCACATGCAAGAAGCCGCCCGCTAGCGCCCCCGCACCCAACGGTTGGAGCTGCGCAAAACCGGCGCATGGATCGTAAGCCGCACGGCAACAAAGACCAGCGCGCCCAAGGGATCGGCCAGCGCCCGCCGCCAAAAGGGGTGCAGTCGGTCATGGGGATCGTCATTGCGCATCAATTCAGGGAACAGCCGCGCGACCTCGGCCACGCCTGCATCCTGCCGCCGGCGCACCCGCACCAGTGGCGCGAAACCTTCGATCATCGGCCAGTCATAGCGGGCGGGCACGGCGATACGCTCCTCGGGGCGAAAGTTCAGCCGCGCGAAAGTGTCGTCCGAGATGATATCGGGCCACGCCCCCCACCGCGCCCGCCCGGCGCGGTTCATCGCAAAGACACCAAAGCCCGGCACGCCATGGGTCATGAAACCGGTCGTCCGCCAGAACCGCGTGTAATGGCGCGTCACCCAATCGCCCGAGGTCGTCACCCGTGGCACCCCGCTGCCATAGCGCGGCGCGTCCCCCGCCAGCGCCTCTTCTAACTGGCTCAGCAAGGGCGGTGACACCAGCACATCGGCGTCGAGATAGACCAGAACCGCCCCCCGCGCCGCCGCCTCGCCCGCGTTCCACGCGCCCAGCTTGCCGCCTTGGGCTAGTTCCAGCACCCGCAACACCCAGCCCCGCACCTCGAATGACGGGATCGCCGCGCGGGCAAGTTCGGCAGTGTTGTCCGAGCAGCCATTGGCCACGACGATCACCTCAACCGGCCCTGCCAGCGGCGCGGAAGCGCAGAGCGCATCAAGGCAGGCGGGCAGCCAGTCGGCCTCATCATGGGCGGGGATCAACACGCTCACCCCGTGGAACGCGCCGTTGTTCAATTCCATGCGGCCAAAGCGTGCCAACGCGGATTGTCGTCCGCCAGATAGCGCAGCGCCCCCCAAGAGCCCCATTTCGTCGGGGCGTAGACGTCGGAGTAATGGGTGAAAAGCTGCCCGCCAACAGCCCGCCAGCCCGCCATCAGATCGGTATAGAGCGCGCCCATCTCTGCGGAGTAATTCAGATGGTGAAAGAACTCGGTCAGTCCTTCGTCATTCACCTGCGCCCCAAGGCCAACCACATGGCTGCCGCCTTCGTACATCACCAGATCGAGGTCATGCGCCCGCGCCACGGCAGCGTGATGGGGCCAAACGCGGCCAATGAGATCGGCCAGCGTGTCGGTCTCCAAACCGCTGGTGCCCCCGTTGCGCAGGTCCTGCGCCGCAAGGGCTGTTGCCGCATCAAAGCGGTGGGCCGCGATATAATCGGCCAAAGCCGCGCCGCTCAGCCCCTGCGCCTCCCCCTCGGCGCGGGCCTTGGCAAGGCTATCGGCCAGCCAGCCGCTGACCAATTCGGCATTCTCCTCCAACCCCAGCACGCCGCCGAAATACCCGGTGATCGCATAGGCATCGAAGGCCGTGGCGGGGGCGCTGTTGCCCGCCTGCTCGGCCACGTAAAGCGGCGCGTCCAAGACTTCGCGCTCAAGCCCTAACCACCCGGTTTGGCTCGCGATCACATTGCGCAACCGCGCCTCGGCCTCACCGCCGAAAACATCCGTCCAGATGCGCGCCACTTCGGCGGCCCGCAGGCCGTAGAACTGCATCCCCTTCTCGGCCTCATCCCAGCGGGCCTGCGCCATCTCATCGGCCCATTGGGTCTGGGCGAATTGCCAGTTCCACACCTCGTTCGAGAACTCCACATAGGCTTTGCGCTCGCCCTCCAACGCCTCTTCGACATAGGTCGCAAAGGCGGTCACATAGCCATCATCCGCCAGATGCGGCATGTTGAACCACGGGTCGATCCCCAGTTCATTGGCCAATGCGACCATCACCTCCACCGGGACGCCGCGCAGGGCATAGGTTACGTCCTCGGGGCGCGGACTGTCCTCCCAAGTGGCGATGGGGCTGTCGTTGGTGGCCATCCAATCCATGAAGCGCAGCACCTTCATCCCCGTCAGATGCCGCGTCCAATCAGGGTTGAAACGCGCCCCGGCGTCGTAATCGGCGACGCGGTCTTCGCGGACCACGGTGATCTCACGCGGCGGGTCGCTGCGGTGCATGCGTTGAATGCGAATGTCGACACTGCCCGGCCCCGGCGCATAGTCGAACCGCACCTCGTTCTTGCCATAGCGTACATTCTCGGCCCGGCCCGTGACCTCAATCACGCCTTGCCCTTCGAAGCGCAGCAGATAGCGGCCCTTGAGCGTCGTCGCCTGTGCCGGCATGTCGGTGAGGATCAGCGTGCCGATGCTGCCAAGTTCGCGCGTTATCTTCACCGGCCAGCCCTCGGCATCGAGATAGCCGCCTTCGACCAACTGCGCATATTCCATCCCGCCAAAGCGCCCGGCCACATGGCCAAGCCACGGGCGGGCGGTTTTCATCAGGTCGAGGAAAGGCGCCTGCACGCTCCAATCCGCAATGGCGGCGAGGCCGATGCCCATGTCGCGGGTGCCCGCAACGGCCTCTTCCGGGGTCGTAATTTCAAATGGCGTTGGCGGATCGAGGGGCTTCGCGGTCTTGGGCGCATCGCTGACCGGGGTCTGCGCAGGCGGGCCGGTCGGGGCAATCGGCGCGGTCTGCGCGTTGTCCTCGGCGACGGGCCGCGTCGCGGGGGGCGCTGGCATCACGGCACCGCCCTGATAGTCCTGCACCGCCTCCCAGGCCACCCGTTGCAGGGCACGGGCAAGATCAGGCTGGGGCGTGTCGAAAGCCTTGCCCCAGCGATCGTTAAAATCCGTCGGGAGACCCAGCGGGTCTTTGCCCGTCAGCGTGGCATATTGCACCATGGCGACGAAGTAGTGGCCGAGGTCGTTCAGATGGATGTCATCCGCGAAGAGCGCGTCGATCCCGGTCAGCCCGGGGAGGTTTTCGGCAGCGAGCTCATCATACAGCCGGGCCATCGCTTGCCCGGCTGGGATCACCTCGATCGTCGCTTTCTCCGAACTGCGCCCCGCGCGCACCGCCGATGCGATCCCCTCCCACGCGGGCAGATCGCTCTCCAACCTCTCGCGCCACGGGATATGGGCGTGATCGTCATAGGCCACCGCCTCCCCGCTGCCGCTTTTCAGCGAATGCCATGTCTCTTGCAGATAGACTTTCACTTCCGGATTGGCCGCCGCCGCAAGATCAAAGAAGGCCTGCGCATAGACTTCGGTGTCCGACCAGCGGGTGTGATTGGCCAGCGGGATCGCCTCGGTCAGGATGAGATGGGTGATGTCCCCCTCGGGCAGCAGCGCACGGGCATCTACCCCCTCGGCCCGGTCCGATTCATCCCAATTGTAGCGCAGGGGCGCGCCGTTGATGATCTGCGCGCGCACTTCGCCTTGGCCCACCCCGGCGCGCAGCGCCTCTTGCAGCATATCCGGCCCGTCGGCCCCGAAAAGACTGTGGCCCACCATCAAGACCGAGAACAGCCCGCCCAGACCGCTCATGCCGCGACCCCGCTGTCTGGATGGGCGCGGACCACGTCCCAGACCACCCGCTGCATCAGCCGTGCGGCCTCCGCGCTTGGCGCCTGCGCCGGGGTGCCATCGGCGCGCAGCAGTTCGTGCGGCAGCCCCGCCGGGTCGCGGTGATAGAGGGTCGCGTAATGGGTCAGCGCCACGAGGTAAGCCCCCTGATCGTTAAAGTGGATCGTATCGGGGCGGCCATTCTCATCGCGCGAAAAGAGGTCATGCAGGCTGATGATACCACCCACCCCGCCAGCGGCGTCGACCGCCCGGACAAAGGCCGCCATGACCTGCCCCGCGGGGATCAGATGAATGGGCACCTCCGCTTCCTGCAAGGCGGGGTAGATCACCTGCCGCCGCCAGTATTTCTCCAAGTCCCGGTCGATGCGCTTCAGCCACCCGTAGCCGTCATCTGTATGGTGCCATGTCTCATAGAGGTAAACGCGGGTGTCGGGCCGGGCGGCATGGGCCAGCCGCGCCCAATGGGCAAGGTAGTCGGGGCTGTCGTGATAGCGGATGGCATCGGCAATTTCGACCATCTCGGTCAGCACCACCGCGTCGTAATCGCCCGAGCCGATGGCCGCCCGGGCGGGCCGATGCTGCGCGTGATCGTTGGACCGCGCGAACCCGTTCACAGGCACATCCGGCTCCCAATGGTCGCGCAGCGAACTGCCCCACCCGGTCTGGCTGTGATAGCTATGCCCCGCCCCCGCCAACTGCGCCAACATCGCGGGCATGTCGCGGCCCACCAGCGAATGCCCCAGATGATAGACCTGCATTGGCCCCGAAGGCGCGCTCAGCGGCGGGGCATAGAGTTCCTCCGCCCGGCCCTGCAACTGTGCCCGGCGAAAGACCCAAGACCCGCCGCCGAGGCTGGCAAGCGCGGCGCCCCCCAAAAAGAGACGGCGTGAGAGTGCGACCATGAGATCAAGCTCCTTTGCGATCAATCTGCCCAATCGCCACCCCGCTGACAAGGTGGCCCGCCACCGACGCGATCCGCCCCCGCAGCTTATCGCCGCGGCTAAAGCCCTCTGTGTCTTGGGTAAATCGCGCGTCGAAGGTGGTATTACCGCCAGATAGGGTGACCTCAAGCCGATCAAAGCCAAAAAGCGCCTTGGTCGCTGGGTACTGCGCCTTATAGGCCGCCTCCTTGGCGCAAAAGATACGTTTCGCAGCCGCTAGGTCCGCACCGCCGAGGCGGGTGATTTCCGCCGGAAGGCAGATTTCGGTGAGCAGGTCTGCGGCCAGCGGGCTGTCGTCTTCGATATCGACGCCGAGGGTCTCCACCTCTGCCCTGCGCGCCAGAACCGCGATGCACCAATCGGCACAGTGGCTGATTGAGCCGGTCAGGCCGGGTGGCCAAATCGGCGCGCGGTCGGGGCTGGCCAGCACCGGCGCGGGCGGATGGCCAAGCGCCTGCATCGCCTCCCGCGCGGCGTGGCGTCCGGCGGTAAACTCGGCGACCCGTTTGGGCTGTGCCCGTGCGATGAGGGCGGCTTCGCCCGCCAGCAAGGGCGGATAGGCTCTGCCGGGGCGGGTCACGGCGACGGCGACCGGCAGATCGAAAAGAGCCTGAACGGCCGTCCTGATCTCGCCCTCCGCCGTCACCTCAACCCCGCCCGCGGCCACGCGCGGCCCGCATGAGGCGACGTTTCGACATGGTCTCGGACCGCGCGGGGGGCTCGGCGGCAGAAGGCGTCTTGGCCGGTGCGGCGATCTTGCCCCCCAGCCCGTCGATATGTGCCGCCAGTCCGGCAAGGGTCGGGAAACGGAAGATATCGGTGATCGACAGCGCGCTGACGCCCAAAGCCGCCTTGATGTCGCGATGCGCCTGTACCGCCAGCAGCGAGTGGCCGCCGAGGGCAAAGAAGTTATCCTCGTCGCGAATGTCCCCTACCCCCAAAAGTGCGCTCCAGACCTGCGCGATCGCCGCTTGGCTGCCGACCGCGGGCGTCTCGGCCTGCGGCGTGGCATTTGTGGGCGCGCTTTGTCGGGTCGGGGCGGGCAACGCCTTGCGGTCGATTTTCTTGTTCGGCGTCAGTGGCATGGCAGAGAGTGTGACGATGGCCTGCGGCACCATGATATCAGGCAGATGCGCGGCCAATTGCCGCCGCGCGGCGTCGCTATCAACCGTCTTTTCCGCAACCACATAGCCGATCAACTGCGCGCCGCCCTGCCCGGCATCCTCGCGCAGCACCGCCACGGCTTGGCGCACGCCCGGCAATTCGGCGAGACGCGCCTCAACCTCGCCCAGCTCAATCCGGTGGCCACGGATCTTGACCTGCGCATCGGCGCGGCCCTCGAAATGCAGCACGCCCTCGGCGTCCATCCGCACCAGATCGCCCGTGCCGTAAAGGTGGCCCCTGCCGGTGAAAGAATCGTCGATGAAACGCGCCGCCGTCATCTCGGCCCGTTGCCAATAGCCCTGCGTGACGCCATCGCCCCCGATCCAAAGCTCCCCCGAAGCACCGATGGGCAGCGGCTGCCGCGCGGGGTCGAGGATATGAACCCGCGTATTGGCAATTGGCCTGCCGATGGGCGCGGTGCTGGCCTCGGCACTCTCGAGCATATGGGTCGTGGACCAGATCGTCGTCTCAGTCGGGCCATACATGTTCTGGATCTGCGCCGGGGTCGCCGCGCGCAGCCCGCGCAGCAGGGTGCCGGGCAGCGCCTCCCCCCCGATCATCAGCGACTTGATCCGCGCCAAAGCGCCGCGCGCCTCGTCGTTCATCACCATCATCTGCGCCATCGAAGGCGTGCATTGCAGATGGGTCACCCCGTGGCGGATGATCTGCGCGGCGATGGAGTGGTCATCCGCCGCCGGTTGCCCGCCCGCATTGGCGCGGTGCAACACCTCGGCCAAGGGCGCAAGCCCCGCCATCACCTTGTCGGTCGGAATGCCATAGTCGATCAGACAGGCGATCTCATCCACGCCGATGCGCTTGAGTTGCTCGGCCCGCGCCAGACCATCGGCCACGGTGCCGAACATGCCGCTGTCGTTGAAATAGCGTTGAAAGGCAAACTCGAGGATCGCGTCCATTTCCTCGGACGAGAGGCCATCGAGGTCGATCTCAAACGGGTTCGTCGTGCCCGCCGGTTTCTTGAAGGCCGGGAAGGCCCAAGCGTATTGTTTGATCAGCCCCGCCGCCGAGCGCAGGTAGTCCTTCATCGGCTCGCGCGCCGTCTTTTCAGCCTCGGCGCGGGTCTCGGCGAGATAGCTGTGCAGCATGACGGTAACCCGATGGTCCGCCGGATCATGGCCCGCCGCGCGCAGGGCGTCATGGTAAATCTTGATCTTCTCGGCAACCTCTTCCACGGACTGGCCCAGTAGGTGGGTCAGCACATTGGCCCCGATCTCCCCCGCTTCCTTCCACGTCTGCGGATTGCCCGCCGTGGTCACCCAGATCGGCAGTTTGTCAGAGACGGGGCGCGGCTGGGTCACCACCGCGTGGGGCGTGCCATCGGCGCGGGGAAACTCTACCGGCTCCCCGGCCCAGAGCCTGCGCAACTGGTCAATGGCGTCATACATCGCGGGCTTGTTTTCGGGCGGCGTGTTCTCGGGGCGCAGCACGAAATCGTCGGGCTGCCAGCCGCTGGCGATGGCCAGGCCGACGCGCCCATTGGTCAGATTGTCGATCACCGCCCATTCCTCGGCAATCCGTGCGGGATGGTGCAGCGGCGCCACGCAAGACCCCGCCCGCACGTCGAGGTTTTGCGTCACCGCCGCCACCGCCGCGCCGGTGACGGAGGGGTTGGGGTAAGGGCCGCCAAAAGCATGAAAGTGCCGCTCGGGCGTCCAGACCGCGTTGAACCCGTGGGCATCGGCGAATTTCGCCCCTTCAAGCAGCAACTCGTATTTCTTGGGGCCGACGCCATCGTCATTGCCCCAATAGAACAGGTTAAAGTCGATCCTACGGTCGCTCGTGGCAATTGGGCCGTTCGACATGAGCGCCCGGCTGTCATCGCCCGCCAGCACCAGTTTGAAGCCTCGCGCGAGGGTCCAGAAAAGCTCCAAGACCGAAATATCGAAGCTGAGGCTTGTCACGGCGAGCCAGACCGCCCCCGCCTCATGATCGATCCGGTCGTCCATCCCGGCAAAGAAATTCGCCACATTGCCATGGCTGACCATCACCCCCTTGGGCGTCCCGGTCGAGCCGGAGGTGTAGATCAGATAGGCGAGGTCATCCGGCCCGGCGATGGCGGCGGGGTTCGCCGTCGGTGCCGTGGCAAGGCGCTTGTCGCGGTCGATCTCAACCACCTGCGCGTCATGCGACGGCAGGCTGGCGATGAGGGCCGATTGCGTGACCACAATAGATGCGCCGCTGTCCGAGAGGTAATGCGCCAGACGGTCCGCCGGATAGGCTGGATCAAGCGGCACATAGGCGGCCCCGGCTTTCAGGATGCCAAGCGTGCCGACCAGCAGGTCTACGCCCCGTGCGACGCAAAGCGCCACCGGCATCCCCGGCCCCGCCCCCCTATCACGCAGCAGATGCGCCAATTGGTTGGCGCGGGCGTTCAATGCGGCGTAGCTCAGCGTCTCACCTTCAAAGACCAGCGCGAGCGCGTCGGGGGTGCGCTCCACCTGCGCCTCGAAAGCGGCGTGGATGGTGTGGGGGGCATAGTCGCGCGTCGTCGCGTTGACGCGGGTTAGAAGCTGCGCCTCGGTATCTGGAAGCGCCCAGACGGTGCTGCAGTCCGAGGCGTCGGTGATCTTGGCAAAGGCCGCCTCAAAGCGCGCGGCAAGGAGGTCGACCGCGGCGTCGGACAGCCGCGCACCGTCGGCACGGAGCCGCGCGCCCTGTGGGGTGAGGCAGAGGGTCAGCGCCGCCCCGACAAGCGGTTCATCGCTAAAGGAGATCGCGAAATCCGGGGCGGCAGCCATATCAATTGCCGGATCGCGCAGCGGCAGGTCGCGGGCAAAACCCGCGGCATCCTTCGCGCGGGTGAGTTGCGGGTCCAACTGAGCCAGTAACTCCGCCACCGGTGTCTCCGCCTCTGCCGAGATGGTGATCGGCAGCCAATCGGCGATGAGCGGCGCGGGCGCGCCTTCACGCAGCATCGCGATACCGCCTTCGGTGGCCCCGGCGCTGCGCAGCGCGACGAGGGCTGCGGCGGCGACTTGGTGCAACGGGTCGCTTCCCTGCGGCAAGGTGATCTCTCGCGCCCCCCCTGTCTTCGGCGATTCGCTTGCGGTGGCCAAGGGGACCGGCAGCGCGTCGAAGCTGGTGAGAGCGCGCCGCCAATATGCCTCATCAGCCGGAGCCGGAACCGGGCCTGCCGTCTGGGGCAACATATCCCCGAGGGCGAAAAACTGCGCAGGTGCAACGCTTTCGCCCGCCATATCGCGCAGATCATGGAGGGCGATATGCCCGTCCTGCGCCGCCACGATCACCCGCGCCTCGTTGACCTCAACAACCTCGCCGGGCGTGCCGCCCTGCCCCGCCGCGCGTTCCACGCGGGGCACGGAGAGCACCGCGCCACCCGTGCCCAGAATTTTCGCCGTGGTCAGCGGGTTCCAATAGCTTCCGAAATCAAGGCCGCGGACCAGCGCGCCGATCTCCTCCGCCGTTGTGGTAAAATCGATCAGCCCGCCGTTCTCGGGCCGTTTGTCCTTCGCGAAATAGCTGCGCTGGCTCAGGTCTTGGGCGGTGCCTTGCAGGCTGCCGCTTTCCAACTGGGCCAGAACCTCGCCAAAGCTTTCCATCCCGGCGGCGTAGCATTTGGAATTGAGGCTAAAGGCCGTCTCATCGGCTGCGATATCAACCTCCCGCTGCGCCAGCAGGTCGCCGGTATCGACGCCGGTCTCGATCAGATGCCAACTGACCCCATGCCGCGCCTCGCCATTGATGATCGCCCAAGCGGGTGTGTTAAGCCCGGCATAGCGCGGCAGCGGACCATCGTGAAAGTTGACCGCCCCGCGTTTGGGCAGCGCCAGAACCGTCTCGGGGATCAACCGCAGGTTGGCGATGCTCAACAGCCAGTCGGCGGACAGCCCCATCGGCAAGAGTTCCTCGGCATCGCGGCAAAGCGCCACCCCCTGCCCCTCGGCCCAAGCACGCACCGCGTCGTCGCGGGTGATCACGGCAGCGATCCGGTGTCCGCCCGCCAGCAGCATGTCGCCGCAGGCGATGGTCAGGGATTCGTCGCCCATCAAGAGGGCGGTGAACGGGTCTGTCTTGAAGCTGACGGTCATCAACGGTCCTCCGTGGCGGGGCTACGGCTTGGGTCTTGAACGGCGGGGGCCGCGCGCCGCGCGGTGAGCGCATGGGCCGCAAGGTCGCGATAGAAACCCGGCGCGTCTTCCGGGCGGCGCCCGGTGAGCAGGCAGCGCAGATGGTGCGACCCGCCCCCGGCAAGCCGCGCAAGCGTGGCCAGTGCGGCATAGGCGCGGCCATGGTTCTTGGCGAAATAGCGGTGGCGGCTGTCGAACCAATAGCGCGGCATGCGCCGCCATTCCTTCATCCCGGTCGAGACTGAGCCGACATGCACGCAGCGCGCCTGCGGCACATACCAGCAGTCCCAACCCGCCCGCGCGGCCCGCAGACAAAGGTCGGTTTCCTCGTAATAGAGGAAATAGGCTTCGTCGAAGAGGCCGATCTCGGCCAGCATGTCCCACCGCATCATGACACTGGCCCCGGCCACCCAATCGACCTGCGCCGCCTTTTCAGGCAGAGGCGGCGCCACGACCGAGGCAGAGAGCAGCCGCGTCAGCGGGCCAAAGCGCGCAGCGGCCTCCAACTCTCCGGCGGCAGAGGGAAAACGAAAGGCCGTGGCATGGGGCAGATCATCCTCCCCGCGCACATGGCTTCCGGCCAATCCGGCGCGGGGGTGGTTTTGCAGATGATTTAAGAGCGCCCCGATACAGCCGCGATCGAGGAAGGCATCCGAGTTCACCACATGCACGAAATCCGGCGCGGACCCGTCCGACATCCCCGCCCGCATGGCCAAGTTGTTGCCCGCGCCAAAGCCGCCATTGCGGGGCGAAGCGATCAGCCGCACCCGGTTGCCCGCGCCCCAGCCCCGCGCGGCGATCTCCTGCGCCAGTAGCGCGGCAGAGCCATCGCCGCTGTCATTGTCGACGATCACCAATTCGGCACCCGCATCGGGCATATCGGCCAAAGCGGCCTCAGCCGCGCGCAGGGTCATCTCTGCGGTCCGGTAATTGAGGATGACGACCAACAGGCGGGGCGGTTGTTGCATCATTCCGCCGCCGTGGCTTGGGTGTGGTCTTGGCCTGCGCCTTCGGGCAGGGCTGCCGCAATCACCTCGGCCAGTTCTTGCGCCAGCACGGTCACATTCGGGGCCAGCACCATGCTGACGTGATCGCCCGGCACTTCGATCACCTGCAAGCGCGGCGCATATTGCCGCCACTGGTTGTCCTCATAGACATATTCCTTTTCCGCCGTGACATACTGCCCGTCAGAGACCGCCCAATGGCGATCCAGCGGCGGGCGGAACAGGGTCATCGGCCCGTCCCACTGCGGGGTTTCATACCGTCCCACCGCGCGGAGGAACGCCGCCTGAATGCGCAGACTGTTGAAGGACACCCCCTCACCTTCGCCGCTCGTCTCTTGCGGCGCCCGACGCCGCTCACGCTCCCACGCCCAGCGGTTGCGCGCCCATTCCAGCAGATAGGCCGGGCCTTTGCGGCGCAGTTCGGCCAATTTGATATGCGCCTTGTCGATCTTGCTGAGCGACGGGCGTACGGGCAACGGCGTGTCGAGCATCGCAAGAACGGCCACCTCCTGCCCCGCGGCCTTCAACTGCTGCGCCATCTCATAGGCCGTGATCCCACCGCCAGAGTATCCAGCCAGCAAATAAGGCCCTTGGGGCTGCAAGGCGCGGATTTCGGTGATGTAATCCGCCGCGGCGGTCTGCACCTCTTCATGGGGGGCCGCGTCACCGATCAGCCCACGGGCCTGCACCCCGTAGACCGGCCGCTCATTGCTAAACGGCAGGGCAAGATGGCGTAGGTTCAGCACATTGCCGAACATCCCCGCGACCACGAACAGCGGCGTCGCGTCTCGCGAGGACTGGTTGAGCGGCACGAGGTAGTCAAAGCGCTGTTGCGAGCCCGCCGCGTCTGTCTCGACCGCCTCCGCCTGCGCCACATCCCCGCGCTCCGCCGCGATGAGCGCTGCGCATTTGGCGATGGTCGGCGCTTCGAAAAGGACGGAGATCGGGAACTCCACCTTGAACTCCCGTTTGACCGCCGCGAAGAGGCGCACCGCGATCAGGGAATGGCCGCCGAGGTCAAAGAAACTGTCCTCGACCCCCACGGGGCTGACGCCCAAAAGGTTCGACCAAATCTCGGCCAATCTCTCTTCGATCCCATTGCGCGGGGCCACGAAGGAGCCGTCGAGATCGGGCCGCTCAAAGCTCTGCCCTTGGGTGGCGGCATCGGTCAGCGGCGCATCGGCCTGCGCGATCAGCCCTTGCAGGGGCAGCGAAGAGACTATGACCTGCGGCGCCTCCAGCGCCAGCGCGCGGCGCAGCGCCTCTGGCCCCTCCTGCGTGCGGATGCCTTGGCGCACCAGACGGGCCAGACGCTCTTCGGCGGGGCTGAGGCTCCCGCTGCTGTCAGCATCTTCAAAGGTCACTTCGCGGGCGTCAGGCGGGGGCACATCGGCAAAGGCCCCTTCAAGCCGCTTCATCGCGAAATCGCGGACCTTGACCAGAACCGTGCCCTGCGGATCGGTGATCGTGACGTCGAAACGGGCCAAACCCTCGGCCCCCGTGCCCTCGGCCAGCCGGACATGCGAGCGGACTTCGGCAGGCAGCGGCGCGTGGAGCGTGATTTCCCCATAGGACAGCGGCACCCAGAGGTGGCGCGCGGCATAGCCGGGGATCAGCGCCATGGCCCAACCGGTGGCGATATCCATCAGACCGGGGTGCATCAGGTAGCCATCGGTCAGATCAGCCTGTGCTGCCTCGGGCAGGTGCAACGTGGCGATGCCCTCACCCTGCCCGAGGGAAGTGCATTGCAGCACATGCCAGCGCGGGCCGAACTTCAAATGCGCTTCTTGAACCGCGGGCAGATGGCGCCCGGGGGCGGCCTCGGCCACATCCTCGCAACGGGCGGCGATGGCCGCGAGGTCAAGCGGTTCGGCACTGCCGTCTGCCGGAGACAGCCGCGCTTGGACATGCAACTGCCACGCAGGCTTGCCGTTGACCACACAGGCGCTGTGCAACTCGGCGGCGAAACCTTTGCCCTCCGGGGTCAGGGTGATCTTGATTTTGCGCCGCGCCCCATCGGCCAGCGGCAGTGGGCGCAGGAAGTAGAGGTCTTGAAGGGTGAAGCCGTCTAGCCCTTGGGCCGCCGCCGCTTCGGCCAAAAGCTCGATATAGCCCGTGCCGGGCATGATCGCGCGGCCATCCAAGGTGCGGTGTTGGGCGAGCAGCCAATGCGAGGCTGCAACCTCGGTCGTGAATTCGGGCGCGCCGCTCTCGCCCGACCCGGCGGTTTCCAGCAGCGCCGCCTTGATCGGGCGGGCGGGCAGCGCCACGGCACCGCCGCCGCCAAGGCTCTCTGCCGCCATGCCGACATCGCCCCAAACGCCCCAGTTCACCGCCACCACGCGGGTCTGCGCCGCGCGCCGCGATTGCGCAAAGGCGTTGAGCCAGGCATTGGCCGCCACATAATCCACCTGCCCCGCCGCGCGGGTCGCGGTGGAGGTCGAGGAGAAGAGCACCATGAGGTCGAGCGTGCCATCGGGCAGCAGTTGATCCAAGACCCGCAGCCCCTGCACCTTGGGCGCAAGCACCGCGTCAATATCCGCATCCGTCTTGGCCAAGAGCGGCGCGTCATCCAGCACCCCCGCGGCATGGATCACCCCCGTCAGCCCGCCGTGGCGCACGGTCAGGTCGTCGATCACCCGGCGCATCTGCGCAAGGTTGGCAACATCGGCCCGGGCCACCTCGACCGCGCCGCCCGATTGCGCCGCCTTGGCCTCAAGCCGCAGGATAGCCCGCAGACGCCGCGCCGTGGCATCCGCCGGGCCGTGGCTGGCAAGGTAGCTGTCCCATTCATGGCGCATCGGGAGGGCCGCGCGGCTTAGCAGGATCACGCGGGTGCCGGACGTCTCCAAAATATCCGCCGCGAGGGTCATGCCGATGCCCCCGAAACCGCCGGTGATGAGGTAGCTTCCCTGTGACTTCCAGCCTGGCAGATCAGCCTCGGGCAGCGCGGCGGCGCGGTAGCCCAGCTCATAGCGGCGGCCAGCACGATGGGCGACTTGGAGGTTGGCGGGGGTCGCCAAAAGCTCTTCGATCAGGTCCGGGGGGTCAATCACCGGCGCGGGCGCCACCGGTTTCGCGAACCATCCCGAAGGGGCCACAGGCGCGACCTCGGGCAAGTCGATCTGAGTTGCCGTCAGCCCCGGCACCTCGCGCGCCATAACCCCAACGGGGCCGGAAATGAGCGCTTTTTCGGGATAGGCCAGCCCATCCTTTGCCACCTGCGTGGCACCGGTGGTGAAGACGCTGAGGTGCAGCGGCGCGGGGTTCTCGGCCTCGGCCAAAGACTGGGCGAGCCACGTCAGGCTCCAGAACCCCTGTTCGACATTGCGGTCAAACCGGCTGGAGCCGGGGCGCGGGGCGGCCTGATCATCGGTCAGCCAGAAATGCGCGATCCGGTCGGGCCTCTGCCCATCGGCCTTAAGCGCTGCGATCAACTGGTCATAGCCCGACCGCCCCTGTTCGGCGGCAAGCGTGAAATGATCGGCGCTGACGCGGTCAAAGGCATCCCCCGCCGTGACCTCTGCCACCCGGTGCCCCTCGGCCCGCAACCGTGCCGCAGCCTCGCCCCCCAGCCCCGCTGTGTCGGCAAAGACGAGCCAATTCAGCGGGCCGGAGAGGTCCAAATCCCGTTCGGCATAGCGCGGTTGCCAATGAGGCAGCGCGCCCCAGTCGCATATGTCCTCCAGCCGTTGCAGCGGTTGCTCGGCCGGGCGTGCCGCCGCCTCACCCGGCTCGATGAAATAGCGTGCACGTTGAAATTGATAGGTCGGCAGCACCACACGGTTGCGCCGTGCCTCGCCCCAAATCTGCGCCCAATCGGCCTCGACCCCGCAGGCCCAGAGCCGCCCGATCACCCCAAGGAAATAGGCATCATCCGCGATCTCTTGCTCGGCGTGGCGCAGCGAAGACATCACCTGCCCCGGAGCCACATTGGCGTGCATCTGCGCCAAGGCGGAAAGCGCCTTGCCCGGCCCGACCTCAAGGAAAACCCGCGGCACATCGCTGCTCAGAGTATTGATGCAATCGGCGAAATTCACCGTGTGACGCAGCTGTGCGACCCAATAGTCGGGGTCCGTCGCCATCTGCGCCGTGATCACCTCGCCACTGCGGTTCGACAGGAAGGGCATCTGCGGCGCGCGCAGGTCAAGCGTGGCGAGGAAGGCGCGGTATCGGTCAAGGATTGGGTCCAACATCCGCGAGTGCGCGGCGATGTCGATGGCGATGCGCTGATGGTCAAGACCGGCGGCGTCTAGCCGCTCTTGCAGCGCCTTTAGCGCGTCTTCGGGGCCGGAAACGGCGATCAGTTCCGGGCCGTTCACGCTGGCGATATCAAGGGCCTCGCCCAGAAGCGGCGTGATCCGGTCCAGCGGCGCGGCAATGCTGATCATCCCGCCCGACGGCACCTCGTCGAACAACTGCCCGCGCAGCAGCACAAGGTCGATACAGTCCTCAAAGCGCATCACCCCGGCAAGGCAGGCGGCGACATTCTCGCCCATGGAATGCCCGACCATTGCGGCGGGTTTCACGCCCCAAGACAGCCAAAGCTGCGCCAGCGCATATTCAACGATCATGATCAGCGGCAGTTGCACCGAGGGGCGTTTCAGCTTGGCCTCGGCTGCTGCGCGGCCCTCAGGCTCCGGCAGCCAGATCGCGCGAATGTCGTAGTCGAGTTGCGGGGCCAGATGGGCCAGCCCCCGGTCCATCCATTCGGCAAAGACCGGCTCGGACTCGTAAAGATCGCGCGCCATATCGGCATATTGCGCGCCGCCGCCGGGGAACATGAAAACGACTTCGGGATCAGGGCCGAGGTGGTCATGGGTAAAGACACGGCGGCTGTCGCCCGCCTCCAGCAGGGCCGCGGCTTCCTCATGGCTTTCGGCCACCAAGACGCGACGCTTGTCAAAACCGCGACGGCCCTCTTTCAAGGTGAAGGCCACATCGGCCAAGGGCTGTTCGGGATGGGCGCGCAGATGTGCCGCGAGCGCGGCGCTATTGGCGTCCAAGGCCGCTTTGCTGCGCCCCGAAAGGCAGAGCACATGGAAAGGGAAATCGCTGTCTTCTGAGGCCGCGCGGGCCGGTGCCTCTTCCAGGATCATATGCGCATTGGTGCCGCCCACGCCAAGCGCATTGACGGCGGCGCGGCGCGGGGTGCTTTGGCCGGGCCAGTCGTAAAGCCGGTCATTGACGCGGAAGGGCGAGCCCTCAAAAGGGATCGCCGGGTTCGGCGCCTCATAGCCTAGCGAGGGCGGGATCTGCTGGTGGTGCAGCGACAGCGCCGCCTTGGCCAGCCCCGCCACGCCCGCCGCGGTGTCGAGATGGCCGATGTTTGTCTTGACCGATCCGATGCGGCAGAAATCTTCCGCCTGCGTTTCGGCCCGGTAGGCTTGGGTCAGCGCGGCCACCTCGATCGGGTCGCCCAGATAGGTGCCGGTGCCGTGGCATTCGACCATGCCAATGCTCTGCGCCGCCACGCCCGCATCATTGAGCGCGCGGGCGATGGCCGCTGTCTGCCCGTCCACCGAAGGTGCCAGATAGCCCGCCTTGGCCGCCCCGTCGTTGTTCACCGCCGAACCTTTGATGACCGCCCAGATGTGGTCACCATCCGCGACTGCATCCTCCAACCGCCGCAGCGCCACGGCGCCTGCGCCAGAGCCAAAGACGGTGCCCTGCGCGCGATGATCGAAGGCATGGCATTCGCCGTCGGGCGAGAGGATCTCGTTTTCCTTGAATTCATAGCCGCGCCCCTGCGGCAGTTCGATCGTTACCCCGCCGGCCAGCGCCATGTCGATCTCACCCGCGCGCAGCGCCTGCGCGGCGTAGTGGATCGCCACCAGCGAAGTCGAACAAGCGGTTTGCAGGTTGATCGACGGGCCTTTGAGGTCAAGCACATGGCTCACCCGGGTCGAGAGGAAATCCTTGTCGTTGCCGGTATGGCGCAGCAGGAACATGCCCACATCGTCGACGAGGGCTGGGTTCGAACAGATGTTGAAATAGAAATAGCTTCCCATGCCGCAACCGGCATAGACACCCACCGGGCCGGAAAGGCTTTCGGGCATATGGCCTGCCTGCTCCATCGCCTCCCATGCGATCTCAAGAAACTTGCGGTGCTGCGGATCGAGGATGGCGGCGTCTTTTGGCGAAAAGCCAAAGAACTCCGCATCGAACATATCATAGCCGGGCATATCGGCAGTGACGGGCACATAGTTTGGCCGGGCCATCCGCTCGGCGCTCTCTCCGGCGGCGCGCAGCTCTGCCGCGTCGCGGCGCTTGAGCGCGCTCACCCCATCGCGCAGGTTCGCCCAATAGGCATCGATCCCTTCGGCGCCCGGCACCGTCACCGACATGCCGACGATCGCGATGTCACCGCGCGAAAGAGTGTTGTCCGTGCTATTCATTGCGACACATGTCCCACCGCCCGCTTGGCCAGAGTGCGGCACCCTTGAGGTTCAATTTAAGCTTCGGGTGAAGCATACAACAGGCAAATCTGGCGAAAATGAGCCGATAACGTGCCCTAGGGTCACTTTCGGCCAAAATCACTTCACAGCGCCGTGAATGGGTCGCGGTTTAGAAAACCGTCCGCTTTGCGTTCAACGCGGGGGCGTCGATCCTGTTCCGCCCTTTGCGCGCCGCCGCCAACCCTTCGGCATGGCCAAGGATCGCCCCAGCCGTGAGCCAAGTAAGCGGGGTCAGCGTGGCATTAAGCAACATGTCCATCATGGTAATGCCAAGGATCAAAAGCAGCGGTGCGAGCCATGGGGATAGGCCCGCATCGCCCATCCGGTAGAGGTGCAGCCCCACAAGGATGATCGGCAGCGCCAGAAGGCCCATTTCGCATAGGTAGCCAAGCCAGCCGAAAGTGCCGAAAACGATGATCCAGCGGCCATCGGGGATCGACAGGATGTTGCCGTTCGTCGCATGGCGGATCAGGTTGCGTCCCCATCCGCCCCAGCCGAACCACGGTTTCTCGGCGGCCCGCGCCAGCAGTTGCTCTTCGTTCATAAAGCGGTAGCCAAGCGATTGCGCCCGATCCGCGCTGATCGCCTCGGCCTGAGCGAGGATCGCATCGAGCGGCACCAGACCGGCATTGCGCAGCATCGGATAGATCACCGCCACGATAGCAAAGACCACCGCCAGACGGATCTGCCACCGCGCCGGGGTCAGCAGCACCATCGGCACCAAAAGCAGCGCATAGGCCAGCGAGGCAAGGCTTTTGCACAGCAGCAGAACCACGGCGAGATAGCCCGCCAGCAAGAGCATCTTCCAACGGTCGATCACCGGGGTCTGCCGCGCCAGCGCCACCGCCGACAGCAGCGCGATACACATAAACAGCGCCAGCCACAGCGCATGGGGCAGGAACACGATGGGGCGAAAGCCCCCATTGCGCATCATCTGCTCAAAGGAGTGCTGGAAGAACCCGTAGATCCATGTGTTGAGCTGCGGTGAGAAACGGATCTCGAACAGCGAAGGCACTGAGTAGATCACCCCGCCAACCATGAAGGCCAAAAGCAATTCCCGCAGCCCCTTTTCATCCGCAAGGAACTGCCGCGCCAGCAGGAAGGGCACCAGCATCAGCACCTGCCCGATCAGCACCGAGCCGATGTCCCGGATCGAAAGCCCCGGCAGCGTGTCGACGGGGAAAAGGATCGGCTCAAAGCCGCGGATCGACTGGAACAGGATCGGATCGCCATTGGTCAGCACCGTGGGCACCGCCGAAAATACCAGCCCCAGCACCAAAAGCCCCGCCAGACGGGAGGCGGGCCAAAGCTGCAGTTTCTCTTGCGTGCCCAGCCAGATGATCAGCAAGACACTCAGGTTCGGGATCGACACTTTGTCGAGCCCCGGCACCAGCGGCAGGTTGAACTCCGCCAGCGGGGGCAGGAATAGATAGCCGCCAAGGATCGACCAGATCAGCGCCCGCTGGAGCGGCAGGTTGCGAAACAGGGCCAGACAGACGATGGGCCAGATCAGCAACATCAGATAGGCGACGGGATTTGGCATGACGTCCTTCGCGAAAGCCGCCTCGGGGCGCGGCAGGATGGGGCCGGGCGAAAATACCATCTGGCCCCGGCCCTGTCATCCCGCTAGTTTTGCCGCAGGTTCACTTTGGCGCGGGCTTGTTTGATAGATGGCACATGAAATCAATGGCATAGAGCGCGCAGCTTATGTTCCTTCGCCTGCCAGCGTCGGCGTGACAGCGGAGGGCGCGGCATGAAGTATGGCACGGGCACTGCCGCCGTGGAGGTCAATGTGGCGACGCGGGCCGCATTGTTTCAGGCCCTGCGCGCGCGCTTTGCCACGGATCAGGGATTCGCCCTTGCTACGCTCAACCTCGACCATCTGACCAAATTGCCCCGCGATGCGGGCTTCGCCGCCGCCTATCGCGCGCAGGATTTCATCGTGGCCGATGGCCGCCCCGTGGTCTGGCTTTCGCAACTCGCCAACCAGCCGGTCGAGCTGATGCCCGGCTCCGATCTGATTTTGCCGCTCTGCGAATTGGCCGCCGCACACTCGCTGCCTGTCGCCTTTTTCGGCAGCGATGAGGGCGCGCTGCAAGGGGCCGCAGCGGCCCTGCGGACCCACCTGCCGGGGTTGGAGATTTGCCATATCGCCGCCCCGCCCATGGGCTTTGACCCCGAAAGTGCCGAGGCGGATACCGCCCTGTGGGAGATCGCCCAAAGCGGCGCGCGTCTTTGTTTTCTGGCCCTTGGCGCGCCCAAGCAAGAGATCCTTGCCGCACGGGGGCGCGACATAGCGCCGGGGGTGGGCTTTGCCTCGATCGGGGCGGGGTTGGACTTCCTCGCCGGGCGGCAGCGCCGCGCGCCGAAATGGATGCGGATGCTGGCTTTGGAGTGGCTTTGGCGGGCTATGCAAAGCCCGCAGCGGATGGTGCCGCGCTATGCCCGTTGTTTCGCGATCCTGCCGCGATTGACGCTGGCGGCATGGCGCGCGCGCTAGCCCTCAGCGGTATTCGATGATCCGCCCGTCGCGGCGCATGTGGTATTTGAGCACGCCCAAGGCTTCGGGGAATTTGCCCAGCAGGGTGAAGAAGCCCCAAGCCACCCCGCCCCGCCGCATCAACCGCAACAGTTGCAGCGGATAAAGCAATGCCAGCCCAAGCCCGGCCCAAGGGAGCACCAGCGCCAAGAGCAGGATCACGGCGGGCAGAAGCGCCCCCCAGAGCAGCGCGCGGCGCGTTTCGGCCACCCAATGCCGATCCGGCCCGCGGCCATGTAGCGCGGCTCCTTCGGCAAAGGCATGGCCCGCCCGCAGGCTGCGCCGCCACCACTGACCGACCTTAGTGATCTGCGCGTCGTGCCATGTCATCTCGGCGTCGAGCCGCCATATCTGCCAGCCCGCGCGGCGCAGCCTTTGGCAAAGCTCCGGCTCTTCCCCGGCGATCATCTCGGCCCGGTAGCCGTCCACGGCGCGCAGCGCGTCCAAGCGCATCAGCGCGTCACCGCCACAAGCAAGCGCCTCGCCCACGGGCGTATCCCACTCGCGGTCGATCAGCCTGTTGTAGACGGAAGCCTCGGGGTTTTCCTCACGTCGTCTGCCGCAGACCACGGCGACCTGCGGATGGGCGCTCAGATGGGCCTCCGCCACCGCCAGCCAACCGTCTCGAAGGATGCAATCCCCGTCGAGGAACTGCACCAGCGTGATCCCCTCACCCAATGCCGCCATGCCCGCATTGCGCGCCCGCGCGGCGGTGAAGGGCTGCTGCATGTCAAGCTCGATCACCTCGGCCCCCAGCCCCCGCGCCATGGCGACCGAGCCATCGGTCGAGCCGCTGTCGACATAGACGATCTGCGTCACCTGCCCTGCCAGTCCTTGCAAGGACCGCTCCAACCGCGCGCCCTCATTCCGGCCGATGACGACAGCACCGATGCTCATGCGGCATGCTCATCACGCCAAGCGGCGACATGGGCGCTATAGGCCTCCGACGGCACCAGAAAGCCCGCACGATAGAGAAGTTCGACCCGGTTCCAGCGCCGCGCGTCCAGCGAGAAGAGCGACACATCAGGGTTCTGCCCGATCACCGCCATGCGCCGCGCGTCTTCGCCATGAGACAGGTTGCCCGCGCCCAGCGTCTCGGCATCCCGCGCGGCGGCGTCATTGGCGAATTTATAGTGCTTGATCACCGCCGTCATATCCGCCACCCGCACCCCCGAAGAGAGATGCGGATGCGGCGCGGGCGTGACCTCTGGCCCATTGAAAATCAGCGGATGTTTCGTCAGGCAGCAGTCTTCGCCAAAGACCTTGCCACGCACGCCGCCGAAAGCGAATTTCACCGCCTCGTTAGAAAGCGCATTGTCGGCCAGCAGGGCGGAGAACGGAATCTCCGGGCTGTGGTAATCGATTTTGCGCACCGCGCTGATGTCGTAATACAGGAAGGATTGCAGCGCCTGTTTGTAGGGCATCCCCGCCGCCGCCGCGAGGCTGGTTTTGGGAAACATCTCAAGCATCTGCGCGGCCAAGGCGGTATAGCCTTGCCGGTCGAGATAGGTGGTCAGCCCCTTGATGCCGATCTGGCTGCGCCCTTCGAAATCGAAAATCTCGTCCATATCGACATAGAGACACCAGCGGTCCTTGCCATAGGTCTGCGCGGGGTATTGGCGGATCAGGTCTTCGTATTCGGCCAACGGCAGAGTGCAACGGTCGATCACCGTGCCCTTTTGGGCCTTGACCCGGGCGATGGTGTCATCACGTGAGCCGTTGTCGATAAAGACGAAATGCTGCACCCCCATCGCGCGGTAATGGCGAAAGAAAGCGTCGAGGTAATAGCTGCCGTCGCGCACCAAGGCGATCAGCACCACCTCGGCCGGGGCGGTGTCGAGTTTGCTCGGCCCATGCAAATGCTGCAAGGAGGCGGCAAAACGCGCGCGACGGCGGGCGTTGTGCAGGCGTTGGCGCAGGCGGCGGAACAGATGCAGGGGCGATTTCATGCCCTTGTGATACGCCAGCCGCTCTGCGCGGTCCACTGCCCCCGTGCCCTTCCGCCCTGCCCCGCAGCGCCCCCGAGCGATTAGCCGCCGCCCTTTTCGACAGGTGCGGCGACCATCCCGCCCCCCACGCGCAGGGCGGGGTCAAAGAAGGTATGCCGCGCCCGGCCTGCGTGTTTCGAGGCATAGAGCGCGGCATCGGCATTGGCCAAGACCACGTCGCGCGATCGCCGGTCACCCCGCTGAATCCAGACCGTGCCGATGCTGGCAGAGACTTTGCAGACCTCGCCCTTAAAGTGAATGGGCTCTTCGAGCCGGTCGATGATCCGCTGGCCGATCCCGCGCAGGATGCCCTCGCTGCGCACATCGGGCAGAACCACGGTGAACTCATCCCCGCCCAAACGCACCACCATGTCAGAGCTGCGCGTCTCTTGCTGCATGATCCGGGCGACGACTTGCAGCACATGATCGCCCGCCGCATGGCCCAATCGGTCATTCACCGCTTTGAAATAGTCGAGATCGACATGCATCACGGCAAACCCCTCACCGGCGGTGATCAACCTCTCCAGCACCGCGTTGAGCGCGCGCCGGTTTTTCAGCCCCGTCAGCGTATCGGTAAAGGCCTGTTCCTCCGCCGCGATCCGCGCCTCTTGCAGGCGCAGGTTCAAACGGCGCGAGGCTTCCATCGCGGCGGATTTCGCCTCCATCAGGTACAACATCTCGATCGCCAGATCGGTGGCGGCGAAATCCGCATTGGTCAGCGCATAGTCCTGCACCCCGTCGAAAATCGAAATCCCGAAAGAGAGGTTCACGATCAACCGCCGATCCCCCAGCGGCACCAGCAGGCCCTTCAACTCGGTCCGCGGCGCATCGCGAAAAGCGAGGTGCAGCTTGACCCCTGCCGCCCGGCGCAGGTCCTCCATCCCCGCTATGCCACGGGGCCGTTTGACGGTGACCGTATCCAGAAACCGCCGCCCCGCCAGCGGCGTCCGCGGGCGCAACTTCTGGATCGTGGGCCCAGCGTGGCGAATTCTGCCGCTGGCTGAGAGCAGCAGATGCATCGGGCAAAGCTTGTCCAGAACCGCCGGATCGTGGCCTGCGCCACTCATGCCCGCGCCCCAAGCTCAAACCGGCGCCCTTCGGAGAATTCGGCCACGACCAGAATGATTTTCAACGCTTCGACGCCTTCGGATCGCCCGCAATGCTCCAACAGCACCAGCGCGCCATAGTCGTCGGCCATAGCACGCAGAACCCCCATCATCAGATAGCCGTATCCCACGAGCGGCGCCTCACAGATCAGGGAATACTGGCCATCGGGGTCTTCGCGCAGTTCGACCGGGGGCAGATGCAGTTCCGACAGGGCAAGGCGGGTCCGGTCCGGCAGATCGTCGAGCGATTGCAGGAAATCGCTGAAGCTGACCCCGCCGAACCGCAGCAAGCGCCGCACGGCCTCATAGCCCGGCTGCGCCACGAGGAAGGTGCCGACATCCTCCATCACCTCGGCCAGGGGCCGGTCCAGCACGGCACAGACCGCTTCGAGCACCGCCGGGGTGACGTGATCCGGATAGGTCATCATCGCCTCGAATTCGGTGAAATCCAACCCGGCCCGCGCGGCCACATCGGCCCAGAGCCTCTGCCCGTAGTTCGCGCAAAAGTAGTTTTGAATGCTGCGGTTGATAAGCCCGTGCATGATTGCCTCATTCCCATTTTCCCAACCCCAGATTGCGGGGGCAGTGGTTAAGATTGACCTGATGAATACAGTTGTCGGGAAATTGCCTTGGCCCCGCCCCGCCCCGCCCCGCGCGCGGAACCGCCGCCATATGCTGCGCGTTCGGTAAAGGAAGAAGAGGCGATGCCCCGTCTCTCCCCAGCCTGAGGAGACTTTCCATGAGCGATGATCCCAAACACCCCAAGGACGAGAACAAGACACCGCCCAAGAAACCTCAAGAAGACCTGCACCGCCCTGAGGCCACATTGGACGAAGCCCCCGCCGGCAGCCCCAACGCCGAAGAACGCTCACGACTTTCGGATTGATACTTTGGGTCCGACCACGGGGTCGGACCTTTGACCGACTAAGGCGGCCAAGAAGGGTTACGCAACATGAACAATGACGTCACAGCACCCCGGCAGCACAGCGCGCCGGGGTTTATGGTCTGTCTGGGCTGGGTGGCCATTCTTGGCTGTGTGATATTCGCCGTATCGATCCTGATCGCGGATTTCGTCGTGCCGGATCACGATTGGATCGCCGACACGATCAGCGATTTGGGCGCGGGACGGTATGAGTTCATTGTCGACATCGGCATCTATGCCTTCTCTGCCGCGCTCATCGCCTGCGCCCTGCTTTGCGCCCATGTGCATTTCGGCGACCGCTGGTGGAGCATCGCCACCATCGGGCTCGCCCTGCTGGGGCTCATCGTCTTTCTGGTCGGCGCGCGCAACGAATACGGAGACCGCGATTCCGATGGTGTGGTGATCCATATCTATCTGGTCTACGCGCTCGGCCTGATCATGCTCACCGTGCCTTGGCTGCTGTCGAAGGGGTTCGCCGATATATCAAGCTTTCTTGCCAAATCGCTCAAGGTGATCTCGCTCCTCTGGCTGGTCTCGGCCCCGCCGTTCTTTTTTCTGCCCACCGGCATTGATGGCGTCTATGAGCGCTATCTGGGCCTGATTGCCATGGCGATGGTGGTGCTTCTGGGGCGGTTCTTTATCCAACGGGGCCGGGCATTGAATGGGGGGCATGGCTGATGTTCTTTGATCACCTCTCGCTGGATATCCTCGCCCGGGCGCTGCTGCTTTCGGCCATTGCGCTGACTTGGGTGATCATCGTTGTCCGGGTCATCGGGCTGCGCACCTTTTCAAAGATGACCGCTTTTGACTTTGTCGCCACGGTCGCCACCGGCTCGCTGCTAGCCGGCGCCTGTCAGGCCACCACTTGGCCGGAGTTTGCGCAGCCGACCTTGGCCATCTCCGCCCTGCTCGGCGCGCAATTCGTCATCGCGAAAATACGGCAGGCTTCCGACAGCTTTGAGCAGGCCGTGCAGAACGAACCCGTGATCCTGATGCGGGAGGGTGAGATTTTCGATGCCGCCCTCAGCGAGACCCGCGTCGCGCGCGCCGATCTGATCGCCAAGTTGCGAGAGGCCAATGCACTGCGCTTCTCGGATGTGCGCGCGGTGGTCTTGGAGACCACGGGCGATATCTCGGTCCTGCATGGCGATACCCTTGAAGAGGGGCTGCTCGAAGGCGCGCGCATGGTCGAAAAATAAAGCGTCCTCAGGTCAAGCGCTCCGCCAAATGGCTGATATCCGGCAAGACCAAATCAGCATAGGGGGCGAGGTCTTCCGCCGTGGCGGGGCCGGTCAGCACCGCGACCCGCAGCATCCCCGCCACCCGCGCGGCTTCCAGATCGTGAACACTGTCTCCGATCATCGCGACAGAGGCGGCGGGAAGGTTCACATGGGCGGCAAAGGCGTGCAACTGCCCCGGCGACGGCTTGCCCCCATGGCCGCTGTCAAATCCTGCGATAAAGTCGAACATATCGACCACCCCCGCGGCCAGCAGATGGGCCCGCGCGGGGTGTTCGGCATCATTCGTCGCCACGCCAAGGCGCAGACCCCGGTCGCGGAGCCCTTGCAGAAACGGTTTCAGCGGCACCGCCTCGCGCTGTGGCGCGGCGCTGGCTTCGGCGTTGATGATGTCCAACAGATCCGCTGGCAGCAGGTCTGGGAAATGCGGGACCAAGGCATCGACCACCTCATGCGGCGTGCCGGCGATGGCGATGCTGTCCGGTGCGAAACGGCGCGTGGCGAGGTCAAAGCCGATGTCCGCGCCCACCCGTGCGGCCAGCCCGCGATCCCCCTCGCAGACCCGCAGCAAGAAGGCCTCGGCCCAAGGCTCCCAAGTCGCGGCGAAGTCGAAAAGCGTGCCATCCTTGTCGAACAGCAGCGCTTTAACATTTCTTAAGTCCAATGCACCTGCTCCCCCCCGGGCAGCGCCGCGCGGGCTTGCATGATCCGCTCATAGGGGATCGCCAGATGGTCGCAAAACCCGATCACCCACGCGTCGTCCATCATCAGGAAATCCAGCACAGCGCCCAGAAAAATAGGGTCGCTTGCCTGCGTTTTGAGGTCCGCTTCGGAGGCACCGGTGCTGCCCAGAAACACCGGCAACAGATCATCATTCGCCGCCAGCCAGCCCAGCGCCTGAAGCGCCAAAGTCTCGGCGGTGTCTTGGGTATAGGACATTGGAAAACCGTCTTTTGCTGAAGGTTGGAAACCCTTTGTTAACCATTAGGGGGCAAAGACTCTCGCATCAAACTGATTTGTACGGTGAAGGAGTTGTCGTGCAAGGGACCATCCTTATTGCAGATGCGATCGCGACCAATCGCATCGCCCTCAAGGTCAAGCTTTGTGCGGCATACTATCACGTCGTTCAGGCCGAAGACATGGAAGAGGCTTTGGCCTGCCTGCGGGAAAACCCGCCGGATCTGGTGATCTGCGCGCTGACATTGCCGGGTGGCGGCGCGGCGGACCTCTGTCGCGTGCTCAAAGCCTCTCCCGATACCGCGCAGCTACCGGTCTTGGCCATCGGGAATAGCGATCAGGCCGTCGACCGCTTTACAGCACTCGAAGCGGGGGCGAGCGATGTGCTGCTGAAACCGCTTGATTGCACGTTGCTGTTGGGCCGGACCCGCAGCCTCATCCGCGCCCGCAACGCGGCGGACGAATGGGAAATGCGCGAGGATACGACCCGCGCGCTAGGGCTGGCGGAGCCTGCGGCGGAATTCACCGCCCGCAGCCACTGTGTGATCATCCATTCCGACAGCGCGGTAAGCGTGAATTGGGCCAAACAACTCCGCCCTCAGTTGCGCGCGCGCCTCACCCTCGCCAATCCGGAAGAGGCCATTCGCGCCGCCGCCAATGGACCGCCCGACGCATTCGTTTTGGTTCTGCCCAAAGACCCTGTGCCCGCCACGGCAGCCTTGCGTCTGATCTCGACCCTGCGGGCCAACGCCCAGACCCGCCACACCGGGCTGCTGGTGGTGCAGCTGGCCCCGGATGCAGCGCTTGCTGCCACCGCCCTTGATCTGGGGGCGGATGATTTGATGACCGAAGGTTTCAACCCGGCGGAAATGGCGCTGCGCCTGCATGCGATCTTGCGCCGCAAGCGAATGACGGACCAACTGCGCGACACGGTGCGCACGGGGCTGAAGGCCGCCGTTTTCGACCCGCTGACAGGGCTGCACAACCGCCGCTATGCCCTGCCCCATCTGGACCATATCGCGGAACATGCCGTTGCGACCGCCCGCCCCTTTTCGGTAATGGTCGCCGATCTGGACCACTTCAAAGGCATCAATGACCGTTACGGCCATGCCGCGGGGGATTCCGTTCTGGTGCAAACGGCGGAACGGCTGCGCAACAACCTGCGTGGCATGGACCTTGTGGCCCGGATCGGGGGGGAGGAATTTCTGATCGTCATGCCCGGCACCGGCCTTGCGGATGCAGAGAAGACGGCGGCGGCCATCTGTGCCGATATCGGCAACCGCGGCTTTGTCGTTCCCGGCACGCCCCAGCCGATCCATGTGACCATCAGCATCGGTCTTTCCGTCGGCCCAGTGGAAGAGGAAGGCCACCCGCTGTCAGCCGAAGCCTTGATGGCGCGGGCGGATCGGGCGCTTTACACGGCAAAAACCCATGGCCGGAACCGGGTGAACCTGAGCCGCCCCGCGGCCTGAGGTTCGGACAGGCGGGGCGCGTTGCCGCTGGAAGTTGGGCAAGGTCCTCTGCCTTCAAGAGCGAGGTGCTGATCGTGCCTTTGCCTCTGCCTCTGCCTCTGCCTCTGCCTCTGCCTCTGCCTCTGCCTCTGCCTCTGCCTCTGCCTCTGAGAAAAAGCACGAGACAACAGCAATCAAACTTCAACCAAAGATTGCATTTGCACCAAAGCTTCCTTAGCGTAACGCAATGCAACAGGATCGGCCCCTCATCGGAATAGCCCTCATGATGGGCTTCTGCATCGTCGCCCCCGTGGGCGATGCGGTGGCCAAATTACTGGGCGCTTCGGTCCCCTTGGGGCAGGTGGTGCTGCTCCGCTTTGTCATTCAGGCGCTGATCCTGATCCCCATCGTCTGGAACTCCGGGCGCATCTGGCGGATGCGGGGCCGGGTGTTACGGCTGACCTTTCTACGCTCCCTTTTGCATATGGCGGGCATCGCGGCGATGTTCACCGCGCTGAAATACCTGCCCCTCGCCGATGCGGTTGCCATTGCATTCGTCATGCCTTTTTTCATGCTGCTGCTCGGCAAGTTCATCCTGAACGAAGAGGTCGGCCCCAGACGTTTGGGCGCGAGCATCGTGGGCTTTCTCGGCACGCTTTTGATCGTGCAGCCGAGCTTTGCCAATGTCGGCTGGCCCGCGCTGCTGCCCGTCGTCGTGGCGGTCGTCTTTTCTTTCTTCATGCTGGTGACGCGCCAAATCGCGAAAGAGACCGATCCGATCAGCCTGCAGGCCGTCAGCGGGGTCATGGCGGTGGTGATGATCCTGCCGCTCCTTGCGCTTGGCACCATGACACAGATTGCGCCGCTTCGGCTCATCCAACCCGATGCGCTCGACTGGACCCTCCTGCTCGGCATCGGGGTGCTCGGCACGGTGGCGCATCTTTTGATGACCTGGTCCCTGCGCTTTGCCCCCTCGGCCACTTTGGCGCCGATGCAATATCTGGAAATTCCCTTTGCCACGCTGCTTGGGCTGTTGATCTTCTCCGACTTGCCCAACCCATTGGCGGGCCTCGGCATTCTGATCACCGTGGGCGCGGGGCTTTACATCGTCATGCGCGAGCGGGCCACGGCGCGTGCTCTGGCCGCAGCAGTTGCGCCGCCAGTGGCGCCATAAGACGGCGCGGCAGAATCAGCAGCATATCAGGGCCATCGATCTCAAGCGTGACCGGCCCCAAGGCGCGGTTCGACGTGCCGGTCCGGCCACCCGGCGCGAAATCCAGCCCGTCGATCGGCCATTCCAACCCTTGGCTGCGCCCCGTCACCGGGGTCAGAGGCATGAGTGAGACCACATCCCCCGCCGCCGTCGGCAGCGTGATCCGCGGCGGGGCCAGCAGCACGATCTCATGCGCACCCAGCAAGATGCAGGAGCGATGTGGATGGGTGGCGAGCGTGTTAAAAGCCGCAAGCTGATGATCCAACCGCGCCCCGGTAAAACCGACCCCGAGCACCAGCGGCGCGTCGATCCGCGTCAGCGCCTTGTCGAAATCGGTGCTCTCTTGCTCGGCGATGCGGTGGCGCCGCGCGGCCGGGATTTGGGCCAACACCTCTGCCGGGGCGGAATCAAGATCGCCGATAACCGCGGCCAGTTCCACCCCCGCCGCCACGCCCACCGCAGCCCCGCTGTCTGCCGCCACGCAGGTCGGGGCCAGCGCCAGCGCCGCCTCAATGTCCCCCGCGAAGACCTCTCCGCCGCCCAGCAGCGTAACTGGCCCCTCCTCCCTTACGATATGCTCTGAAGTGGTCAATTAATGCCCCTTTTGGAAATCTGCCTTAATCTTGCCTTGAAATCATACGTTGAATGGCACAGATTCGAGCCGCTTTGGTCTTGGACATCGTGGTAAACGATACCTGCAACACCGCAGAGGACGAGCATCCGATGATGAACAGCAACAAAATCTTGACGGTCTCCTATGGCACTTTTTCGTGCACGCTGGAAGGCTTCGACGATTCCTTCGGCACGATGAAGGCCATTGCCGAGTATTTCCGCGATCTGGCCTCGGATGACCGCTACTTCGGTGCCGAACCACCGCAACCCGATGCCGAGATGCTCGCCCGGATCGCGCAGCGCGAAGTTTCCCGCCGGGTGCAAGCCCGCGAGCAAGAAGGCAAGATCGTACTGAGCGCGCTGGAGAACCAAAGCGCCGAAGCTCCGGCCCAAGCGCCTCCAGCGGCGGCCCCCGCCGCCGCGCCGGCTCAAGCTGAGGCCGCAGCGCCGCAAGCCCCCGTCGCAGCACAGCCTGCACCGGTAGAGGAAGAGGCCCCCGCCCCCCTCAAGGCCGAGATCGCCGACACCGCCGCCGTGGAAGCGCCCGCCACACCGGAACCCCAGATCGCAGAGACCGCTGAAGAGCCCGCGCCTGCCCCAGAGCCTGCACCGGCTGCCGAGGCCGAGGACACCAGCGAAGCCGAAGCCTTCTTTGCCGCCAGCCCGCAGCCGCAGACTCATTTCGAGGACGAAGCGCAGGAGGCCAGCGTCGAAGAGCTGCCCACCGCAAGCGCCGCCCCTGCCGACAGCATCGCCGCGAAGCTGCAGCGCATCCGCGCCGTCGTCGCCCAGCAGGACGAAGACGAAGCGGCTGGCTATGACGAAGAAGAAGCCGCGCCCGTGGCCCGCGCCACCGCTGAAACGCAAGCCGCGCCGGAAGAGAGCCAAGCCGCCATCGCCGCCGCCCGCCGTGACATCGAAGACGCGCTGGAGGCCGATGAAGCGACCGAAATGGCGCAGGAGGCTGCGGAGGATGAGGACGACGATCTCGCCGATATCCTCTACCGGCTTGAGGCCGAAGAGGAGGATGAGGCCAAAAGCGCCGAGACGGACGAGAGCCTGTTCGACGCCGAGGCCGATGAGCAGCCTGAGTCCGAAGCCCAAGCCGAAGCCGCACCGGAAATCGACGCCGCCGACCTGCCGCGCAAAGGGCGCGTGATCAAGGTCAAGCGCGCGCATCTCGAAGCTGCCGTGGCGCGGGGCGATCTTGAAGAGGTCTCGGACCCTGCACCGCAAGAGGCACCTGCCGCGAAGACAGAGGAAAAGCGCAGCTCTTCCCTGTCGCCCGAGGATGAAGACGAGCTGGCCCGCGAATTGGCCGCATTGGAAGCCGAACTCGGTGCCGCCGCTCCGCAAGAGGCCGAAGAGACGCCTGCGCCTGCGGTTGAAATGGCCGAGCCGGAAGCGGCGCCCGCTCAGGAAGAGCCCGAAGAGGTCGAAGCCGCCGCGGAGCCAGTCGAAGAGCAGCCCGAGCCTGCGCAAGCGGCCCGTCACAGCCTGCCCACCATCGACGATGAGACCGGCCCCGACATGTCGCGCCTGATGGCGGAAACCGACAGCAAGATGGATGAGGCCGAAAGCACCACGCGCCGCGATGCCTTTGCCCATCTGCGCGCCGCCGTGGCCGCCAAGAAAGCCGACGAAGCAATGGGGGGCCGCGCCACCACCGCGACCTCGGATGACGCCTACCGCGAAGACTTGGCCGATGTGGTCCGCCCGCGCCGCCCCGTCACCCGCCCGGCCCGGACCGAGCGGCCCAAGGCCGATGCCCGCTCCGCCCCGCTGAAACTGGTGGCCGAACAGCGCATCGATGTCGACAAGCTGCGCAGCGCGGGCCCCGTGCGTCCGCGCCGAGTGGCCGCCGTGGTGGAGCCGGTCAAAACCAACCCCGATGCCGAAAGCTTTGCCGATTTCGCCGCCGACATGGGTGCCACCAAGCTGCCCGAACTGCTTGAGGCGGCGGCATCATACATGTCTTTCGTCGAGGGACGTGACCAATTCTCTCGCCCGCAGTTGATGGGCAAGGTCCGCTCGATCGGCCTGCCGGATTTCACCCGCGAAGACGGGCTGCGCTCCTTCGGTCAACTGCTGCGCGCAGGTAAAATCGAAAAGATCAAAGGCGGGCGTTTCACCGTCTCGGATGAGATCGGTTATCGCCCCGATCACCGCGCCGTGGGTTAAACCACGGCCCACCGCTGATTACGAAAAAGCGCCCCGCGGGGCGCTTTTTTATTGGGTTTTAACGATCGTCTTCCGCATCGGGGTCGGCCTGTCCGATGCCCCGAAAGACAAATTTGAACGGCAGCGCCCAAACGATGCCAAGGGCGACATAGATGCCAAGCTCAAGCAGCACCGGCGGGCGGTCGAACTGGGCCACCGTCCAGACCGCCACGGCGATATAGCTCGGCAGCCCGATCAGCAGGATCACCAGCGCCCAACGGCGACGCGCCTTGTAGCTCAGCGCCATCAGATCAATCCGCGAAAGGGTCGGTCACCAGAATGGTGTCCTCCCGCTCCGGCGAGGTCGAGACGAGGGCCACGGGGCATTGGATCAACTCTTCGACCCGGCGCACATATTTGATCGCATTGGCCGGAAGGTCGGCCCAACTGCGCGCGCCTTCGGTCGATTCGGACCAGCCCGGCAGTTCTTCGTAGATCGGCGTGCAACGGGCCTGCTGTTCGGCCGCGGTGGGCAGATAGTCGAGCCGTTCACCGTCCAACTCATAGCCCACGCAGACCTTCAGCGTCTCGAAGCCGTCAAGCACGTCAAGCTTGGTCAGACAAATGCCAGTGATGCCGGAGGTGGCGCAGGTCTGGCGCAGCAGCGCCGCGTCGAACCAACCACAGCGGCGTTTGCGCCCGGTGGTGGTGCCGAACTCATGGCCGCGCTCGCCCAGACGTTGACCGTCCGCATCTTCAAGCTCGGTCGGGAAGGGGCCTTCGCCAACGCGTGTGGTGTAAGCCTTCACGATGCCAAGCACGTAGTCGATGGCGGTGGGGCCGAGGCCCACACCGGTCGCCGCTTGCCCCGCGATCACGTTTGAGGAGGTGACGAAGGGATAGGTGCCAAAGTCGATGTCCAAAAGCGCGCCCTGTGCGCCCTCAAAAAGGATGCGCTTGCCCGCTTTGCGCTTCTCTGCCAGCACCTTCCAGACGGGGGCAGCGAAACGCAGGATTTTCGGTGCGATTTCTTGCAGTTGCGCGATCAGCGCGTCGCGGTCGATGGCCTCGACACCCAGCCCCTTGCGCAGCGGGTCGTGGTGCTGCAGCGCGCGGTCGACGCGGGCCTCCAATGTCGCGGCGTCGGCCAGATCGGCCACGCGGATGGCGCGGCGGCCAACTTTGTCCTCATAGCACGGCCCGATGCCGCGCCCGGTGGTGCCGATCTTGGTGCCCTTGCTCGCCGCCTCTTCGCGGGCGCGGTCAAGCTCACCGTGGAAGGGCAGGATCAGCGGCGTGTTTTCCGCGATCATCAGGTTCTCGGGGTTGATCTCAACCCCCTGCCCTTCGATCGTCTCGATCTCTTTAAGCAGGTGCCACGGGTCCAGCACCACGCCATTGCCGATGACAGACAGCTTGCCGCCGCGCACAACACCCGAAGGCAGCGCATGCAGCTTGTAGACCTTGCCGTCGATGACCAGAGTGTGGCCCGCGTTATGCCCGCCTTGGAAGCGTGCGATCACATCGGCGCGTTCGCTGAGCCAGTCAACGATCTTGCCTTTTCCCTCGTCACCCCATTGGGCGCCGACAACGACGACATTGGCCATGATATATTCCTTTGCGATGTCCCGCGCCCGTATAGCGACAGTGGCAGGCGTGTGAAACTCGAAAAAACGCGGGAGCGGATTTAGACGCTTTGCCCCGCCTTCAGATGCACCGGCTCGCCATGCGGGGTGCTGAGATAGGCGGCCTCCCACCCGTCGCGCAGGGCGCGCAGATCACCGGGGCGGGCATGGCCCGCGTCGATCAGCAGGGTTTCGAGGGTTTCGAGCCAAGCGTTGAAATAGTCCTCCCCGCCGTTCAACGCGCGCGCCAGCCCGTGGCGCGCCAAAGTCGCGCCAAAGCGGGCGGCCCAGAAGGGCCAGTCGAAAAGGCCGCTTTCGTTAAGATGCACCGTCAGCGCGAAAAGCTGCGCGTGCCATGGCGCCTCGAACACGGGCTCCGGGGCGCTCATGGGGCCTCCAGATAGCTTTGCCAGAGGTCGAGCACGACCTCATCGCGGGGATGTTCAGGGTGCGCCCAAAGCTCAGAGGCCGGGAAGGCCACCGCGTAAAGCGGCTCAGGCGCTTCGCCCAGATCATGGGCGTTGCTATCAGGCAGAACATGGGTGCCATGCAACCGCAGCACCCGCCCCGAAGCACCCGCGGCATAGGCGGGCAGCCGGGTGTGCCCGCCCGGAACAATGGCGTTTTCCGGCTGCTTGCGGGTGACGACCCTGTCGCCCGGCGCAAAGAGCGGCGTGACGTCCGAGGGGCGATCCGCCGGACCACCACGGGCCAGCACCCCGGCCACCTGCGGCGCTTTCAGCGCCTTTTCCGCCAGCGGGCTGGGCGTGGGCGCGGTTTCGCCCGAGAGTTCCTCGCGGCTGACCACCCCGCGCGCGACCAGCATATCAGCCACCCCGGCGATCCATTTCTCGTAATAGCTGAACCGCATGTAATCGGTCGGGGCCAGACATTCGCGTGCGTGGCGCGACACGTCGATGTTCCATTGGCCCAACGTCCCCGTGGCCAAGGTCAGCGCCAGCGCGCGGCGGTGCCAATCGGCGTGAAAGACCACGTCTTCGCCCTCAGGCGTCACCGCGCCATCACCGAAACGCCCGCCCATGTCATGCACGCGGGTCATGGCGCTTTGGCCAATCCGGTGCCGATCATACTGTCGCGGGTGACAAGATCAGCCAGCGCGGCGACATCCATGCCGTCGCTCCCCGCAGGGCGTTGCGGGATCACCAGATAACGCACCTCAGCCGTCGAATCCCAAACGCGCACGGCGGTCTCTTCAAGCAGGTCGACGCCGAATTCAGCCAGCACTTTGCGCGGCTCGCGCACCACGCGGGCGCGGTAGGCATCGGATTTATACCAGCCCGGCGGGATGCCTAAAAGCGGCCAAGGGTAGCAAGAGCACAGAGTGCAAACGACGATATTATGCACCTCATCCGTATTCTCGACCGCGACCATATGCTCGCCCTGCCGCCCGAAGAACCCCATCTCGGCCACCACGGCGGTCGCATCCTCGAGCAGCGCCGCGCGGAAATCAGGATCGCTCCAGGCGCGGGCGACGACCTCGGCCCCGTTGCGCGGGCCGATGCGGTTTTCATAGGTGTCGATGATCTCATCCAAGGCGGCGGGGTCGATAAGCCCCTTGGCCGTCAGCAGTGTCTCCAACGCTTTGACCCTGAGCGCGGGCTCGGGCGGCAGGAGGGCATGGGGGTGGTCGTGGTCCGAATGATCATGTGGCATGGCGGCAGACTGCCCCAGCGGCACTCGGCTGTCCATCGCCGATCACGGGCAATCCCTTCATTTCTCTGCAAAGAAAATGGGCGAATTTACCCGCATTTCATGCTATAGTATTCCTACGAAGCGAGTCTGCACCACCTTAATTCCAGGATAACCCTCTTACATATTGTGGTTGAGTACTGCTTCAAAAGACCGTCGCCCCCATGCGGCGGTCTTTGCTCGTGCCTTTGATCCCTTAGGCCGCCCCCTCCCGATCCGATCATCACCCGGCGGCAATCCACCCTTGCCCCCATGGGCAAAGACGAATAGATACCCGCCAACCAAAACCGAAAGCTGTCGTACCCATGGAAAATGTCGTTCTGATCATTCACCTGATTCTGGCTCTTGGCCTGATCGCCGTGGTACTTCTGCAACGGTCCGAGGGCGGTGGCCTTGGCATGGGCGGTGGTGGCGGCGGTGCCGTTTCGGGCCGCGCGGCGGCCACGGCATTGGGCAAAGTGACATGGGCGCTCGCCGCCGGTTTCATCGCCACATCGATCACGCTGACCATCATCGCGGCGGAAAAATCCGCAGGCTCGTCGGTCATCGACCGGCTGAGTGCTACACCGCCCGCCCAGAGCCAAGATGGCAGCCCGGCCCTGCCCGCGGGCGACGACCTGCTGCCGCCTTCCGCGGATGGCAACACACCGCTGGTCCCTGCGGCCGATTAACCTAACGAACACAAAACCTTGAGGCACGGACCGGTTCCGCAACTGTATGTTGCGGCGGGCCTTGCCTCAAACGCACGAATCCTGTAAGGCTTAAATCCCGTGGTGTTGCGGTTTTCCGCAGCGCGTTTGGCTGGTTTTTGCCTGCAACAAACTTTGAATTCACGGGGGTCTCCGATCACATGGCACGCTATATCTTCATCACAGGCGGTGTGGTCTCGTCGCTGGGCAAGGGTCTGGCCTCGGCGGCTTTGGGTGCCTTGCTTCAGGCACGCGGTTTTTCGGTGCGTCTGCGCAAGCTGGACCCCTATCTGAACGTCGATCCCGGCACGATGTCGCCTTTCGAGCATGGCGAAGTCTTCGTCACCGATGATGGCGCAGAAACCGACCTCGACCTTGGGCATTACGAACGTTTCACCGGTGTTGCTGCGCGCAAGACCGACAGCATCAGCTCGGGCCGGGTTTACTCCACCGTGCTAGAGAAAGAGCGCCGCGGCGATTATCTGGGCAAGACCATTCAGGTGATCCCCCACGTTACCAATGAAATCAAAGACTTCATCGACATCGGCGATGATGAGGTCGACTTCATGCTTTGCGAAATCGGCGGCACCGTGGGCGATATCGAGGGGCTGCCCTTCTTCGAGGCAATCCGCCAGTTCAGCCAAGACAAGCCGCGCGGCCAGTGTATTTTCATGCACCTCACGCTGCTGCCCTACGTCAAAGCCAGCGGCGAATTGAAGACCAAGCCGACGCAGCACTCGGTCAAAGAACTCCGCTCCATCGGCATCGCGCCCGACATTCTGGTTTGCCGCTCCGAAGGGCCGATCCCCGCCAAAGAGCGTGAGAAGCTGGCGCTCTTCTGCAACGTGCGCCCGGATTCGGTGATCGCCGCGCAGGATTTGAAATCGATCTACGAAGCCCCGCTCGCCTATCACCGCGAAGGGCTGGATCAGGCGGTTCTGGATGCCTTCCAGATCACACCCGCGCCCAAGCCGAACCTGTCGCGTTGGGAAGATGTGGCCGACCGCATTTACAACCCCGAGGGCGAAGTCAAAGTTGCCATCGTCGGCAAATACACCCAGCTTGAAGACGCCTATAAATCCATCGCCGAAGCGCTCACCCATGGCGGCATGGCGAACCGGGTGAAGGTCAAGGTCGAATGGGTCGACGCCGAGATTTTTGACAGCGAAGACCCCGGTCCGCATCTCGAAGGGTTCCACGCGATCCTCGTCCCCGGCGGCTTTGGTGAGCGCGGGACCGAGGGCAAGATCAAGGCCGCGCAATATGCGCGCGAGCATAAGGTGCCCTATCTGGGCATCTGCCTTGGCATGCAGATGGCCGTGATCGAAGCGGCGCGCAACGTGGCGGGCCTGAAGACGGCGGGGTCGGAGGAATTCGACCATGAAGCCGGGAAAAAGCGTTTTGAACCGGTGGTTTACCACCTCAAGGAATGGGTTCAGGGCAACCACAAAGTGGCGCGCAAAGTCGATGACGACAAGGGCGGCACCATGCGCTTGGGCGCCTATGACGCGACGCTGGTCGAAGGGTCGCGCGTGGCCGAAGCCTATGGAACCACCACCATCGACGAGCGTCACCGTCACCGCTACGAGGTCGACATCGCCTATAAGGACCAGCTTGAGAAGGCCGGGCTGAAGTTCTCGGGCATGTCCCCCGATGGCAAGCTGCCTGAGATCGTCGAATGGTCGGATCACCCGTGGTTCATCGGCGTTCAGTTCCACCCTGAGCTGAAGTCCAAGCCCTTCGACCCGCACCCCCTGTTCAAGGATTTCGTGCGCGCCGCCAAGGATGTGTCGCGGTTGGTATAAGCTTTTGAGGCCCGTGCGTTTTGCGCCGGGCCTTTTTTCTGCCGGGCAACCACTAAAAGGCCCGGAATCAAGCCGCAGGCGCCGGGCCATCGCCTGCCCGCCCGCCACGCCGTAGGCGTGCCATCATTCATTCGGCGCACCTGCGTTGCGTCGGGTAGGCGATTTCGCGACGGGCGCGTACTTCTGCGAGAACACATCATGGTAGCACCATAAAGTGGCATGGATCGCGGTTTGGTTCGCCCACCCGCGGACAGGCGCTGGCCCTCCCCCCTCTTTCACGTTGCACCCGCCAACCACTCCGCTACAGCTAGGCCATGCTGAGCTATCAACACATCTACCACGCCGGAAACCTTGCAGACGTGCAGAAACACGCGCTTTTGGCGTGGATGCTGTCTTATCTTACCCGCAAGGACAAACCGCTCACCTATCTGGAAACCCATGCAGGGCGGGCGCTTTATGACCTGTCGGATGCGGCGGCGGAAAAGACCGGCGAAGCGCGGCAGGGCATCGACAAGGTGCGCGATTGGTTCGCTGCCAATCACCCCTACAGGCAGGTTCTGGAAGCGCTGCGCGAGGCCCACGGCCCGCGCGCCTACCCCGGCTCTCCCCTGCTGGCCGCCAAACTGCTGCGCCCCGATGACCGCATCCATCTGGCCGAGTTGCACCCGCAAGAACACAGCGCCCTTGATTTGGCGATGTCGCCCTACCCGGCGAAATGCCACCTCAGCGACGGGTTCGAGATGGCCTTTGCCCTCACCCCGCCAACACCGCGCCGGGGGATGCTGCTGATCGACCCCTCTTACGAGATCAAAACCGATTACGAGACCATTCCGCGCCAGATCGCCAAACTCAACCGCGCTTGGAACGTGGGCATCATCGCGCTGTGGTATCCGATCCTGACCAATCGCGCGCATGAGCCGATGCTCGACACGCTCACCGCCAACCACCCCGATGCGCTGCGCCACGAAGTGCGCTTTCCGCCCGCGCGGCCCGGGCATGGCATGGTCGGCTCGGGCATGTTCGTGATCAATCCCCCCTACGGGCTCGACAATGAGGCACAGAACCTCACCGCCCGTTTCGCCACCTTGACCCAACAGGAGAGATAACAAATGCCAAAGGGCTATTGGATCGCCACCATGGATATCCACGACACTGCGATTTACGACAAATACCGTGCTGCCAATGCCAAACCCTTTGCGGATTACGGCGCGCGCTTCCTTGTCCGCGGCGGCACCCAGCAGATCCGCGAAGGGCAGATGCGCGCCCGCACCGTTGTTTTGGAATTCGACAGCTACGCCGATGCGGTCGCCTGTTACGAAAGCCCCGGCTACCAGCGGGCAAAAGACATTCGCCTGAACGTGGCGGACGGGTCTTTGGTCATCGTCGAGGGCTATGACGGCTAAGCCCATGTGGCCCCTTGCAGGAACCTGCGCCCCCGATGCGCAGTTTCCTCTATGGCGACCCTGTTTCCTGCGATAAGTGAGCCCCATGCTGAACCGACTGTTCCCCCGCCGCAAGGCACAGCCGAAACCCTTGCCGCAGCCCAATGCCCAACTGGCACTTGGCGCGCTTTTGGTGCGTGTGGCCTTTGCCGATCGCAACTACCGCGCCTCCGAGATCGGCCAGATCGACCGCATTCTGGCGCAGACCTTTGGCCTCAAACCCATCGAGGCGGCGAAACTGCGCGCCACTTGCGAAGCGCTTGAGCGCGACGCCCCCGGCACGCCGGAGTTCACCCGCATCCTGCGCGAAGAGGTCGACTATGCCGACCGCAAGGCATTGGGCGAAGCGATGTGGCAGGTGGCCCTTTCGGACGGGGCGCGCAACGATGACGAGGAAATTCAGCTTGTCGCCATCGAAACCGCCCTTGGCCTGTCGGATGAGGATATGGCCGCAGCCCGAGCTAACGCTTTGAACACGCTATGACATTCCCTTTTCCCGCAGCAGGATGATGACGCATATATGTTTGGTGACTTTCTCAGACGGCTGACCCAGCCCGAACCCGATCCATTGGCCGATAATGACGCCCGCCTTGCGCTGACCGCGCTTTTGGTGCGCATCGCCCGGTCCGACAATGACTACGCAATGAGCGAGCGGCGCCTGATCGACCGGATCGCCGCCGAGCGCTACGGCCTGAACGAGGCCGACGCCATCGCCCTGCGTAAAGAGGCCGAAGAGCTTGAGGCCCAAGCCCCCGACACCGTGCGCTTTACCCGCGCGATCAAGGATGCGGTGCCCTATGAGCACCGGCTGGAGGTCATCGAGGCACTTTGGCAGGTGGTTCTGGCCGACGGCAGCCGTTCCGACGAAGAAGACGCGCTGCTGCGGCTGGTGTCGAACCTATTGGGCGTCACCGATACCGACAGCGCCATGGCGCGCCAGCGTGTTGCCAAAGAAAACTGACCTAGCGTCAGCACCGGGACTGTGATGCAACGCGGGGCAAACTCTGCGTTGCAATTTCCGTCGATTCGTCGCTTTATAGCGCACTGAAATGACAGATTGGCGACAGTTTCCGTGACCACAGACACCCCGGTTATCCAGATCAAGAACCTCCACAAGGCCTATGGCGCGCTGGAGGTTCTCAAAGGGGTAGATCTGACCGCCCCGCGTGGCCATGTGATCTCGCTCATCGGGTCGTCCGGCTCGGGCAAATCGACGCTTCTGCGCTGCTGCAACCTGTTGGAAGACAGCCAACAGGGCGAGGTGATCTTTAAGGGCGAACCGGTGCGTTGGAAGGGCGACGGCCACCAGCGCTGTCCGGCGGACGCCAAACAGGTGCTGCGCATCCGCACCAACCTGTCGATGGTCTTCCAGCAGTTCAATCTCTGGGCGCATATGTCGATCCTACAAAACGTGATGGAAGCGCCGCTGACCGTGCTGGGCCGCGACCGGGCGGAGGTGGAGCGCGCCGCGCGTGGCTATCTGGAAAAGGTCGGCATCGGCGACAAATGCGATGTCTACCCTGCCCAGCTTTCTGGCGGGCAGCAACAGCGCGCCGCCATTGCCCGCGCGCTCTGCATGGAGCCCGAGGCGCTGCTGTTCGATGAGCCCACCAGCGCGCTCGACCCCGAGTTGGAGCAGGAAGTCGTCAAGGTTATCAAGGATCTGGCCGCAGAGGGGCGCACGATGGTGATCGTGACCCATGACATGAAACTGGCCGCCGATGTCAGCGATCATGTCGTCTTTTTGCACCAAGGTCTGATCGAGGAACAAGGGACGCCCGAAGAGGTCTTCGGCGCGCCCAAATCGGAACGTCTGCGTGGGTTCCTTTCGGCAACCCAGCCTGCGTAAACAAGAACCAAAGGGAGTTACCAAATGAAAAAGATCCTACTGGCAAGCGTCGCGCTCAGCATGACCGCTGGCTTCGCGATGGCCGAAGCCCATGGCAAAACCATCCGCATGGGCACCGAGGGCGCCTACCCCCCCTACAACTTCATCAACGACGCCGGCGAAGTCGACGGGTTCGAGCGTGAGCTGGGCGACGAGCTGTGCGAGCGCGCCGAGCTGACCTGCGAATGGGTCAAGAACGACTGGGACAGCATCATCCCCAACCTCGTGTCGGGCAACTACGACACCATCATGGCGGGCATGAGCATCACCGACGAGCGTAAGGAAGTCATCGCCTTCACGCAGAACTACTATCCGCCCACCGCCTCGGCCTATGTCGCGGCTTCTGAGGACGCGGACCTCGAAGGCGGCGTTGTCGCCGGTCAGACCGCAACCATCCAGGCGGGCTATGTCGCCGAAAGCGGCGCCACGCTGATCGAATTCGCAACCCCGGAAGAGACCGTCGCCGCCGTGCGCAACGGTGAGGCCGATGCGGTCTTCGCCGACAAGGATTACCTCGTGCCGATCGTCGAGGAATCCGGCGGTGAGCTGATGTTCGTGGGCGACGATGTGCCGCTCGGCGGTGGCATCGGCATGGGCCTGCGCCAGTCCGACACCGAACTGCGCGACACCTTCGACGCCGTCATCACAGAGATGAAGGAAGACGGTACGCTCAACGAGATGCTCAAGAAGTGGTTCGGCGAAGACACCACCACCTACGAGTGATTCCATCTCAGGCGCGCCCGTCGCGGCGCGCCTGACCACGCCTGCGCGGGCCCCGCGCGCAGATCAGCCCACGGGGGCCCATGTTCTCTTTCTGCACCGATCCGTCGACCCTGAATGACTGGCTCTGGACCGCCTGTTACCTGACCACCGGCGTCCATATGTCCTTCTACCTGTCCTTCCTGAAGGTCCTGCTGCTTTTGGCGGTTACCGCCCCCGTGGCGCTGGCCTTCGGCTTTGGCGGGGCCATGATGGCACGCGCGCGTTTCGCGCCGCTCAGCTGGGTCGGCAAGGGCTATATCGCGCTGGTGCGTGGTGTGCCGGATATCGCCTTCTTCCTGTTTTTCGTGATCGCGCTCGATCAGGGCATCGAGTACCTGCGCCACAAGGTGCTTTGCCCCGATTGGGATATGCCGATCCGCCAAGGCAGCGACTTCGTCGTCTGCCAAGAAGCCAAGATGCCCTTGGGCAATGCCGCCCAATGGGTGCATGAGACCTATGGCTTCGGCCTCGCCGTCTTTACCTTTGCCATCGTTTTCGGGGCCTTCGCGGCCAATGTGCTTTTCGGGGCCATGCGCGCCGTGCCGCGCCCGCAACTCGAAACCGCCGAAGCCTATGGCATGACCCACCGCCAAACCTTCTGGCGGGTGCTGGTGCCGCAGATGTGGGTCTATGCCCTGCCCGGCCTCAGCAACCTGTGGATGGTGCTGATCAAGGCCACGCCGCTGCTGTTCCTGCTAGGCGTCGAAGACATCGTCTATTGGGCGCGTGAGTTGGGCGGCACCAAGACGCCGCGCTTTACCGATTACCCGCACCCTGACTGGCGCATGTGGTACTTCCTCGCGCTGCTGGTGTTCTACCTGCTCTTCACCCGCATTTCCGAGATCACGTTGGACCGTCTGATGAAACGACTGACACGCGGCCAAGCCACCACCGGCGGCGAAGCCCAGCGGAGGGCTGGCGCATGAGCTGTCTGCAAACGATTCAGGACTACGGCCTGCGGTCCTTGGGCTATGGCGAGCGGCTGCTGCCGCGCGAAGGTTTCACGCTTTGCGAGCAGTTCACGCTGATTGGCTCGGGCATGATCTGGAACGTATATTTTGGCGTCGTCGCTTTGCTGACCGGCTTTTTCTTTGCGACGGCGCTCGGCGTTGGCAAGGCCAGCGCGAACCCGTGGTTCCGCAAACCGGCGGAGTGGTTCATCTTTATCTTCCGCGGCTCGCCGCTCTTCATTCAGTTCTTCTTTGGCTACTTCCTGTTTCTGTCGCTGAAATCGGAATACGCCTTCTTCGCCCCCTTCACCGCGGCATGGCTGGGCGCGTTGATCGTGCTCTTTCTCAACACTGCCGCATATTCGGGCGAAATTTTTTACGGCGCGCTGCAATCCATCCCCAAGGGCGATGTGGAGGCCGCGGATGCCTATGGTCTGTCCGGCTGGTCGCGCTTTCGCCGGGTGATCTGGCCCACCTCGCTGCGGCTCGCTTGGCCCGCCTATACGAATGAGGCGATTTTCCTGTTTCACGCCACGACACTGGTGTTTTTCAGCGGTTTCCCGGCATGGCAACAGCGCGGTGACGCGCTCTATTACGCCAGCTATTTCGCGGATAAGACCTTCAACCCCTTCGTCCCCTATCCCATTCTTGCCGGTTATTTCATCCTTCTGACGCTCTGCATCATCGGCGTCTTCGGTTTGATCAATTCCCGCCTCAACCGCCACCTGCCCCAAGCGCAACGCCGTAAAATTCGCTTGCGTCCTAATTTGATCCGGTAGTATCCATTATTTGATCAAATTACGCGGCGCGTGGGCGCCTACCGCTTTTGCCCCCGGGCGAACCGCTTTGTGACATGCCCACCGCCCATTCAGGTGATGTATGAACAACTGGCTTCGCAAAAATCCTCAGGTCCGCACCATTCGTGTGGCCGCTGCCGACCTCAATGGCCAAGCGCGGGGCAAGCGCATCCCCTCGCGCTTTGCCGATAAGGTCACGACCGAAGGCACCCGCTTTCCCGTCTCGGTGCTGAACCTCGACATCTGGGGCGAGGATATCGACGACAGCCCGCTGGTGTTTGAAACGGGCGATGCGGATGGCGTACTGAAACCGACCGAACGGGGCTTCATGCCGATGCCATGGCTCGACGCGCCCTCGGCCCTGTTGCCCATCTGGATGTTCCGCGAAGATGGCCGCCCCTATCCCGGCGATCCGCGCCATGCGCTGCGCGCGGTGCTGGATCGCTACAAGGCGCGCGGGCTGACGCCGGTCTGCGCCGTTGAGCTGGAATTCTTCCTGATCGACGATTCGGGCCGCAACCTTCAGGTGCCCGTCTCCCCCCGGTCGGGCAAGCGGCGCAAGGCGGCCGAAACCATGTCGATCCGCGCGCTCGACCAGTTCGATCTGTTCTTCACCGATCTTTATGACGCCTGCGAAGAGATGGACATCCCCGCCGACACCGCCATTTCCGAGGCGGGTCTGGGTCAGTTCGAGATCAACCTCATGCATTGCGATGACGCCCTGCGCGCCGCCGATGACGCATGGCTGTTCAAGATGCTGGTTAAGGGTCTGGCACGGCGGCACGGCTTTGCCGCAAGCTTTATGGCGAAACCTTACGAGGATTACTCCGGCTCCGGCCTGCACACGCATTTCTCAGTATTGGATGAGAAGGGCGACAACATCTTCGACGATGGCGGGCCGAAAGGGACCGACACATTGCGCCATGCAGTGGCGGGCTGCATGAACGCGATGCAGGGCTCGGCGCTGGTCTTCTGCCCGCATGCCAATAGCTTTGACCGGATGGTGCCAGAATCCCACGCGCCTACCGGGGTTTGCTGGGCCTATGAGAACCGCACCGCCGCGATCCGCATCCCCTCGGGCAGCCACAAGGCGCGGCGCATCGAACACCGCGTCTCGGGCGGGGATGTGAACCCCTATCTGATGCTCGCCGCCGTGTTGGGTGCCGCGCTCAACGGGATCGAAGACGCGCTTGAGCCGCCCGCCCCGATCACCGGCAACGCCTATGCCGCCGAATTGCCGCGCATGCCGAGCGATTGGAAAACCGCCATCGACCTGTTTGAAAGCTGCCCCCATGTCGCGCGCATCTTCGCCCCCGAGATGATCCGCAACTTCGTGCTGACCAAACGCCAAGAATTGCATTACATGCAGGAATTGACCCCAGAGGAACAGGTCGAGATCTATCTCGACACTGTGTAACAGGTGACACATGAAAATCGGCATTCTGCAAACCGGCCACTCCCCCGATGACTTTCGCGAACAGCTCGGCGACTATGGGGAGATGTTCACCAAACTGCTGGATGGCCACGGGTTTGACTTTCAAATCTGGTCGGTCGTCGATGGCATCCTGCCCGACAGCGTGACAGAGGCCGACGGCTGGCTGATCACCGGATCGAAACACGGCGCCTATGAGGATCACGATTGGATCCCGCCGCTGGAGGAGTTCATCCGCCAGACCTATGCCGATGGCCGCCCCCTGATCGGCGTTTGTTTCGGGCATCAGATCATCGCCCAAGCGCTTGGCGGCAAGGTTGAGAAGTTTACCAACGGCTGGTCCATTGGTCGCACTGAATACGATATGGACGGTGACAAACTGGCGCTGAATGCATGGCATCAGGACCAGATTGTGGAACTGCCCGAAGGGGCCCGCGTCGTTGCCTCGTCGGACTTTTGCGCCTATGCGGCGCTGGCCTATGACGACCGCATCTGGACAGTGCAGCCACATCCCGAATTCGGCCATGACTTCATCGACGGCTTGATCAAAACCCGTGGCAAGGGCGTGGTGCCCGAGCATCTGCTGGAGCAGGCCACCGCCGCCTTGGGCGGCCCCATCGACAACCAAAAAATCGCGGACCAAATGGCCGCATTCTTTAAAGACAACAGGAAAGAGAGGGCCTGATGGCCGAGGATTGGACAGAAGCACTACCCGAAGCGGCGCGCGCCTATCTTGAGGGCCGGCGTCTGGACGAAGTGGAATGTATCATCCCCGACCTGCCCGGCATCGCCCGGGGCAAGGCCGTCCCGGCGTCGAAATTCGCGCGGCAAGAATATTTCCACCTGCCCGACAGCATCTTCTACCAGACCATCACCGGCGAATGGGGCGAAGCGGCGGGCGATGACGGTTTCATCGAAAAAGACATGATCCTGCGCCCGGATATGGACACGGCCACCGCCGCACCTTGGACCGGGGACTGGACGCTTCAGGTCATCCACGACGCCTATGACCGCAACGACAAGCCGGTGGCCTATTCGCCGCGCAATGTGCTCAAACGCGTGGTGCAACTTTACCGCGACAAGGGGTGGGAGCCGGTCGTGGCCCCCGAGATGGAATTTTTCCTCGTGGCCCGCAACATCGACCCGGCCAAGGAAATCCTGCCGATGATGGGCCGCTCGGGCCGCCCGGCGGCGGCGCGTCAGGCCTATTCGATGACGGCGGTGGATGAATTCGGCCCCGTGATCGACGACATCTACGACTTTGCCGAGGCGCAGGGTTTCGAGATCGACGGCATCACCCAAGAGGGCGGCGCGGGCCAGCTTGAGATCAACTTGCAACATGGGGATCCGGTGCGGCTGGCCGATGAGGTGTTCTATTTCAAACGGCTGATCCGCGAAGCGGCGATGCGGCATGAGTGCTACGCCACCTTCATGGCCAAGCCCATCGCTGATGAGCCGGGCAGCGCCATGCATATCCACCATTCGGTGCTGGACGTGAAAACCGGCGAGAACATCTTTGTCGATGCCGAAGGGGAAGAGACCGCCCCCTTCCGCCATTTCATCGCCGGTTTGCAAAACCACATGCCAAGCGCGCTCGCCGTGATCGCACCCTACGTCAATTCCTACCGCCGCTACGTCAAGGATCACGCCGCGCCGATCAACCTTGAATGGGGCCGCGACAACCGCACCACGGGCATTCGCGTGCCGCTCTCGGGGCCCAAGTCGCGCCGGGTGGAAAACCGTCTCGCCGGGATGGACTGCAATCCCTACCTCGGCATCGCCGCGAGCCTCGCCTGCGGCTATCTGGGGCTAATCCAGCAGAAAGACCCGCTGCCCGAATTCAAAGGCGATGCCTATGTCGGCGAAGGGGATATTCCGCAGGTTCTGGGCCAAGCGCTTGATCTCTTTGAAGAAGCGACGGAATTGCACGAGGCGTTGGGCCCCGATTTCGCCCGCGTCTACTCCATCGTCAAACGGGCGGAATATGAGGAGTTCCTACAGGTCATCTCGCCTTGGGAACGTGAACATCTGCTGATGAACGTCTGAAGCCCGGAGGCCCGATGAACCTGCTCTACGCCAATGACACGCCCGGCCAGTACCCTACCAGCTGGTACGCCGCCACCGCCACGAAACATGCGGCCTACCCGCCGCTTCAGGGCGATACCAAGGCCGATGTCTGTGTCGTTGGCGGCGGCTACACCGGGCTTTCCGCCGCTCTGCATCTGGCCGAGGCGGGCTATGACGTGGTGCTTTTGGACGCGCAACGCGTCGGCTTTGGCGCCTCGGGCCGCAATGGCGGACAATTGGGCTCGGGCCAACGGGTCGAGCAAGATGGGCTCGAAAAGATGCTGGGCGAAGACCATGCCGCCAAGCTGTGGCAGATGGGCGAAGAGGCGAAGGAACTGGTCAAATCCCTCATCGCGAAACATGAGATCGATTGCCACCTGAAGCCCGGCGTGGCCTGGACCGGCTCCACCACATCTGACGTGCGGCATCTGCATGATTATGCAGAGCATCTGCAAAAGCGCTATGGCTATGATGAGATCGAAGTGTTGGATCACGCCGCGCTGCAATCGGTCTGCCCCTCGCCCGACTACAAGGGCGGCGTGCTCGACATGGGGGCCGCGCATTTGCACCCCTTGAACTACGCCCTCGGCCTTGCCCGCGCCGCTGCCGCCGCAGGTGTGCGCATTCATGAGACAAGCCCCGCCGAGAACATCGTCGAGGGCAGCAAGGCGCTGGTGCAAACCGCCACCGGCAGCGTCAGCGCCGATCATGTGGTGCTGGCTTGCAATGGCTATCTGGGCAAACTGAACGGTGACGTGGCCGCCAGGGTCATGCCGATCAACAATTTCATCGCCGCGACCGAACCTTTGGGCGACCGCGTGAACGATGTGCTGCCCCGCGACGTGGCCGTGGCCGACAGCCGGTTTGTGGTGAACTACTTCCGGCTGTCCCACGACGGGCGGCTGCTTTTCGGTGGCGGCGAAAGCTATGGCTATCGCTTCCCGCAGGACATCGCCGCCAAGGTGCGCAAACCGATGTCGCAGGTCTTCCCGCAGTTGAAGGACGTCAAGATCGACTACGCTTGGGGCGGCACCCTTGGCATCACGATGAAGCGCCTGCCCTATGTGGCCCGGCTCGCGCCGAACATCTTCTCGGCCTCGGGCTATTCTGGTCACGGGGTTGGTACGGCGTCCCATGCGGGCTATCTGATGGCCAAGGCGATCGAAGGCGATGCCGCGGGTTTCGACACGATGGCCGCAATCCCGACACAGGCCTTCCCCGGTGGCGCCTCTCTGCGCAGCCCGCTTTTGGTGCTTGCGATGCTTTGGTATGCGACGCGGGATCGGTTGGGGCTGTGATTTTGCTCTGAGCGGTGTTGCGGGTTGGCTGGTTGGTGGAGTGCGGGGGCGCTGCCCCCATCGCGCCTTAGGCGCGATTCCCCCGAGGGTATTTAGGAAAGGATGAAGGGGAAGAGGGGGTGGCCTGTTGTGGGGGCATCCCCCTTGGTTTGCGCGGGCGTTTGTTTTACTATTCTGGAAATCATTATTCAGGATTTTGAAATATGGCTTTGCCCGACATGCACTGTGCCGAACCGATCCCTGCCGAAGCGGAAGCCGCCATTGCGGAGCTTTTGCAAAGTGGCGATCTTTTTCGCTATACTGCGGCTAAGGACGCGCCTGTTTCCCTGTTGGAGGTCGAATTTGCGCAGATGATGGGCAGTGAATATGCGCTGGCCGTGTCCTCCTGCTCGGCCGCGCTGTTTCTGTCCTTGCTTGCTTTGGACTTGCCGGATGGGGCGCCGGTGTTGATCCCGGGTTTCACCTTTGCTGCCGTGCCTTCTGCAGTGATCCACGCAGGCTGCAAGCCGGTGCTTTGTGAGGTGGGCGAGAATTACCGTGTGGATTTGGAGGATTTCGCCGCCAAACTGCCGAGCGTTCGGGGGGTGATCATCAGCCATATGCGGGGGCATACTTCGGATATGGATGCGATCATGGGGCTTTGCGAGGCCGCTGGCGTGCCGGTGATCGAAGACGCGGCCCATTCGCTGGGCACGCTTTGGCGGGGGCGGAAAATCGGGACGATTGGCAAGATCGGCTGTTTTTCCTTCCAGTCCTACAAGATGATTAACGCAGGCGAAGGCGGCATCCTGATCACCGATGACGCCGATCTGGTGGCGCGGGCGATCATCATGTCGGGCGCTTATGAGCATAATTGGAAGAAACACGCGGCCCTGCAAGACAGTTTTGCCAAATGGCAGAACCGGCTGCCGCTGTACAATCTGCGCATGTCCAACCTCTCGGCTGCGATCATCCGGCCGCAATTGCCGCATTTGCCGCGCCGGGTGGCCGATGGGCTGCGCAATCACGATCACATGGCGGCGCGGCTGGCGGCCTCCCCCTTGATCGAGGTGCCGAGCCCCCTGCCCGGTGAGACCCGCGCGCCGGATTCGATCCAGTTCAATCTGGTGGGCCTCTCTGATGCCAGCATCTGCGCTTTCGCGGCGGCGGCGGAGGCGGTGGGGGTGAAGGTGCAGGTCTTTGGCCAAAGCACCGACAACGCCCGCGCCTTTTGGAACTGGCAATTCATCGAAGACCTGCCCGAGCTGCCGCGCACCCGCGCCATGCTGATGCGGGCCTGCGACGTGCGGCTGCCGGTACAATTGACGCTGGAGGAGATCGACGCCGTGGCGGATGTGATTTTGGGCGCGCTGAGGGATGTGGCCGAGGCGCAGGCGGCCTGAGGCGGGCGCGCGACGCCCGCTTCTTCTGGGGTTAGTTCAGCTTTGACAGTTTATCCTGCAATTCTGCCAACTGCTTTTTGATCGCGTCCAGATCGTCGCCCTGTTCGGCCTGTTGTTTGGGCGGCTCTGGCGTGGTTGATTTGGCCCAGCCACCGGTCATCGCCTTCATAAAGGCTTCTTGCTGCGCCTGCATCGCTTCCATGCCCGGCATCTTGGCCATCGGGTTCATCGCGCTCATGTTTTCGATCGCCTTGGACTGGCCATCGCGCAGCATGTCGAAGGAGGCTTGCAAGAACTGCGGCACCACCGAGACATTGCCTGACATATAGCTGCGCACCAGATCGGTCAGCACATCGACCGGCAAGACGGCCTCGCCCCGGCTTTCGTGTTCGGCGATGATTTGCAACAGATATTGCCGTGTCAGGTCATCGCCGGACTTCAGATCGACGATCTGAACCTCGCGGCCATCGCGGATGAAACCGGCGATATCTTCCAGCGTGACATAATCGCTTGTTTCGGTGTTGTAGAGCCTGCGGCTGGCGTAGCGTTTTATCAGCAAGGGCTTCGGTTTGTCCGCCATGATGTTACTCCCGACCAATGGTGCTGCATCGCAGCTTAGGACAGGGATTGGCAAATAGAAAGAGCGCATGACAAAAGGGCAGGCCCGTCTGGACCTGCCCTTTCTTTAAGCATTCCTTGGCGCTGGAGAGCCCAGCGTCAAATTTACTTCACTGTCGCTTTTTTGGCGGCAGCCTGTGCGGTGGCCACGCCTTCGGTGGTGGCGGCTTTGGCGTCGCTTTGCAGGTCTTTACCAGCCGACATCATCAGCTCGACGGTGTCCATCTGAACCTTTTTCGCGATCTCGGCGAAGGCAGCCATATGCTCGGCCGCGGATTCGGCGGAGGCGGAGGCGAAATCGGTCATCGCTTTGGCATAGTCTGTGGGCTCGGCTTTGACCTTGGTCATCTCGGTCAGGCGGGCCAGCGTCTCTTTGGTCCAAGCGGTGGAGATGTCGGCGGATTTTTCAGCCGCGTCGAAGGCAACGCCGGAGAGTTTTTCGTTCAGGGTGGCGGTGTTTTTGAATGCGTCTTGCATGGCGGCGTTATCCACCGGGAAAGCGCCCAGAACGTCTTTGAACATCGCGGTCATGTCAGGTGTCTTGGTCATGTCTCAATCCTTTTAATGCTACTGTGGCAAGGGAGCGGGGAGACCCGTCCGTTTCGCGTCTGACCACAACATAGATGCCGCAGCGCAGCATTTCAAGGTTTTTTCTGCATTGCAGCATGAGCCCGAAGGGTGTTTGGATTACCCAAGGTAATCAGTCGTTTGCCTTGCGGGTCACATAGCTGCCCGGGGCATCGGCGAGAATTTCCCGGCCATCGTCGCCGGGAAACCGTGCGGGAATCATTGCCCCTGCCCGTTTGGTGAGCCACTTGCCCCACCGTGGCCACCATGACCCTTCGTGAAAGGCGGCGGCCTCGCGCCATGCGGCGTAGTCCTGCGTGAGATCGCCGTTCACATAGTGGCCGTATTTCTTCCGATTGGGTGGATTGACGATGCCCGCGATATGGCCCGATTGCGCCATGATGAAGGTCTTGTCCTTCGACCCCATCTGCTGCACCCCGCGGTAGCAGTCTTTCCACGGCGCGATGTGATCCGTCTCACAGGCCACGGCGCAGAGCGGCACCTCGATATCATCCAGCGTCAGCCGCTCTCCGAGCAGTTTGAAACCGCCCTCGGCCAATTCGTTTCGCTGGCAGAGACCGCGCAGGTATTGCATTGCCATCTGCCCCGGCAGATTGGCCCCGTCGCCGTTCCAATAGAGCAGGTCAAAGGCCGGGGGCGTCTCGCCCATCATGTAGCTGCGCACGGCGGGGCCATAGACCAGATCGTTGGAGCGCAGGAATGAGAAGGTGCGCGCCATGACGACCGAGGGCAGAATGCCCTTATCCGCCGTCTCGGCCTCGATTCCGTCGATGAAGTCATTGGTGAGGAAGGGCTGAAACTCCCCCTGATCCGAAAAATCGGTGAGCGCGGTGAAGAAGGTGGCGGATTTGATCGAGCTATCGCCACGTTTTTTCAACAGCGACAGGGTCAGCGCCAGCGTGGTGCCGGCGATGCAATAGCCCACCACGTTGAGGCGCTTTTCCTGAGTGATCGCCTTCACCTCTTCAATCGCGGCGAGGTAGCCCTCTTCGACGTAATCCTCCATGCCGATTTGGGCATAGCTGGCATCGGGGTTCACCCATGAGACGATGAACAGCGTGTGCCCCTGATCGACCAGCCATTTGACGAGGCTGTTCTGCGCCTTGAGGTCGAGAATGTAGAACTTGTTGATCCACGGCGGGAAGATCAGCAGCGGGGTTTTATGGACCTCTTCGGTGCTGGGGGTGTATTGGATCAACTCGAACATGCGGTTGCGAAACACCACCTTGCCCGGCGTGGTGGCGATGTTGCGGCCCAGCTCAAAAGCGCTGTCATCCGCCAGTTTCACGACCAACTCGCCATTGTTGGCCTCCAGATCCGCGATCAGGTTTTCTAGACCTTTCACGAGGCTCTCGCCCTCGGTCTCAACCGCGCGTTCCAGCACGTCGGGATTGGTGGCGAGGAAGTTGGTCGGGGACATCATCGCGATGATCTGCTGGCTGAAATAGACCAGCCGCTTTTTCTCGGCCGGGTCCATGTCTTGGGCATCTTCGACCGCTTGGCGCAGCGCCTCGGCGTTGATCAGATACTGCTGTTTGATGAAGTTGAAATAGGGATGCGTCTGCCACAGCGGATTGACGAAACGTTTGTCGGTCGGCGCGTCCTTTTCAACCGGGGCCAAACCGCCCTTGGCCAGCGCCTGCTGCGCCTCGACGAAATGGGCGACCGATTTGGTCCAATAGCCCATCTGATGCTCCATCAAACGGGCCGGATTGGTCATCGCTTCGGCCCAGTAAGACTGTGCCGCCTTGGCGAAAAGCTGTTGGTTCGGACCGTCGAGCGCGGGCTGATGGCCCTCGCGCTGCGCCATCACACGGGTCAGGCGCTGGCTTAATTCTTCAACCTTTTTCAAGTTTTGCGCCATACGAGACAGGGCTGGAGGCTCGGCAATCTCGGGATTTTCGGATTCTGTTGTCATCTTAACCCTTACCTCCTATCTTCGCAGGTGCAGCATAAAGGAGCCCCCACATGCGCTATATGGCCACCTACGACATGATGGAGTCCATCCGGAACACCAATCAATGGCTCGGCGCTTCTGCGCTTGCTATGGCATCCTACCCGGCTTTCTCTCTGTTTCCAAACCCTGCGATGGAATGGCTCGCCGCTTGGGGTGAGGTGACGGAACGGACCTTTGCCCGCATGGTCGTCAAACCCGATTGGGACATCCCGCCGGTGGTCGGCCCCAAGGGGCAGGACTGTCTGGTCAGCATCGAGCCGGTGATGGAACGGCCCTTTGGCGATTTGCTGAAATTCTCGGTCCAAGGCCGCGAAGAGACGGGCCGCAAGGTTCTTTTGGTCGCGCCAATGTCGGGTCATTACGCCACGCTGCTCCGTTCCACTGTGATCTCCCTGCTGCCTGATTGCGACGTCTATGTGACGGACTGGCACAATGCGCGTGATATTCCAGTTAGTGCGGGCAAGTTCGACATCGAGGATTATACGCTCTACCTTGTTGATTTCATGCATCACCTTGGGCCGGACACCCATGTGATCGCGGTCTGCCAGCCTGCGCCGCTGACGCTGGCCGCCACCGCCTATCTGGCCGAGGAAGCGCCCGAAGCGCAGCCGCGCACGCTGACGCTGATCGGCGGGCCGATTGATCCCGATGCCGCGCCCACGGATGTGACCGATTTCGGGCATAGCGTGACCATGGGTCAGCTTGAGCAGATGATGATCCAACAGGTCGGCTTCAAATACGCGGGCGTGGGGCGCAAGGTCTATCCGGGGCTGTTGCAGCTTACCTCTTTCATCTCGATGAACAATGACACCCACCGCGATGCCTTTGCCAATCAGATCACCCGCGTGGCACAAAAGACGGCGCATGAGCATGACAAGCACAATAAGTTCTACGACGAATACCTTGCCGTGATGGACATGCCGGCGGAGTTCTACCTCTCGACCGTGCAACGCATTTTCAAAGAGCGCGAGATCGCGCGCAACGTCTTCACCGTGGCGGGCCGTCAGGTCGACATCGGCAAGATCACCACCGTCGCCGTCAAAACGGTCGAGGGCAGCAAGGACGACATTTCGGCCCCCGGCCAGTGCATCGCCGCTCTTGATCTGCTGACTGGACTGCCGGATGCCAAGAAGGCCAGCCATCTTGAGCAGGGCGCGGGCCATTACGGGATCTTCGCGGGCAAAAGCTGGCGCAACAACATCCGGCCCTTGGTGCTCGACTTTATCGACGCGAACAACGGCACGCCCGCGCCACAAAACCCCGAGCCGCAGAAGCCTGCGCCTCAGAAATCCGAGACCAAGAAGACCGGTAAACCGGCAGCGGCCTGACCCGCTGCCCTATTGCAGTACCAGAGGTTGATGTAGCCAGTCGCGCAGCGCGGCTGTGGTCGCCTCTGGCTGCTCTAGGCTGGGCAGATGGCCCGCGTCTTCGAGCACCGTCAGCTTGGCATAGGGGATCATCTCGGCCATGAAGGCATGGCGTTTGACCGGGCAGAGCGTGTCATGCTCCCCACAAAGCACCAGCGCGGGCACCTTGCACTTGCGCAGCACCGCCTGTTGATCGCGCCGCCGTTGCAGGGCGCGGGATTGGCGGACGAAGACATCGCCGCCCAGCGTCTCGGCCATCTCCATCGCGCGGGTCAGCACCTCCCCCCGCCCCTTGCCGGGGGCGAGGAAACCATTGGCCATCCGCGCCTGCATCGCCTCCCCCAGCTTGCCCGACTGCGCCATGATGATCTGCGGTTCACGGTCCGCGGCAATGGCGGGCAGTTCGGCCAGCACATGGGTCGCCAGCAGGGCGATGCGGCTGATCCGGTCGGGCGCGCGGCGCAGCAGTTCCAGCGCCACCACACCGCCCATGCCCTGCCCCACCAGCGCGAAACGCGGCGGCAGTTGATCCAACAGGCCCGAGGCGATCTCTTCGATCCGTTCGCCTTGGGTGATCGGGGCCAGCACCACGGTCCCGCGCGGCGAGAGCGCTTGAATCTGCGGCGTGAAGACACGCGCGTCGCACATCATGCCGGGCAGCAGAACGATCGGCTCAGCCATTGGCCAGGCTCCGGTGCGGTATGCGGTTGAAATGACGTGGTTTCATGCCGTCCCCCTTGGGTTTGGCAGTCTCTTAGCATGGGCGGTTTCGGGGGACAGCGGGGCGCAGGCGCGTCGGCGGTTCCATGCCCGCGCCCTTGGTCACTCCGTGTCGCCGGAGACCGCGTTGATCGCCTCGACGATCATCGCCAGACAGCCCGCGTCCGAGAAACGGTGATCGGCATCCTTGACCAGCGTCAGTTGCATGTCGGGGCTTTGCGCATGCTCCAACAGCCGCACCGCCGTGGCCGTGCTGACGGCGGTGTCCGCCGTGCCCTGCAACAGCCGCACCGGGAACGGCAGGTTCAGCGGATCGCGCAGCACCAACCGCTGGCGCCCGTCCTCGATCATCCGGCGGGTGATGACATAGGGCTCCATATAGTCCGACGGCAACTCGACCTGCCCGACCTCTTCCAAGGTCTGTTTTTGCGCCTCGGTAAAATTCGCCCAATAGCCATCCTCGGTGAAATCGGGGGCCGCGGCGATACCGACCAGCCCGGCGACCCGCTCAGGCAGATGCCGCGCCAAGAGCAGCGCCTGCCAGCCGCCCATGGAGGAGCCGACGACGATCAGCTGCCCCTCGGTCAGCGCCGCGACCGCGGCCAGCGTGTCTTCGTGCCAATCGCCGATGCACCCTTCGGTAAATAGGCCCGACGATTCCCCATGGCCCGAATAGTCGAAGCGCAGAAAGGCGCGCCCCTCGGCCCGCGCCCAGTCTTCGAGATAGACCGCCTTGGTCCCCATCATGTCGGACTTCAGCCCGCCCAGAAACATCACGCAGGGCCCCGCCCCTTCGGTCTTGTGATAGGCGATACGCCGCCCTTGCGGCGTGTCGATGTATTTGCTGTCTGCCATGCTGCCTCCGTCTTTTGTCCAATCATGAGCATCGCGGCGGATGAGGGCAAGTCAGTCCTCGGACAGATGCTCAACCTCCGGCAGCCAATGGGCCAACACGGCGGCGGCCAGCGCCATGACGGTAAATAGGATCAGCGTCGCCTGCGCCCCGATCAGCGCGGCCCCGCCGCCCAGCACGCCCGCCAGCAGCAAGAGCAGCCCGATCACCGTATTGCTCACCGCCGCATAGGCGGCGCGCTGGTCTTTCGGGGCCATGTCGACCAGATAGGTCGACCGCCCCTGCCGCACGCCGTGATAGGCGATCATCAGGATGAAGAGCACGGCAGGCATCGCCCAGACCGCCTGCGCCAGATTAAGGAACCACAGCCCCACCGCCAGCGCCATCGACACTGCGCCAACGACACCGGTCAGCATCAGCACACGGCGGCTCGACATATCCGACAGGCGCCCCCAGACGTAGGAGCTGACCAAAGACGCCAGCGCCGAGGCCAGCACCAAGGCGCCCAATTGCCCCGACTGCCCGCTCTCTGACGAACCGGCAAGCACCACCAAATAGGGCGGCGCCAGCGCGGTAGAGACCAAGAGCCCGCGCACCAGAATGAAAAGCCACAGATCGCGGTTGCCGCGCAGCAGTTTAAAATCCACGCCATCGGCCTCTTCGGTCTCGCTCGGCGTTTCCATGATCGTCGAGAACAACAGCGCCGCGCCGATCCATAGCGCCGCCGCCAGCGCGATGGCTGCCACGACAACGCCCCGGCTTTGAAACAGCCCCGACATCAAAAGCCCGGCAAAGATCACCACCCCGACCGAGGAGACCGACCCCGCCAAGCCGGTCACCGATCCGCGCCGGGTCTTACCCACCGTCTTGCCCAAAATCTCCTTGAACGACACCGAACAGGCCGCGCGGCAAACGGCGAGCAGCGCCAGCGCGGCGCAGACCGCATAGCCCGCCATGGCCCCCTCAAGGCTCAGCGCAGCAAGGGCGATCAGCCCCGCCGCGACCCCCTGCCCGACCGAGCCCCAGACCCAAGCCCATTTGCGCCGCGCCATGCGCTGCACCACGCCCGCCAGCGCGATCTGCGGCAAAAGCGACCCGGCCTCGCGGATCGGCACCAAAGCGCCCGCGAAAACCGCAGGCGCGCCGAGGGCGCTCAACAGCCAAGCCAGGACCAGTTTCGGGTCGATCAGACCATCGGCCACTTTGGTCATCGACAGCGACACGATATGGCGCAGCCCGTTGCGCGCCTCGGCCCATTGCGCCTTGTCGTCCAACCCCGGTGCCGGGTCGTCCGCCCCCGAAATCGTCTCGAATGCGCGCTGCGCCGTGTCGTCTTGCATCTGACCGATCCTCGTTGTTGCCCGCCTGACATAGCGCGCCATCGCCCTGCCGCAACTTTCCCGAAGCGGCCCCGCTTGCATTGACAAGCCGCGCCTGCCCCGCCACATAGGCCCAACACATAACCCGCAACCGGGCGTCTCGTAGGCGCCAAACCGACGAGGAGCGCCCAAGATGGCCCAAATCTCCCTCACCCTTCCCGATGGCAACAGCCGGCAGTACGACGCCGGGATCACCGCTGGTGAAGTGGCTGCCGATATCTCTAAATCGCTCGGCAAAAAGGCCATCAGTGCCACCGTGAACGGCGCGCATTACGATCTGGCCTGGCCGATCGAGAGTGACGCGAGCATCGCCATCCACACCATGGCCGACGAGGAACAGGCCAACGAGCTGGTGCGCCACGACCTTGCGCATATCATGGCCCGCGCCGTGCAGGAAATCTGGCCCGACACCAAGGTCACCATTGGCCCCGTCATCAAGGATGGCTGGTATTACGACTTTGACCGCGCAGAGCCCTTCACTCCCGAAGATCTCGGCCTCATCGAGAAAAAGATGAAGGAGATCATCAACAAGCGCGACCCCGTCCGCACCGAAGTCTGGGACCGCGCCCGCGCGATCAAACATTACGAAGACCTGAACGAGCCCTATAAGGTCGAGCTGATCGAGGCGATCCCCGGCGACGAGCCGCTGCGCATGTATTGGCACGGCGATTGGCAGGACCTCTGCCGCGGTCCGCACCTGCAACACACCGGCCAAGTGCCGGGCGATGCCTTCAAGCTGATGTCCATCGCCGGTGCCTATTGGCGCGGCGACAGCAGCCGCGCCATGTTGCAGCGCATCTACGGCGTGGCCTTCACCGGCAAGGAGAAACTGCGCGCCCATCTCAACATGCTGGAGGAGGCCGCCAAACGCGACCACCGCAAGCTGGGCAAGGAAATGGGCCTGTTCCACATGCAGGAAGAGGCGCCCGGCCAGGTCTTCTGGCACCCCAACGGCTGGCGCATCTACACCACCTTGCAGGACTACATGCGCCGCATGCAGGACCGCGACGGCTATGTCGAGGTCAACACCCCGCAGGTGGTGGACCGCAAGCTTTGGGAAAAATCCGGCCACTGGGACAAGTATCAAGAGAACATGTTCATCGTCGAAGTCGATGAAGAGCACGCCCGCGAGAAGGCGGTGAATGCGCTCAAACCGATGAACTGCCCCTGCCATGTGCAGGTCTTCAACCAAGGTCTGAAGTCCTACCGCGACCTGCCGCTCCGGATGGCCGAGTTCGGCTCCTGCGCGCGTTATGAGCCTTCGGGCGCGCTGCACGGCATCATGCGGGTGCGCGGATTTACCCAAGACGACGGCCATATCTTCTGCGCCGAGGATCAGATCACCTCGGAAACAGCGAAGTTCATCGCCTTCCTGTCCAAAGTCTATGCCGACCTCGGCTTCCATAACTGGACCATCAAACTTTCCACCCGCCCCGAAAAGCGGATCGGCTCGGACGAGACATGGGACCACATGGAACAGGCGCTTGGCGATGCCTGCAAGGCCGCGGGCTATGACTTTGAGGTGCTCGAGGGCGAAGGCGCCTTTTACGGCCCGAAGCTTGAGTTCACCCTGACCGACGCCATCGGGCGCAACTGGCAATGCGGCACCCTGCAGGTCGACGCGAACCTTCCCGAACGGCTGGAGGCGAGCTTCATCGGGCAGGACGGCAACAAGCACCGCCCCGTGATGCTGCACCGCGCCACCTTGGGCAGCTTCGAGCGCTTCATCGGCATCCTGATCGAGGAACACGCCGGCAAGCTGCCCTTCTGGATCGCGCCGCGGCAGGTCGTTGTGGCCTCCATCACGTCCGAGGCTGATGACTATGTGGCAGAGGTCGTGGAGACATTGCGCGCCGCCGGTGTCCGCGCCGAGGCCGATATGCGCAACGAGAAGATCAACTACAAAGTCCGCGAGCATTCGCTGGGCAAGGTGCCGGTGATCCTCGCCGTGGGCGCGCGCGAAGTCGAAGAGCGCACGGTCTCGGTCCGGCGTCTGGGGCAAAAGCAGACATCCGTACAGCCGCTCGACGCACTCACCGCCGAACTGGCACAGGACGCGACCCCGCCTGACCTGCGCTAACGCGCTGTAACAAACATGCGCTCCGGCGGGTTTGCGGGCAATATGCCCACTGCCTGCCGGAGCGTTTTTGTAACAATCCCACCCTTCCTGCGCGGGATCGTTACAACTTTCGCCGTTTTTCCGCGTGAATTCTGACGGGACTGTGACACACTCGCTCGTGACTAGCTTGTGAGCGAACGGGCTGCTCTAGTAAGCCTGTCAACACCATCAGGAAGGAAAATGACAATGTCCAACACACTCAAGACCGCCGCCATCGCAGGGGCCGTTGCCGCCGCTCTCGGCAGCCACGCCACCACCGCAACCGCCGCCTCGCAAGAGAAATGCTATGGCGTATCGCTGGCCGGTGAGAACGACTGCGCCGCTGGCCCCGGCACGACCTGCGCCGGCACCTCCGTGACCGACTACCAGGGCAACGCATGGACCCTCGTCGACGAAGGCACCTGCGCCGAGATCGATCTGCCCGCCATGGCCGACGGGACCGAGCGGACCGGCTCTCTGGAACCGCTGGACCGCGACCTGCCCGCTTGATCAAAGCGGTCCGGGCGGCACCCGCCCGGACTCTGCCCCGCCCCATGCCGGAGGCCGATATGCGCGACGATACCCCCCCTCTCACCACGCTGCCCAATGCCCCCGGGGTCGGATATAAATCCCGGCATTTCGATGGTTTGATGGCCGATCCCGGCCCGGTTCGTTGGATCGAAGTGCATGCCGAGAACTACATGGGCGACGGTGGCCGCCCCCATGCGCAGCTGCGCGCCTTGCAGGAACGTTTCGCCCTGTCAGTTCATGGCGTCGGCCTGTCGATCGGCGGCGAAGGCCCCCTCGACACAGACCATCTCGCGCGGCTCAAGACCCTCTGTGACCGAACCCAGCCTGCGTCCTTCTCCGAACATCTGGCGTGGTCGACCCATGGGATGGAATATCTCAACGACCTCCTCCCCCTGCCCTATACCGAAGAAACGCTGACCCGCGTCGCCGCGCATATCAATCAAGTGCAAGACGTATTGGGGCGGCAAATGCTGCTTGAAAACCCCTCTAGCTACCTCGCATTCGAAGAATCTGACTTGTCCGAAACTGACTTTTTAGCCGAGGTCATCGCGCGAACCTCCTGCGGGCTCTTGCTGGATGTCAATAATGTCTTCATTTCAGCCACCAACCTCGGGCTATCGCCGCAGGGCTACATCGACGCCTTCCCGACAGAGCATGTGGGGGAGATCCATGTGGGCGGCCATGACGACGACACCGACGATCACGGCGCGCCGCTGTTGATCGACAGCCATGGCAAAAAGGTCGTCGATCCGGTCTGGGACTTGCTCAGCTACACCCTGGCCCAAACCGGTCCAAAGCCGGTACTGGTCGAGTGGGACAATGACGTGCCCGACTGGCCCGTCCTGCGGGCCGAAGCCAATCGCGCCGCCGAGGTGCTGGCGTGACCGACCAGCACAGTTTTCGCGCGGCGCTGCTCGATCCCGCACGCCCCGCCCCCGCGGGGCTGCGCGATGGCAAGGGGCAACCGGCGGGCGCGCGCTATGGCGTCTATCGCAACAATGTCACCCATTCCCTGATCGCGGCTCTCGAAGTGGCCTTTCCGCTGGTGCGCAAGCTGATCGGTGCCCGCAATTTTGCCGAACTCGCGCCGCTCTATGTCCGGGCGCATCCACCGAAATCGCCGATGATGATGCATTATGGCGCGGATTTCCCGGGGTTCATCGCAGGTTTCGCGCCACTGGCGAAAATCGGCTATCTCGCCGATGCCGCAAGGCTCGACCTCGCGCTGCGGTCCTCCTACCACGCCGCCGACGCGGCACCGCTGGATCCGCAGATCTTCGAGGCGCTCCCTCCCGATGCGCTGATGGGGGCCAAGCTCACCCTCGCCCCCGCGACCCGCCTTCTGCGATCAGATTGGCCGCTTTTCGACATCTGGCGCTATAATTTCACCGATAACGCGCCCAAGCCGCGTAACGTGGCGCAGGACGTGGTAATCACCCGCCCCGCTTATGATCCCGCCCCGCATCTGGCGCCGCCCGGCGCGGCGCAATGGTTCGGTCACCTTGCCGAGGGGCGGACCTTCGGGGCGGCCCATGAAGCCACAGTCAGTGCCGCACCTGAGTTCGACCTCGCCGCCGCCCTAGGCTTTGCCCTGAGCCACGGCGTCTTCAGCGCGATTTCCGTGGAGGAAAGCAAATGACCCGATTTCTGCCCCTTTACCGCACCGCCGCCGACCGACTGGAGCGTGCCGACTGGCTGCTTCCGACCCTCGCGCGTTTCCTCTTTGCCGCGGTGTTGCTGGTCTACTTCCTGAACGCCGGTCTAACCAAACTCGGCCCCGGCCCTTTGGGCATCTTCACCCCCTCCACCGGCGCCTACGCCCAGATCTTCCCCCGCGTTTTCGAGGCGGTCGGCTATGACAGCGACGCGCTTGGGCTGTTTCATTGGCTCGTCGTCGTCGCCGGAACGGTGGCGGAGTTCATCCTGCCCCTGCTCATCGTCATCGGGCTGCTGACCCGGCTGGCCGCGCTGGCAATGGTAGGCTTTGTCGTGGTGCAATCGCTGACCGATCTCTACGGCCACGGCAGCGCCCTCGGCGCGTGGTTCGACCGTTTCCCCGACGCCCATATTCTCGACCAGCGGGCGCTCTGGGTCTTCTTGCTTTTGGTGCTGGTCATCAAAGGGGCCGGCCCCCTGTCACTGGACCGGCTGATAGCAGGCCGCGGTTAAAGCATCGCTTGAACGTCAACTTCTATCTCTTTGTTCCAGCCCAGAAACAGCCGATCACCCACCGCAATCAGGGGGCGCTTCATCAGGGCCGGATGGGCTTTAATCAGGGCCAGCGGCTCTTCCTTGCGGGCCGCGTCATCCAGCCCGCGCCAGGTTGTCGAACGGGTGTTGAGCAAGGCCGCACCAAACTGCGCGTGGGCCTTTTCCAAGACCGCGGTGGGCACGCCCTCCTCCCGCACGTCGACCAATTGCGCCTCTGGCAGCGCCTTTTTCGCCTTACGACAGCTGTCACAATTTTTCAGCCCATAAATTAGCACATCCGTCTCCCTCAGCCTCGCGATCCCACGCCCAGTTGCGGTTCTCGCAGCTGATCGCTTGATTTTTTTCCAGTCCGCGCGATCTTTCTATTATGGCGGGTCGCAATTCAATCGCTTTCGCCATTCTGCTGGACGCAGAGACGCAAAGACAAAGGAGGCGCGGAGATTATGCCAACTGGCACCGTGAAATGGTTTAACACCACCAAAGGCTACGGGTTCATCGCCCCCGAAAGCGGCGGTAACGATGTATTTGTTCATATTTCGGCGGTCGAACGGTCTGGCCTGACCGGCTTGGCGGACGATCAAAAGGTCAGCTATGAACTGACCGAAGGCCGCGACGGACGGCAGATGGCCACCGACCTCGCGCTGCTCTAGCCACGATATTGCAAGAAAACACCCGGCGTCCCGCGCCGGGCGTTGCTTGAAAGATCAGTTATACGAACAGCCTTTGGCCCCAACCGGGCAAGGCACGCGGGCTGAACGGCGCGGTGTGACCACGCGGTGACGGCGCTGCACGGGGTGCGCCTTGACCTCAGCATAGGTCATGGTCTGGTTCGGCGTGCCACAACAGATCGCCCCGCCAAGGGTCACCGGTTGCAGCCCCGCCGGGCAGTAATTTGCGGAACTGGGATAGGCGTAGACCTTGGGCTCTGCCGAGACCTGACTGGCCAGCCCGGCTGAAAGCAGCCCTGCCGCCGCTGCGATAGCTGACATTACACGCATGATAACCCTCGTAATTATGTATAATATCAACGAAGATTGCCGGGGCGATTTCTTTTAGTCCAGTCTTTTATGGCAGGCTCGCTTTAGTTCAGCCGCGCCGGGAGCGTCGCATAGCCGTGAAAGCGGATGCGTCCGCCCCCCTGCCGAGCCGCGCCGATTTCATAATCCGGGTAGCGATTTAGGAAGCGTTGAAGCGCGATCTTCCCTTCCATCCGCGCCAAAGTCAGCCCCACGCAGACATGCGGGCCACCGGCAAAGGCCAGATGCCGATTGGGCTTGCGCCCGATATCGAATTTTGTCGGCTCCTCAAAGACTTCCGGGTCTCGGTTCGCAGCCCCGATACAAAGGTGCAGGTTGCTGCCCGCGGCGATCTCGACCCCGCCGATGGTGACCGGGCCCGTGGTTTCCCGGTTGCCGAATTGATTGGGCGAGCGGAAGCGCAGCACCTCTTCGATACAAGGCCCGATCAGAGCAGGCTCGGCCAGCAGCCGGGCCTTTTGGTCGGGATGGTCATGCAGCAGCGCAAGGGCGCTGCCGATCAGATTGGTCGTCGTCTCATGGCCCGCGTTCAGGATGAAAATACAGTTTTGGATCAACTCGATCTCGGTCAGCTGCCCCCCATCATCCCCCGCGATCAACCGGGTCAGCACATCGGTTTCAGGATCCCCCGGCGCGGCCCGGCGCCGCGCGATGAGGTCTTGCAGATAGGCTTTGAACTCCCGCACCGCGGTATGGCCTGCGTCGAGCGCCGCATCGCTCAAGGTTGGCTCCAGCGCGCCGAGGATCGCCAGCGACCAATCGCGAAGCGGGCCGCGCTCTTCCATCGGCACGTCCAGCAGGTTGCCGATGATCTGCACCGGGATACAACTGGCATAGTCCTCGATCAGGTCCGGCGTGGGGCTCAGCCCCTCAAGCAGTCGGTCCACCGTATCGATCAACCCTGGCTCCATCCGCGCCAGCGCCTTGGGCGTAAGGGCCGAGGTCATGATCCGCCGCACGCGGGTGTGCAGCGGCGGGTCATTGAAAACGAGGCTGGTGGTGTGATGTTCGAACAAGGGGCTGCCGGGGCCGAATTTCGGGGCAAAAGCGAGTTTCTTGTCCGAGATATAAAGCGTGGTGTCGCGGTAGATCGCGTTCAGATCCGCATGGCGGCAGATCAGGACCGAGCCGTCAGGCTGGCGCAGCACCGGGGCGTCGCGCAGAAGGCGGTCGTAATGGGGGAACGGGTTCTCGACAAACCCTTCGGGCGGGGCGGATAGATCAAACATGGCCCGCAGTGATGCCCGCCGCGCGGCCTATGTCAATGGCCGGTCAGCAGCGGCGCAACCACTCCCGCGCGATGGCACGCGGACCCGATGTGCGCAGGCAAAGGTTGCCCAATTCGATCCATTCGTCGGGGTCGAATTGGGGAAAGAACGCATCGGCGCCGTCGATTTCCACATCCACTTCGGTCACCAAAAGCCGGTCCGCGAGGGGCAAAAGCGTACGGTAGATGCCTTCGCCGCCGATGCCGTAGACCCGGCGATAGCCCTCTGCTGCGCAATAGCCCAAAGCGGCTTGCGGGTCGCGCGCCACTTGGATGCCCTCGACCTCGCTGCTAGAGACAACGCAATTCAACCGGTTTTTCAGTGGCTTGAAGGGCAGGCTCTCCCACGTTCGGCGCCCCATGATGATGGCCCCGCCGGTGGTTTCACGCTGAAAGAATTTCAGGTCTTCGGGCAGTGACCAAGGGATATCCCCGTCTTTGCCAATGGCGCCGTTGCGGGCGCGGGCGACAATCAGGCTCAGCATCAGACGGCCACCGGCGCTTTGATCGCAGGGTCGGGATAATAGCCCTCAAAGGTGAAATCCTCATAGCGGAAATCAAAGATCGAACTGACCTCGCGGTTGATCCGCAGTTTCGGCAGCGGCTTGGGCGTCCGCGCAAGCTGGGTTTTCACCTGCTCCAGATGGTTGGAATAGATATGCGCGTCACCCATGGAATGCACGAAATCACCCGGCGCATAGCCAGTGACATGGGCCAGCATTTCCAAGAGCAGCGCGTAGGAGGCGATGTTGAACGGCACGCCGAGGAACATATCCGCCGAGCGCTGGTAAAGCTGCAAATGCAGCTTGCCGCCCGCGATGCGCACCTGCCAGAGCGTATGGCAGGGCGGCAGCGCCATCTGGTCCACCTCGCCCGGATTCCACGCCGAAACGATCAGGCGGCGGCTGTCGGGGGTCTTGCGGATTGCCTCGACCAGTTTGGCGATCTGATCGACCTGCCCGGCTTGATGGAGCAGCGTGCCATCGGGCTGGGGCATCGGTTCACCCACCATCGGGAAACGCCGCCACTGGTGGCCGTAAACCGGGCCGAGATCGCCGTTCTCATCGGCCCATTCGTCCCAGATGCGAACGCCGTTTTCCTTGAGATAGGCAATGTTCGTATCCCCGGCGAGGAACCACAAAAGCTCATGCACGATGGATTTCAGATGCAGCTTTTTGGTGGTGACCAGCGGAAAGCCTTCGGCCATCCGGTAACGCTGCTGCATCCCGAAATGAGAGATCGTCCCCGTCCCCGTGCGGTCGGTCGAGGTCACCCCCTGCTCCAGCACTTCGCGCAGCGCATCATGGTACTGTTTCACGCGGGCTTCCTCATCATTCGTGGCGGTTGCTTCTGCATAGCCTTCCGGGCCCTCGGCCTCAAGCCGATCAACAGACATCGCCCGCCCACTTTGACTCCGCGGGTTTCGCCCCTATCCTCCACCGCGAAGCGCGAAGGGTTGATTTACCCCCGCCCGCTTTGAACGACATTCAAGCTTGAAAGGGGCGCCGCCCCATTCAGGCCAGCCAACCAAAGGAAAACCGATGCCCATCAAATACCTGCACACCATGGTGCGCGTGAAAGATCTCGACGCCTCCATCGCATTTTACAAACTTCTGGGGTTGGTCGAGCGGCGCCGGATCGACAACGAAGGGGGCCGTTTCACGCTGGTTTTCCTCTGCCCCCCGGGCATGGACGACGGTCACGCCGATGTCGAACTGACCTACAATTGGGACGGCGACGATGCGCTGCCCAGCGACAGCCGCCATTTCGGCCACCTCGCCTATACGGTCGAGAATATCTATGAGACCTGCCAGTATCTGCAAGACAACGGCGTCACCATTAACCGCCCGCCGCGCGACGGGCGCATGGCCTTTGTCCGCTCGCCCGACAATATTTCCGTCGAACTGCTGCAAGAGGGTGACGCCCAGCCCGTGCAGGAACCATGGGCCAGCATGGAAAACACCGGTCATTGGTGAGCGGCTGCATTGGTGCCGCTCTGGCGCTGATGGGCTCTGCGCAGGGGGGCTTCCCGCCTCCCGCGCTTTTCTGATGCCCTGCCGAAGGCGGAGAAAGTAGAGCGATGATCCGTGCCGCCCTCGCCCTTTTTATCAGCCTATCAAGCACGCAATGGGCCGAGGCCGCCTGTCGTCAGGCGCTGGCCTTGGGGCTGGACGTTTCAGGTTCGGTCGATGCGCGGGAGTATCAGTTGCAGATCGGCGGCGTGGCCGAAGCGCTGGAGGACCCGCGCGTGCGAGACGCCCTATTGGCGTTGCCGGGGCATCACGTCGATCTGATGGTCTATGAGTGGAGCGGGTCCAGCGATCAGCGGGTAATCCTGCCTTGGACGCCATTGCGCGATGCAGCTACGCTTGACGATGCAATCGCTCAATTACGCAACACGGAGCGGCGCGCGGCCTCGCCCGGCACGGCCTTGGGCGATGCCATGCAATTCGGCGCGCGGCAGTTGGCGGCACGGTCGGACTGCCGGAAGCACACGCTGGATATCTCCGGCGATGGCATTTCGAACTTCGGGCCGCGGCCCCGGGATATACGCCACAATTTGCAAGCCCAGCCCCTCACGCCGCAGAGGCTGACCATAAATGGCTTGGTGATCGGAACAGAAGACGCAGCCGTTGGCGACAGCGGACAGGCCGAGGTCGGCGGGCTGGCGTCATACTACCGGGCCGAAGTCGTCCTCGGCCCCAGGGCATTCGTTGAGGCGGCAGAGGGGTTCGAAGATTACGCCCGCGCCATGACCCGAAAACTCCTACGTGAATTGGACGGGCGGGCCTATGCCCACCTCCCCCCTGCCCGGGATCAGTAGATATAGCGGATCTGATCCGTCCAATACCGCTCCATCCGTTTGAGCGAGCGGGTGATATCCTCGATCCCCGCATCCCCCAAGACGCCCTTTTTTTCCATCCCATCGGCATGGCGCGAGAAAAGATCAGCGACCACATCTCGGATATAGCGCCCCTTTTCGGTCAGCCGCACGCGCACGGAACGGCGGTCAATCTCGCAGCGTTGATGGTGCATATAGCCCATTTCGACCAGTTTCTTGAGGTTGTAGCTGACGTTGCTGCCCTGATAGTAACCGCGGCTTTTAAGCTCTCCCGCGGTCACTTCATTATCGCCGATATTGAACAAAAGCAGCGCTTGGACGGCGTTGATCTCCAACACGCCGACGCGCTCGAATTCGTCCTTGATCACGTCCAGCAGCAAGCGGTGCAGCCGCTCGACCAGCGACAGGGACTCAAGATAGCCTGCCATGAAACCCTTTATGGCCATCGGCTGCGTGGCGGGGTCTTGAATGCTCATGCGAAATCTCCGGTTCACCTTGTTTGAACCGGAAACTCGCTAAAAAATCAGAATAATTCGTTAAACCCTTTCGGGTTTTCTGAATTAGCCCCGCGCCTCGGCCAATTGCCCACGGATATCCGCGATCAGAGCCGCATATTCCGCCGGAGCCTCGGTCTGTCCGCTGACCCAAAGATAGAGGTCGTGGTCATTCTCGTTCAGCATTTGGTCGTAGAGCGTGAGGCCCGCGTCATCCATCTGGGGCAACCGCGCCTCGGCATAGGCCGAGAGGATCAGGTCCATCTCTTTGATGCCCCGGCGCATAGAGCGCATTTGCAGGCGTTTGATCCGGTGTTCGGGGGCTTCAGGCATCTGCGGGCTCCGTCATGAGGCGCCGAATGCGCTTTTCCAATTTGCCGACAGTCTCGGCCTTTTTCAGCAGGTCGCTGCGCAGGGCGCGCATATCGGCTAGCACCTCTTCGAGATCGACACGGCGCGCGGTCTCGCCCGCTTCGGGGGCATCGACGCCCTCCCCCTCGCCCGTGATCAGCCACATCATCGAGACATTGAGCAGCCCCGCCAGCATCGACAGCCGGTTGGCGCGCGGCTCCGACAGGTCGTCTTCCCAACCGCGCAGGGTGGACAGGCGCACGCCCAGCCGTTTGGCCAGCATCGCCTGTGTCATGCCGGTCTGTTCGCGGGCCGCCGCGACCCGGTCGCCAAAGGTGGCGGCCTCGGGGCCGTACCAGTCAATCTCGTCGGTCATGCTTCCTCTCCTGCCAGACACCCTTGCCGGGTGCGGGGACGCCCCCTATGAACGTGGAGATATTCATAAGCAACCCGAGGCTGAAATGGAACTGCTGTCCGCGACCCTTGATCGGGTCAAACCGTCGCCCACCATCGCCGTCACCACCAAAGCGGCAGAACTCAAGGCCGCGGGGCGCGACATCATCGCGCTTGGCGCGGGCGAGCCGGATTTCGACACGCCGCAGAACATCAAGGACGCAGCCGTGGCCGCGATCAACGCGGGCAAGACGAAATACACCCCCGTCGACGGCATCCCCGAGTTGAAACAGGCGATCTGCGCCAAGTTCAAACGCGACAACGGGCTCGACTACACGCCCGCGCAGGTCAGCGTCGGCACCGGGGGTAAGCAGATCCTCTACAACGCGTTGATGGCCACGATGAACCCAGGCGAAGAGGTCGTGATCCCCGCGCCCTATTGGGTGAGCTACCCCGACATGGTGCTTTTGGCGGGCGGCACGCCGGTCATCGCCCCCGCGACGCTTGAGAATGATTTCAAGCTCACCCCCGAGGCGCTGGAAGAGGCGATCACGCCCAAGACCAAATGGTTCATCTTCAACTCCCCCTCGAACCCCACCGGGGCGGGCTACAGCCACGACGAGCTGAAGGCGCTGACCGACGTGCTGATGCGCCACCCGCATGTCTGGGTGATGACCGACGACATGTATGAGCACCTCGCCTACGACGGTTTCGAGTTCTGCACGCCCGCGCAGGTGGAACCCGCACTCTACGACCGCACGCTGACGGTCAACGGCGTGTCGAAAGCCTATGCCATGACCGGCTGGCGCATTGGCTATGCCGCAGGGCCGGAAAAGCTGATCGGTGCGATGCGCAAGATCCAGTCGCAGAGCACCTCGAACCCCTGTTCGGTCAGCCAATGGGCCGCGGTGGAGGCGCTGAACGGCACGCAGGATTACATCGCCGAAAACAACGAGACCTTCGTGCGCCGCCGCAATCTGGTGGTGGAGATGCTCTCGGCCATCGAGGGCATCACTTGCCCGACGCCCGAGGGGGCGTTTTACGTCTATCCCTCTATCGCCGGGCTGATCGGCAAGACCTCGGCGGCGGGCACCAAGATCACGGATGACGAGGCTTTCGCCACCGCTTTGCTTGAGGAGACCGGCGTTGCGGTCGTCTTTGGCGCGGCCTTCGGGCTTTCGCCGAATTTCCGGGTCAGCTACGCTACCTCGGATGAGGCGCTGAAAGAGGCGTGCAGCCGCATCCAGAGCTTCTGCGCCGGGCTGACGTAAGGGACAACACCATGGCGGGCGATCTTCCCGACTATTACTTCAGGGTCCGCGAGAATGGCGCGGCGGTGTTTCGGCTGGATGCCGCGAACCGCCAGCGCCGGATCGAGATGGAGCAGATCGCCGTCGTCAACATCCGCAACGGAGAGGTAAAGCCTCATGGGCAGCACCGTTTGACCGAGGCCGATCAGGCCGAGATTGCCCGCTGGACCAAGGCCCGCCGCGAGACCCTTGCGGCGCGCGAGATTGACGACATCCGCCGCGCCGTGGAGCATCTGAACCTCACCACCCAATGGGCGCAGTCCCGCGCCACGGATGCCGAGCTTGAGGCGGTGACGGATGAGCTGTTGCTGGCCATGCACGACCTGCGCAGCACGCTGGTGCGCAAAAAGGCGGATCGGATGGATCGGGGCTGACGCTTAGACCGCCAGCCGCTTCACGATCACGCCCCAGAAACGCGCATTCAGCAGCAGCCCGGCCACCGCCAGCCCAGCCACCAGCCCGGCCCAGATGCCCATGGCCCCGAAGCCCAGCACAAAGCCCAGCAGGTAGGAACAGGGCATGCCGACGATCCAATAGCTGACCGCGGCCATGACCATCGGCACTTTGGTATCCTGCACCCCACGCAACAGCCCAAGGGCCACCACCTGCGCCCCATCGACCAGTTGGAACAGCGCCGCCATCACCAGAAGCCCGGTGCCGATGGCAAGGATTTCAGCCCGCGCGGGCTCATCCTCTTGCATGAAGACCGAGATCAGCGGCTCAGGCCAGCCGACAAAGCCAACCATGGTGAGCAGCGCAAAGACCAGCGACAGCACGGTCACGATCACCGCGCCGCGCTTCATATGCGGCACGTCGCGGCGGCCATAGGCATTGCCTGCGCGGATCGTGGCGACATTGCTCAGCCCCAGATGCACCATGAAGGTCAGCGAGGCGAGTTGGATCGCGATGCCATGTGCCGCCAGCGGGATCGTCCCCAGCCAGCCCATCATCAGCGAGGAGGCCGCGAAGAGGCCGACTTCGCTCAGCGTGGTCAGGCCAATCGGCAGGCCCAGCGTGAACACCCGCAGCAACATCTGCCCGTCCACCCGCCAAAGCCGCACGAACAGGCTGTGCTGCGGCAGGGCGATCAGCACATAGATCACCACCCCGATCAGCGAGACGCATTGCGTCGTGACCGAGGCCACAGCCGCCCCCATCACGCCAAGCTCCGGCGCGCCCCAGTTGCCGAAGATCAGCGCGTAATTCGCCAACGCATTGACCCCGGCGGCCAGCAGGGTGATCCACAGCACCACCTGCGTGCGCTCCAAGGCGGCGAGGTAGGATTTCAACACCATCACCAAAAGCGCAGGGAGAATGCCCCAGCCCGCCACTTTGAGGTAATCGCCCGCCCGGTCGGCAAGGTTCGGCCCCTGCCCCAAAAGGTCCAGCACCGCGGGCGACCAGATCATCGCGGGCAGCGCGATCATGGCGAACCCCACCGAGAGCCACAGCCCCATGCGCGTGGCGCGGCGCAGGCCGATCTCGTCATCTTCGGCGTCATAGGCGGCCACCAAGGGCATTACCGCCATGGCAAAGCCCGACCCAAAGATAAACAGGACGAAGAAATAGGTGCTGCCCAAGACCACCGCCGCCAGTGCCTCGACCGAATACCAGCCGAGCATGACGGTATCGGTCACGCCGATGGCCATCTGTGCCAGATGCCCGCCGATCAGCGGCAGGCCGAGTGTCAGGATCGCCCGGACGTGATTGCGGTTGGTCATTGTCTTGCTCATGGCACGAGCCTTACGCCGGGTCGCTGCAAAGGGGAAGTGCGGTTTTTACGCTCTGCCATGGGTTTGCGCGGGGCCGATGCCACTGTTTTGCCATGAAATCCTTGCGTCCGCGGCCCTTAACGGCAAAGCTGGTGGCAGGAGGGCTCGCGATGGAACCGACACGGACCGAAACCCGCCGATTGAACGGTCAGGAGATTTTCATTCGCCACTGGGGCGATGAGAGCCTGCCGCCGTTGTTGATGCTCCACGGTTTTCCCGAATACGGCGGCGCGTGGCGGGATCTGGCACCGCTGCTGTGCCAAGATTTCCACTGCATCGCCCCCGACCAGCGCGGCTATGGCCAAAGCAGCGCGCCCGAGGGGATCGAACCCTATGCGATGGCGCATCTCATGGCCGATATGGCCGCCCTGATCGGCGACAGGCCAGTGACCGTCTTGGCGCATGACTGGGGGGCCTCCGTGGGCTACGCCTTGGCGATGTTCCGGCCTGAGCTGGTGGCCCGGCTGGTCGTCCTCAACGGCGTGCATCCCGTGCCGTTTCAGCGCGCCATGGCCGCAGGCGGGGCGCAGTCGCGCGCCTCGCAATATGTTAACGCGCTGCGCGCCGAAGGCAGCGCGGTGCGGCTGGCGCGGGACGATTTCGCGGGACTGCTCGACCTTTTTTCCGCCAATATGGACCTCAGTTGGCTGACGCCCGCGCGGCTTGAGGACTACCGCGCGGAATGGGGGCGGCCTGGGCGGCTCAGGGCGATGATCAACTGGTATCGTGCCTCCCCCCTGCAAGTCGCCGCGCCCGGCAAGCCCCTGCGCGACCTGCCAGAATTCCCGGTCGACCGTTTGCGCGTCCCCTGCCCGCATCTGCTGATCTGGGGAACGGAAGACACCGCCCTTCTGCCCGAAGCCACCGCCGGGTTGGAGGCTTTCGCGCCGGACCTCACCCGGGTCGAGATCGAAGGGGCGGATCATTGGCTGCACCATCAAAAGCCGTCGGAGGTGGCGGCGGCGGTGCTCAACTGGTGCAGGCGGCGGCCCTTGTAAAATGGGCGAAAGAATGTATATTCAGTTATGCATTCAGGAGCCGCGCCATGACCCGCATTCACACCAACCACATCGCCACCATGACCGAGATGCGCGAGCCGCATAAGGTGTTAGAACGTTCGGGCGGCAAGCCCGTGGCGGTGATGAAGAACTCGCGCTGCGTGGGCTATTTCGTACCCGCCGAGGCGACTTTGCAAGAAGAGCCGCGTGTGGCCACGCTGGATGAGGTGATGGAGAGCATTGCCGCGACCCGTGAGCAAACCCAGCCCGTGCTCGACTACCTCAAAGACAAATGACCTATGTCCTGCTGAACGCCGAGCTTGTCGAAACGATTCACGATGCCGTCTTGAACCACGGCGAACTCGCGGGTCGGGCGCTGGATAAATCTCTCGATGGTGCACTGGGCCGCGTGGACAACAGGCTGGTTTACGGGATGATCGCGGATACCTTCGATCTTGCCGCCGCCTATTGCGTCGCCGTGGCCACCGGTCATGTCTTCAATGATGCGAACAAGCGCACCGCCTATAAGACCATGATCGTCTGCCTCCACCTCAATGGCATCCGGATCGACCACGAAACCATCGAGGCAGGCGATCTGATCCGCGAAGTGGCCCAAGGCCGCGTCGATGAAGAGACCCTTGCCGACTGGCTGCGCGCCAAAGCTGGCTGACCCGGGCAAAACAGCAGCCCAAGACAAACCCGCGATTGCCCCCGGCGCGCGGGGCTGTCAAAATGGCCCCCACCCACAAACAAAGAGCAGGCCCGCATGACCGACCTTCTTTCCGGCCAGGAACCCACCGAATACGATGCCTCCTCCATCGAAGTGCTGGAGGGGCTGGAGCCCGTCCGCAAACGCCCCGGGATGTATATCGGCGGCACCGATGAGCGCGCGCTGCACCATATGGTGGCCGAGGTGCTCGACAACTCGATGGACGAGGCTGTCGCGGGCCATGCCAACCGGATCGAGGTGGAGTTGAACGCCGATTACTCGGTCACCATCCGCGACAACGGCCGCGGCATCCCGATCGACCCGCACCCGAAGTTTCCCGACAAATCTGCGCTCGAGGTGATCCTCTGCACCCTGCACGCGGGCGGCAAGTTCTCGGGCAAGGCCTATCAGACCTCGGGCGGTCTGCACGGGGTTGGTGCTTCGGTCGTGAACGCGCTGTCGGATTCCATGGTCGTTCAGGTCGCGCGCAACCGTGAACTCTTTGAGCAGCGTTTCTCGCGCGGCATCCCGCAAGGCCCGGTCGAGAAAATCGGCGCGGCCCCCAACCGGCGCGGCACCACCGTCACTTTCCACGCCGACGAACAGATTTTCGGCGCGCACCGCTTCAAGCCCGCACGCCTGCTCAAGATGGTCCGCTCCAAGGCCTATCTCTTCTCCGGCGTCGAAATCCGCTGGAAGTCCGAGATCGAGGACGGCGACACGCCGATGGAGGCGACCTTCCACTTCCCCGGCGGTCTGGCCGACTACCTGCGCGAGACGCTGGGCAAGGCCACGACCTATGCCGAGAACCCCTTTGCCGGCACCGTCGAGTTCCAAGAGCGTTTCGGCGTGCCGGGCAAGGTCGAATGGGCCATCAACTGGACGCCGGCGCGCGACGGTTTCATCCAGTCCTATTGTAACACCGTCCCCACGCCCGAGGGCGGCACCCATGAAAGCGGCTTCTGGGCTGCGATCCTCAAGGGCATCCGGGCCTATGGCGAGTTGGCCAATAACCGCAAGGCCAAGGACATCACCCGCGACGACCTGATCACCGGGGGCTGCGCGCTGGTGTCCTGCTTCATCCGCGAGCCGGAGTTCGTGGGCCAGACCAAGGACCGCCTCGCCACCACTGAGGCGCAGCGACTGGTGGAAAACGCGGTACGCGACCACTTTGACAACTGGCTGGCGGCGGACACGAAATCCGCCGGCGCCATCCTCGATTTCCTCGTGCTGCGCGCCGAAGAGCGGATGCGCCGGAAGCAGGAAAAGGAAACCGCCCGCAAATCCGCCACCAAGAAGCTGCGCCTGCCCGGCAAGCTGACCGATTGCACCAGCAAATCCCGCGAGGGCACGGAGCTTTTCATCGTCGAGGGCGACAGCGCCGGCGGCTCGGGCAAAGGCGCGCGCAATCGCGAGAAACAGGCGCTGCTGCCGCTTAAGGGCAAGATCCTCAACGTGCTGGGCGCGGCCTCGAGCAAGCTTTCGACCAATGCCGAGATCAACGACCTGTGCGAGGCGCTCGGCGTCGGGATGGGCACGAAGTTCAACCTCGACGATCTGCGCTATGATAAGATCATCATCATGACCGACGCCGACGTCGACGGCGCGCATATCGCCTCGCTGTTGATGACCTTCTTCTTCACCCAGATGCGCCCGCTCATTGACGCGGGCCACCTCTACCTCGCCTGCCCGCCGCTGTTCCGCCTGACCCAAGGCGCCAAGCGGGTCTATTGCCTTGATGAGGCCGAGAAGAATATGTGGCTGGAGAAGGGCCTCGGCGGCAAGGGAAAGATCGACGTCAGCCGCTTCAAGGGTCTGGGCGAGATGGACGCGAAGGACCTCAAAGAGACCACGATGGACCCCGAGACCCGCAAGCTGATCCGCGTGACCGTGGACGAGGACGTGCCGGGCGAGACCGGGGATCTGGTGGAGCGGCTGATGGGGAAGAAGCCGGAGATGCGGTTCGCGTATATTCAGCAGAATGCGCAGTTTGTGGAGGAGTTGGATGTTTGAAAGAGCTGAAAAGAGCCAACCCGAAGCTTAAGTTGAGTTTGACCGAAGAAAACAACTATGGGAATAGTTACTTTTTTAACTGAGGTAATTTCCCATGACCCTAAACGGCTATAAGCTTAAATGCGATTTTTCGGTTGGGGAAGCGATAGGCCAAATCATCATTTGGATTCTGCTTTCCGTTATAACTTTTGGATTGGCTTTGTTCGTCCTGCCTTATTACTTTTTGAAGGCGCCGATGAACCGATCCACCTTGGTCGACCCTGCGGGAAACACTGTGGGGAAGATCAATGTTGAGGTCTCTTTCGCGGACATCATAGGGCACGCATTGTTCTGGCTTCTACTGTCGATCATCACATTAGGCTTGGCGTATTTTGTTTACTGGCCTGCTGTGATCAAACGACTGCTTAATGCCGCTACAATTCGGCCTCTTTAAACGTCTTTTCTTAGGTGCTGGCAGGTCATCGTCGGCTCTAAGCCCAGCAGCATCAGCGCCCCTTCTTCCAGAAGTAAGGCGTTTACGCTCAAATCGAAGTCATCTGAAAACCAGCCCGGGACCCCGTCCCGGGCCGCGCCTGTCCGGGGCTCCGCCCGTTCAGACCTCAAACTCTCCCCCAGAGAGTTTGCGAGACGGTCTTCACCCTCCCCACGGGGAGGGCGCACATGCGTGCACCCCGCGGCTTGCGCCGCCCTCCGGGCTGAAAAGGTCCACTGGACCTTTTCCAAGTAGCCCTTCGGCCCGAGGTCGGGCGCGGCCCTAATGTTTCGCGGTTGCCCAAACTTCCCCCTTGATCCGCCGCCTCCCCCGCGCCTAACTCATCCCATGATCCGCGCGCTTCTCCTCTGCCTCCTCCTCACCGCCTGCGGCCGGCCGCTGACGGACAACGAACGCGCCTATCTCGCCACCATCCACGGGCCCACCCTCAACTACGACCGCGTGCGCTTGCACGACGGCGCGCCCACCCGCGCCGTCACCTTCCGCCGCAAGCCGCGCCCGCGCACCACCTGCCGCGAGCGTATCCTGCCGCCGCAGGTGGGCGAGACCGTCACCTCGAAACCCGCCGCCGTAGCGCTCTTCAACCATGTGCTCTTCGACAAGGATTGGTACCTCGAGGATTACCTGCCCGATCACCCCGACCGCATCGGGCTGATCGCCGCGATGCTGCTGGCGCATGAGATCACCCATGTCTGGCAATGGCAGAACCGCGACCTCACCGGCTATTCGCCCCTGCGTGCGGCCTCCGAGCAGTTCACCAGCCCGGACCCCTACCTCTTCGAGGTCGACACCAAGCCGCGGTTTCTCGACTTTGGCTATGAGCAACAAGGCTCGATCGTGGAGGAATTCGTCTGTTGCCGCGCGCTCGACCCGCAGGCGCCGCGCACCAAGCGGTTACATGCGATGCTGTCGGAGGTCATGCCCGTGGCGCCCCTGCCCCAAAGCCGCCCCTATGACGTGGGCCTGCCCTGGGACGGGGTCGAGTTAGAAAACATCTGCGGCTGAGTCAGACCGGCACCAACTGCCCCGCGTCGAGCCGGATTTGCCGGTCCATCCGGGCCGCCAGTTCGAGGTTATGGGTGGCGATCACCGCCGAAAGCCCGGTCCCGCGCACCAGCGCCATCAGCGCGGCAAAGACCTGATCCGAGGTCGAAGGGTCGAGGTTGCCCGTTGGCTCATCCGCCAGCAGCAGGCGTGGCGCATTGGCCAGCGCGCGGCAAAAGGCCACCCGCTGCTGCTCACCGCCCGACATGGCGGCGGGGCGGTGATCGGCACGCTCGGCAATGCCGACCTGCGTCAGAAGCTCCCGCGCCCTCGCCTCGGCCTCCTTACGCGCCACGCCATTGGCCAGTTGCGGCAGCACGATGTTCTCCAGCGCCGTGAACTCGGGCAGCAGGTGGTGGAACTGGTATATGAAGCCCACGTCGGCGCGGCGCACGGCCGTGCGGCGTCGGTCGCTCTGGCCGGTGAGGTCATCGCCCGCGATCTCCACCGTGCCGCTGTCGGCGGTGTCCAAAAGCCCCGCGATATGCAGCAGCGTCGACTTGCCGGCCCCCGAGGGGGCGACCAGCGCCACCACCTCGCCGGGGGCCACCTCAAGGTCGATGCCGCGCAGCACCTGCACCTCGTTCGGCTTGCCGGGGTTGTAGGCCTTGGAAATGCCGCTCAGGCGCAAGACGGGATCACTCATAGCGCAAGGCCTCCACCGGGTTCATCCGCGCCGCGCGGCGGGCGGGAAAGATCGTGACGACGAAGGACAGGCCGAGCGAGAGCGCCACGGCCGAGAGCACGTCGCCCAATTGCAATTTCGCGGGCAGGAAGTAGATGCCGCGGATCGAGGCGTCCCAAGCATTGCCGCCGCTGAGGTAGTTCACAAAGCCAAAGATCTGGTCGACGTAAGTGGCAAACAGCACCCCCAGCACGACGCCCGCGACGGTGCCGATGATGCCCGTGAAGGCCCCGCAGATGAAGAACACCCGCAGCACCGAGCCCTCACTGAGCCCCATGGTGCGCAGGATGCCGATGTCGCGGCCCTTGTTCTTGACCAGCATGATCAGCCCCGAAACGATGTTCATCGCCGCGATCAGCACCAAGACGCTGAGGATCACGAACATCACCCGGTCTTCTATGTCGAGCGCCGAGAGGAAGGAGCTTGAGGCATCGCGCCACGTCCAGACCTGCGCGCGTTCACCCGCCGCCTGCATCAGCGCGGGCGCCATGGCGTCCACCCCTTCCGGGTCTTCGACCATAACCTCCAGCTCATCCGCCACGCCCTCGCGGTTGAAAAAGCTCTGCGCCTCGGTGATCGGCAGGTAGACCCGTGTTTTATCAATATCGTAGCGCCCGGCAGAGAAGATATAGACCACCTCATAGGCATTGACCCGCGGGCTGGTGCCAAAGGCGGTCTTGACCCCGTTGGGCGAAATCAGCTTGACGCTATCGCCGACCTGCACGCCCAAGGACTGCGCCACGCCGCTGCCGATGGCCATGCCCTCTTCAAAACGCGTGATGTCACCGAAAGAACGCTCCGAAGGCTGGATGCCGGGGATGGTCATCAAATCATCCGAAGCGATGCCGAAAACCTCGACGCCTGCGTTCGACTGGCGGCGGTTGGCCATGACCTGTTGCCGCACCAGCGGGGCGACACGGGTCACGCCTTCGACGGCTGCCACCCGCTCGGCCATTGCCTCGTAATCGTCGATGGTGCGGTCGATCTGGCCGTTGGGCAGCACCTCCCCCATCGTGTAGACGGTGACATGGGCATTGGCCCCGAGGATGGTATCGACGAACTCGGCGCGGAACCCTGAGCGGACCGAAAGCGTGGCGATCAGCGCGAAGACCGCCAGCGTGATGCCGATAAGGCTGATCCACGTCATGACGCTGACGCCCCCTTCGGCGCGGCGGGCGCGCAGGTAGCGCCAAGCGATCATCCATTCAAAGGCCGCGAATGGGGCGGTGCGTGTGGGTTTGCTGGCCATGCGGGAAGGCTCCGGTCTGAGGTGCGCGCAACCTGAGGCTTTGCCCCAGCAGGGTCAAGAACGCAATGCCCGGCGGCGGCGGAAGCGCGCGGGCCATGTGGGCAGCCATAGCAGCAGGCGGGTGAGACTGGCCCCCGCGATGAACCCCAAACCGGCGAAGAGCCATTCGGCCCGGCTGCGCGGGGCGGTGGGGGCAAAACCGCGCAGGGCGGCGCGCAAGGCTTCGGCATCCGGGCTGCGCCATAGCAGATAGCAGCGCAGGAAGGGGCCCGCCGATTGGAGCCGTGGCAATGTGGCCTCAAGCCCCCCTTGCCGTTCAATGTTGCGGCGCAGGTCCAAGCCCCGGCGCTCTAGCAGCGCCGATCCGCGCAGCCGCGCCACGGCGTCTTCCCGCACCAGCCCTGCGGCCTGCGCGGCGGCATCGAAATCCGCCACGACTTTGGCGAGGCGCTGCTCCGCCGCCTCCAGTTGAAACACATAGGCCCGGGTGAACCCCGGGCCTTGTGCGGCAATGCCTGCGCTTACGATCCCACCGGCCAATGTCAGCGCCCGCAGGATCATCGCGGCCCTCAGACGATACCGGCGTAGATCTTGGCGATCTTCTCAACCGCCTGTTCGGGCGGCAGTTCCTCGCTCTCGCCCGTGCGGCGGCTGGTGAGTTCGACCACGCCGTTCTTCAGCCCGCGCGGGCCGACGGTGATGCGCCATGGCAGACCGATGAGATCCATCGTGGCGAACTTCATCCCCGCCCCGCCTTTGCGGTCGTCATAAAGCGGATCGAGGCCCAGCGCCTTGAGGCTCTTGTAAAGTGCGTCGCAGGCCGCGTCGGCCTCCGCATCGCCCTGTTTAAGGTTCACGATCCCCGCGTGGAAGGGCGTCACCCCTTCGGGCCAGATGATGCCCTTGTCATCATGGCTGGCTTCGATGATCGCGCCCAGCAGGCGGCTGACGCCGATGCCGTGGCTGCCCATATGCACCGGCACCTGTTTGCCGTCGGGGCCTTGCACCTTGGCGTTCATCGCATCGGAATATTTGGTGCCGAAATAGAAGATTTGCCCCACTTCGATGCCGCGGGCACTGCGCTGGCGCTCTTCCGGCACCTTGGCAAATACTTCCGGATCGTGGGTCTCATCCGTGCGGGCGTAGCGGGAGGTGAACTCCTCCAACACCGCGCGGCAGGCGTCGTGATCATTTGGGTCGATCTCGCGGTCACCAAAGGTCAGATCGGTGATCTCGCTGTCATAGAAAACCTCCGATTCGCCCGTTTCGGCCAGCACGAGGAACTCATGCGTGTCGTCGCCGCCGATGGGGCCAGAGTCGGCGCGCATCGGGATCGCTTGCAGGCCCATCCGCTCATAGGTGCGCAAGTAGCTGACCAGATGGCGGTTATAGGCGTGCAACGCGTCCTCTTTGGTGAGGTCGAAGTTATAGCCGTCCTTCATCAGGAACTCACGACCCCGCATCACGCCGAAACGCGGGCGGATCTCGTCACGGAATTTCCACTGGATGTGGTAGAGCGTCAGCGGCAGGTCTTTGTAAGAGCCGACATGGCTGCGGAAGATATCGGTGATCATCTCTTCATTGGTGGGACCATAGAGCATGTCGCGGTCCTGCCGGTCGCGGATGCGCAGCATCTCGGGGCCATAGGCGTCATAGCGGCCCGATTCCTTCCACAGGTCCGCCGATTGCAGCGTTGGCATCAGCATCGGGATATGGCCCACGCGCTGCTGCTCTTGGTGCACGATCTCTTCGACCTTGCGCAGCACCTTGTAGCCCAACGGCAGCCAAGAGTAGATCCCCGCGCTGGATTGCTTGATCATTCCCGCCCGCAGCATCAACCGGTGGCTGACGATCTGCGCCTCGGCAGGGTTTTCCTTCAGCACGGGTAGAAAATATTGGGACAGACGCATGGTGTTTCCTCATTGACGCATTGCCCCCTGACTAGTGCATGTCAAAGGGCGAGACAATCACATCGCTGAGGTCGGGCGGCCCGCTGGGCCAGTTCCACCGCTTGCCCGTTCCGCGCCTTTGACGCGCGCGCCACCCGCAGCCAAGGCTTGAAACGAAACGCCACATGGGCGATGTGATGGCATTCCCTGCCGGAGAGCGCCATGGCCCTGCCAATCAGAGACCAATTGAAGTACTGGGGCATCGCGGCAGCGGTGTTCATGGTGGCGCTGTGGTTCATCGGCGATGTGATGCTGCCCTTCCTGCTGGGCGGGGCGATTGCCTATTTCCTCGACCCCGTGGCCGACCGGTTGGAGCGTTTGGGGCTCAGCCGCACCATGGCCACCGCCGTCATCACCGTGGTGGCGCTTTTGGTCTTCGTGCTGATGGCGCTTTTGGTGATCCCGACGCTGGTCAATCAGACCGTGAACCTGATCGAGACCGCGCCCAAGCTGACCCGCAATTTCACCGATTTCATCACCGACCGTTTCCCCTCTCTCTTGGATGACGATTCGACCCTGCGCACCTCGCTGACGACGCTGGGCACCACCATTCAGGAACGCGGTGGGCAATTGCTGCAAACCGCGCTGGCCTCCTTTGCCTCGCTGATCAACGTCCTGCTTTTGTTCGTCATCGTCCCCGTGGTCGCGGTGTACCTGCTGCTCGATTGGGACCGTATGGTCGCCGCGGTCGATCGGCTGCTGCCGCGCGACCATGCCCCGACGATTCGCCAGTTGGCGCGCGAGATTGACGCGACGTTGGCCTCTTTCGTGCGCGGCATGGGCACGGTCTGCTTGATCCTTGGCACCTATTACGCCGTGGCGCTGATGCTGGTGGGGCTGCAATTCGGCCTCGTCGTCGGCTTTGTCGCGGGGCTGGTTACCTTCATCCCCTACCTCGGCGCGTTGATTGGCGGGGCGCTGGCGATCGGTCTGGCATTGTTCCAATTCTGGGGGGATTGGCTTTCCATCGGACTCGTCGCGGGGATCTTCGTGCTGGGCCAAGTGGTCGAGGGCAACCTGCTGACGCCAAAGCTCGTCGGCAACTCGGTCGGGCTGCACCCGGTCTGGCTGCTGTTGGCGCTGTCGGTCTTCGGCACGCTCTTCGGCTTCGTGGGTCTGCTGGTCGCGGTGCCCGTGGCCGCCGCCATCGGGGTGATCGCGCGTTTCGCCACGGCGCGCTACCGCGAAAGCGTGCTCTACAAAGGCCGCGAGCCTGAAACGACCGTCGACGAGGACATCCGCTAACATGGCCCACCAACTCGGGTTGAACCTGCCCAGCCGAACGGCTCTGGGCCGCGACGCTTTCTTTGTCGCCCCCTCCAACGCCATGGCCATGGCGATGATCGACGGCTGGCGCGGTTGGGCGGGCGGCAAGCTGGCGCTGACCGGGCCGCAAGGCTCAGGCAAGACGCATCTGACGCATGTCTGGGCGGACCTTTCGGGCGCGCGGATCATCAGTGCGGCGGACCTGCTGGAAGCCGATATTCCCGCCCTCGCCCGTGGCCCCGTGGCCGTGGAGGATGTGCATCTGATCGCCGGAGACGCGGCGGCGCAAACGGCGCTCTTCCATCTGCACAACCTCGTGCTTGCCGAAGGTCAGGCGCTGCTGCTCACCGGCACCGGGCCGGTGGCGCATTGGGGCCTCACGCTGCCCGATCTGGTCAGCCGGATGCGCGGTGCCACGATGGTCGAGATGGAGGCGCCCGACGATGCGCTGCTCTCGGCCCTGCTGGTCAAACTGCTGGCCGACCGGCAACTGACGCCCAAGCCGGAACTGATCAACTACCTCATGACGCGGATGGACCGCTCTTTCGCCGCTGCCATCGCGCTGGTCGACCGGCTGGATGCCGCCAGCCTTGCACAGAAGCGCCCCCTGACCCGCGCACTGGCCGCGCAGGTGCTGGACATCGCCCCGCCTCGCGCGTGATACTGGAATAATTAACGCAAGCCTTCGCAAACCCGTTACATTCCAATGTCATGAGGCCCGCATGACCCAAGCCGATTTCCTGCAAGCGCCCTTTCCGCCCGCCACCGATCTGCCCGATCTCGACACCGCCGGGCCGGGCCGGTTCTTTAACCGTGAGCTGAGCTGGCTCGACTTCAACTGGCGCGTGCTGGAAGAGGCCGAGAACCCGCGCGTGCCGCTGTTGGAACGGCTGCGCTTCCTGTCGATCTCGGCGACCAATCTGGACGAATTCTATACCGTGCGCGTGGCGGGCCTGCGCGAGCTTGCGCAGGCGGGCAACACCACCGCCGCCGCCGATGGGCTGAGCCCCGGCGAGCAACTGGTGTTGATTAACGAAGACGCGCGCAATCTGATGATGTCCCAGCAACGGGTGCTGGTCGACCTCATGGCCGAGATGGACGCGCAGAACATCATGTTGGAGCGTACCGCCGACCTGACCGAGGCCGATTACAAACATCTCGAAGGGGTGTTCCTCAACCAAGTCTTTGCCGTCCTGTCGCCCTTGGCCATCGACCCGGCGCACCCCTTCCCCTTCATCCCGAACACCGGCTATGCGCTGGCGCTGCAACTGGAACGCACCCGCGACAAACGCCCGCTACAGGCGCTGCTGCCGATCCCGGCGCAGATCGACCGTTTCGTGCCCCTGCCCGCCCCCGATGGCAGCCTGCGCTATCTGCCGCTTGAAGATCTGCTGATCATCAATATTCCCAACCTCTTTCCGGGCTACAAACTCAAGGCGCATTTCGAATTCCGTGTGCTGCGCGACAGCGATCTTGAGGTCGAGGACGAGGCCGAAGACCTCGTGCGGGAATTCGAAGTCGCGCTGAAACGCCGCCGCCGGGGCGAGGTCGTGCGACTGACCCATTCCGCAGGCGCCCCGGAAAAGCTGAAATCTGTCGTCATGCGCGAGCTTTGCGTGCGCCCTCAAGACGTGATCGAGATCGACGGCATGTTGGGCATCGCCGACCTCGCGAAACTGGTGACCGATGCCCGGCCAGACCTGCTGTGGCCGCAGTTTACCCCCCGCGTGCCTGAGCGGGTCAGCGACCATGACGGCGATATGTTCGCGGCGATCCGACAGAAAGACATGCTGCTGCACCACCCTTACGAGACCTTCGACATGGTGGTGCGTTTCCTGGCCCAAGCGGCGCGCGACCCGGATGTGGTGGCGATCAAGCAGACGCTCTACCGCACCTCGCGCGACAGCCCCATCGTCAGCGCGCTTTGCGAGGCGGCGGAGGATGGCAAATCGGTCACCGCGCTGGTCGAGCTGAAGGCCCGCTTTGATGAGGCTGCCAACATCCGCCAATCGCGCCGGTTGGAGCGGGCGGGCGCGCATGTGGTCTACGGCTTTCTCGACCTCAAGACCCACGCCAAGATCTCGACCGTGGTGCGCCGCGAGGGTGACCAACTGGTGACCTATACCCACTACGGCACCGGCAACTACCACCCGATCACCGCGCGGATTTATACGGACCTGTCGCTCTTTACCTGCGACTCGAGCCTTGGGCGTGATGCAACGAAAGTGTTTAACTTCCTGTCTGGCTACGCCCCGCCGGAGCAGTTGGAAAACCTCGCCATCTCCCCCACGACGCTGAAGCCGCGCCTGCTTGAAATGATCCGGGCCGAGGCAGAACATGCCCGGGCGGGACGCCCCGCCGTGATCTGGGCCAAGATGAACGCGCTGATCGACGCCGAGGTGATCGACGCGCTGTATGACGCCAGCCAAGCCGGGGTGGAAATCAGCCTCGTCATTCGTGGCATCTGCGGGCTGCGCCCCGGGGTGAAGGGGCTATCGGACAACATCCGCGTCAAATCCATCATCGGGCGCTTTTTGGAGCACAGCCGCATCGTCTGTTTCGGTAACGGCCATGGGCTGCCGCACAAAAAGGCGCGGGTCTTCATGTCTTCCGCCGATTGGATGGGCCGCAACCTGAACCGGCGGGTCGAGACATTGGTCGAGATCGAAAACCCAACCGTCAAGGCGCAGATCACCAGCCAAATCATGGCGGCCAATCTGGCTGACGTGGCGCAAAGCTGGGTCATGGGGCCGGATGGTAAATTCACCCGCCCGGCGATCCCCGAAGGCACTTTCGCCTTCAACTGCCACCGCTTTTTCATGGAAAACCCCTCGCTCTCGGGCCGGGGCAGCGCCGGGGCCTCGGATGTGCCCAAGCTGACCCATACCGAGGATTGACCGGCAAGCCCCCTTTGGCAATTGACCTCACCGCCCCCCTGCGCCAATTATCCAGTGAAACGGATGGCCCGCAGGAGCATTGATGGCAGACCAGACCGACCCTTCCCGAGCCGCCCCCGTCCCTGAGACGGGCGTGGCGGAACTGGGCCTTTTCGGAAAACCCTTGTTTCAGGATCCGGGCGCGCGGGCGCTGGCCCGCGTCGGCGTGGTGGATGTGGGGTCGAACTCCGTCCGGCTGGTGGTCTTTGACGGCGCGGCGCGCTCTCCGGCCTATTTCTACAACGAAAAGATCATGTGCGCCTTGGGCGCGGGCATGGCCGAGACCGGGCATCTGTCGCCCGAAGGCCGCGCCCGCGCCCTTTCGGCGCTGCGGCGGTTCAGCAAATTGGCCGATGGCATGGGCCTGTCGGAGCTTACCGTCGTCGCCACGGCGGCGGTGCGCGATGCCAGTGACGGGCGCGCCTTCTGCGCCGATGTGCTGCGCGAGACCGGGTTGCGCATCTGGGTGATCGACGGCGAGGAAGAGGCGCGGCTCTCGGCGCAAGGGGTGCTTTTGGGCTGGCCCGGCGCTTACGGCCTCGTCTGCGACATCGGCGGCTCTTCGATGGAGCTTGCGGAAATCTCGGGCGGGCGTGTCGGGCGGCGGGTGACCTCGCAGCTCGGACCGCTCAAGCTGCGCGACCTCAAGGGCGGGGCCAAGGGGCGGCACGCGCATATCAAAGAGGTCATCACCGGGCTTCAGGAAAAGATGGGCAGCCAGCGTGACCGGCTGTTCCTTGTCGGCGGCTCATGGCGGGCAATAGCACGGATCGACATGTACCGCCGGGGCTATCCACTGCATGTGCTACACGAATACCGCATGACCGTAACCTCGGTTCGCGAGACCGTAAAATTCATCCAAACCTCCGATCTGGAAGAGCTGCGCAACGCCTGCGGCGTATCCTCAAGCCGGATGTCGCTGGTCCCCTATGCCGCCGAGGTGCTGAGCCGTCTGGTCAAGACCTTCCGCCCCAAGGACATCGCCATTTCCAGCTACGGCATCCGCGAAGGCATGCTTTATGAGCAGATGCCGCAGCGCCTGCGCGACCGGGATCCGCTGATCGAAGCCTGCTATTTCGCCGAGGCTAAAGACGCGCGGATGCCCGGTTTCGGCAAGGTGCTTTATAACTTCATCCTGCCGCTCTACCGCTCTGCCCCCCATGCGCGCAGACGGTTGGTCAAAGCAGCCTGCCTGCTCCATGACGTGAGCTGGCGTGCGCATCCCGACTACCGCGCCGAGACCTGTTTCGACAACGCCACCCGCGCCAACCTCGGTGGCCTGAAACACGCCGAACGCATCTACCTCGGGCTGGCCTTGCTGCACCGCTACTCCAACAAGCGTGAGAACACCCGTTTCGAAGACCTCTATGAAATGGTCGACGAAAAGACCCGGTTGGAGGCCGAAATCCTTGGCAAAGCCATGCGCTTTGGCGCGATGCTCTGGATGGACAAAGGCGAACAGCGCGGCGAATTGCGCTGGTTCCCCAAGAAGAAGCAATTGGAACTCTGGCTCACCCCCGACATGGTCCCCCTTTTCGGAGAGGTCGCAGAGGCGCGGCTGAACTCACTCGCCAAATCGCTTGAGGCAGAGGTGCATGTTCGGACCGGCAAACGCGCCGCGCGTTAAAGCTCGATCTGCGGCGCGGGTTCGGTCGGGGTCTCTGGCGGGACCATCGGGTGATCGGGCTTGCGGCGGATGATGATATCGCCGTTGGGCTGCATCTCGGGCGCTTGATAGGCGCTCCAATCCTCGACCTCGTCCAAAAGCTCCGTAAGCTTCGGCCCCATCTCTCGCGCGAAGTCACGCAGCGCGGGGCGCATGGCCTCGGTGAACCCTTCAAACCCCTCCATGACCGGGCCCATCTCATCCATGATCCCGTCCATGAACATCTGCGCGCCGCGCTCCATCAGGCCGAGGCCGCGTTCTTCGGATTCTTCCTGCGCATGGGCTGCGAGGGGCAGCACCGTACAAAGGGCGATAAGGGGCATAAAGCGTGTCATGAGATTGAGGTAGGTGGCGCCGCGCGCATGTCCAGTCTTACGCCACGCCGCTGGCAGCCCCCCGCCTAAAGATCGACATCCAGCGTGACGGGAAAGTGATCCGAAGCGGCCAGCAGCGCGTCACGCAGGGCGACGTTTTGCCAGCAGGCCGGATCATCCATCGGGTGCCAAATCCGCCAGCGGGCCGCGCGGGCGGCGATCTGCGGGCTGACCATGATGTAGTCCAGCAGCGCCTGAAGATAGCGTTCCTCCGGCGCGATCCAGAAACGCGCGCTGGTGGGCGCGGCCCCCAAACGGCGGCTGAGCGCCTGTTTGGCATGGGGGTCGAACAGCGCCGTCGCCCCCTGCCCTAGCACGATCTCGACCGAGGACCGGCCAAACAGGCTTTCAAATTCATCCAGCCCCGGCCCGTCGTTCAGATCGCCCAAGACCATCACGGGCCGTTCCGCCGCCAAATGCATGTCGATCCGCCGCCTCAACCAGATCGCCTGTGCCAATTGCTTGCGCCGGTTGGCGATGGCGATGCGCAGCACATCGGCCTCGGACTTGGCCCCATGGGGCGCCTTGGATTTGAGATGCGCGCCGATCATCTGGAAGGTGAAACCGGCCTGCGTGGTCACCTCCAACTCCAAGGGCGGTTTGGAAAAGACCACCGCGTCTTCCGTCGCATCCACGTCAAGGTCGATCCGCAGCGTCTGGTCAAAGCGCGGGGCATTGGTGGCACCCTGAGGTACATGGCGGGCGCTGAGCTTGTCGGGGTCATAGAGCAGCGCGATCTCTTGCTCAGTGTCGTTGGAAAACCCCATGACAGCGGCCCGCGTGCGCAGGGAAAACCGCGCGGCAAAATGCTCAAGCGCCGCCACGGTGGATTGCCGCCGCCCGTGGTTCGGCGCTTCGATCACCATGACCGCATCGGCATCCAGCGCGCTGAACACTTGCCCCAAAGCCGCCGTCTGCTGGGTACGGGTCACCCCGTGCCGCCCGGCCCAAGCGTCATCGTCGTAAAGCAGGTTGTCATCGTCAAAAAGGCTCGCGAACCACTCAACATTGTAGGTCGCGATGCGCATCAAGCGTGTTTGCCCGAGAGCGTTTCCCATGCGCGGTTGATGTCGATCATGCGTTTCTCGGCCATCTTAATCGCCTCTTGCGGCAAGCCCCGCGCCACCAGCGCGTCGGGATGGTTTTCGCGCACCAGCCGCCGCCACGCGCGGCGGGCCTCTTCCAACGTCGCATTGGGGCCGATGCCCAGAACCGTGCGCGGCAGGGGCGAGCTATCCGGCACGAAACGCGCTTTGAGCGAGGCGAAAGCCTCTTCATCCATGCCGAAAATCGCGGCCACATCCTCAAGAAAGGCGTTCTCGTTGGGATGGTAGATGCCATCGGCCATGGCGATGTGAAACAGCCCCTCCATCAGGTCATGCAGGGTCTGGGGCTGGTCACTGAACATCCGCGCGATGCGGCGGGCGTAATCCTCGAAACCGGTGACGTCTTGGCGAGCAAGGTTAAAGACCCGCGCCGCCCCCTCCTGATCCGCCTCGGCGATTTGGAACACTTCGCGAAAGGCGGTCACCTCATCGCGGGTCACCAGCCCGTCGGCCTTGGCCATCTTGGCGCCAAGCGCGATCACCGCGATGGTAAAGGCGACCGAGCGTTCGGGCGGGCTGCGCAGCCGGTCAAAGACAGCCGACAGCCCCTCGCCCGCGGTGAGGGCTGACAGAGCTTCGGAGATGCGCGTCCAGATCGACATGGGCTGACCCTTTGGTATTCGGCCCCCAGCTTAACCGCTGGCATCGGGGAAGTCAGGATGCAGTCAGCGTTTTTTGCATCAAGATGAGATCGAGCCATTGGCCATGTTTGCGCCCCACCTCGGGCATCCGCCCGACCTGCGCAAAGCCCAGTTTTTCATGGAACGTCACAGCGCCGGGATTGGCGCTGCTGATCGCTGCGACCATAGTATGACGGCCCTGCGCCGCTGCCGCCTCTATGGCCTGTGTCATCAGGTCGCGGCCCAGCCCCCGCCCCTGCGCCGCCTCGGAGAGAACGATGCTATGCTCCACCGTCGCGGCATAGCCCGGCCCGCCCCGAAAGCTGCCATAGGTGACAAAGCCCAGCACCGCGCCCTCCCCTTTGGCCACCCAAAAGGCATCGGCGCGGGCGGCGATCAGCGCCGCGATTTCCTCCGGTGTCTTTTCGTCGGTGGTGAAGGTCGACAGGCTGTCGCGGATCATGCCGTTCCACAGCGCCGCCACGGCGGCGGCATCCTGCGCCATGGCGGGGCGGATCACGCCGCCCTTCAGGGCGACGCTCCCGTCTTCTTGCATCACTTCCGCGTCTCGCGGATCAGCTTCAGGATGTCCTGCGCGGCGGTCGGGATATTGGTGCCGGGACCAAAGATCGCCTTCACGCCCGCGTCTTGCAGGAACTTATAGTCCTGCTGCGGGATCACCCCGCCGCAGATCACGAGGATATCCTCCGCCCCCGCGTCCTTCAGCGCCTGAATGAGCTGCGGCGCCAAAGTCTTGTGCCCCGCCGCTTGGCTGGAGATGCCGATGACATGCACGTCGTTGTCCACGGCGTCCTGCGCCGCCTCGGCGGGCGTCTGAAACAGCGGGCCCACGTCCACGTCAAAGCCGATGTCGGCAAAGGCAGTGGCGATCACCTTGGCACCGCGGTCGTGGCCGTCCTGACCCATCTTGACCACCAACATGCGCGGGCGACGGCCTTCGGCCTCCGCGAACTCATCGACCGATTTCTGAATGTCGGCAAAGCCCGCGTCGCCCTCATAGGCCGCGCCATAAACGCCCGAGAGTGTCTTGACCTCGGCCCGGTGCCGTCCAAATTCCTTTTCCATCGCCATGCTGATTTCCCCCACTGTGGCGCGTGCGCGCGCGGCCTCGACCGCGGCGTCGAGCAGGTTGCCGCCCTCGGCCGCCCGCCGTGTCAGTTCCGCCAAGGCCGCGGTGCATGCCTCTTCGTCGCGCTCGGCGCGGATGCGCTCCAGACGCGCCACCTGTCCTGCGCGCACCTTGACGTTGTCGACGTCGAGAATGTCGATCGGCTCTTCCTTGTCGCGGCGGTACTTGTTGACGCCCACGATCACTTCGGTCCCGCGGTCGATGCCCGCCTGTCGCTGGGCCGCGGCTTCCTCGATGCGGAGTTTCGGCATCCCCGAAGCCACGGCCTTGGTCATGCCGCCCATCTCCTCGACCTCCTCGATCAGCTTCCACGCCGCCTCGGCCAGATCGGCGGTCAGTTTCTCGACGTAGTAGCTGCCCGCCAGCGGGTCGACGACATTGGTGATGCCGGTCTCTTCCTGCAGGATCAGCTGGGTGTTGCGGGCAATGCGCGCCGAATGGTCGGTGGGCAGGCCGATTGCCTCGTCGAGCGAGTTGGTGTGCAGCGACTGGGTGCCGCCCAGCACCGCCGAGAGCGCCTCATAGGCCGTGCGCACCACGTTGTTGTAGGGGTCCTGTTCGGCAAGGCTCACGCCGGAAGTCTGGCAATGGGTGCGCAGCATCGAGGACTTAGGGTTCTTCGGCTCGAACTCCTCCATTACCCGCGACCACAGGAGGCGCGCGGCGCGCAGCTTGGCAGCCTCCATGAAGAAGTTCATGCCGATGGCGAAGAAGAACGACAGACGCGGCGCGAAGCGGTCCACGTCCATCCCCGCCGCAATCGCCGTGCGCACATATTCGCGCCCGTCGGCGATGGTGAAGGCCAGTTCCTGCACGAGGTTCGCCCCCGCCTCCTGCATGTGGTAGCCCGAGATCGAGATCGAATTGAACTTCGGCATGTGGTCCGAGGTATATTCGATGATGTCCCCGATGATCCGCATCGACGGCTCCGGCGGGTAGACATAGGTGTTGCGCACCATGAATTCCTTGAGGATGTCGTTCTGGATCGTGCCCGAAAGCTTGGCGCGGTCATGGCCCTGCTCTTCGCCCGCGACGATGAAATTGGCGAGGATCGGGATCACCGCGCCGTTCATCGTCATGGAGACCGAGACCTGATCAAGCGGGATGCCATCGAAGAGGATCTTCATGTCCTCGACGCTGTCGATGGCCACCCCCGCCTTGCCGACATCGCCCTCAACGCGGGGGTGATCACTGTCATAGCCGCGGTGGGTGGCGAGGTCGAAGGCCACCGAGACACCCTGCTGGCCCGCCGCCAAGGCGCGCCGGTAGAAGGCGTTGGATTCCTCGGCGGTGGAGAAGCCCGCATATTGCCGGATCGTCCAGGGACGGCCGGCGTACATCGTGGCCTTCACGCCGCGCGTAAACGGCGCCTCGCCGGGGATGCTACCCAAGTGCTCCAGCCCGTCCACGTCCTCGGCGGTGTAGAGCGGCTGAACGTCGATCCCCTCCAGCGTTTTCCACGTCAGATCGTCAAGGCTGCGCCCACGCAATTCGCCGGTAGCCAGTTCCTGCCAACGCGCCTTCGCGTCCTTTTGGTCGGATGTCATATGCTTGTCCTTCTCCCTTAGCGCCCGGCGGCAGGCATCGGCCTGCGCAACTGTGGCGGCTGAATTGTCAAAGGCCGCGCCCCTAGGGGGATAAATTCCCCCTGCGGCGCTTTGCCCTTCGCAAACTGGCACATGCCCCCTATATTTGAGGGGACAGGAGCCTTGATGAAACGTTTGATCTCACTAGTTTTTGCAGGATTGATGACCACGGCGGCCATCGCCCAAGGGGCCGATGCCCCGGTGGAGGATCCGTTGTTCCTGCCTGCTGATATGGCCGATCTCAGCACCTTCCAATGGACCAAGCGGCCCGTGCTGGTCTTTGCCAATTCCAAAAACGACCCCGCCTTCGTTGCGCAGATGGAATACCTGCGCAAGCGCGAGGATGAGCTGCGCCTGCGCGATGTCGTCGTGCTCACCGATACCGATCCCGCTGCGCAGAGCCCGCTGCGGATGCGGATGCGCCCGCGTGGTTTCATGCTGGTGCTGGTCGACAAGGAAGGCCAGATCGAACTGCGCAAACCCTTTCCATGGGACGTGCGCGAGATCACCCGCAGCATCGACAAGATGCCGCTCAGGCAGCGGGAGATCAGAGAGGCGAAGGAGCGCGACATCATCCGCTGATGCCCCGCCCCCTGCCCGCCATGATCGCCCCCGCGTCGCACCCTATTCGAACTCCATGATCACATCGTCCACCGCAAGGCTGTCGCCCGCACCGGCGTTGACCTTGCTGACGACGCCCTTCTTCTCAGCGCGCAGGATGTTTTCCATCTTCATCGCCTCGATGGTGCAGAGCGCTTGGCCCTCCTGAACCTCGTCACCCACTTCGACGTCGAGCTTCACCACCAGACCCGGCATCGGGCAGAGCAGCATCTTCGACGTGTCAGGCGGCAGCTTTTCGGGCATCAGGGCCGCCAGTTCCGCCTGACGCGGCGTGCGGACATGGACTTTCAGGTCTGCACCGCGGGTGCGGATGCGGAAGCCGCCTGAGATTTTGCCGACCTTCAGCACCAAAGGCGCGCCATCGACGGTCATCTCGGCCAGTTGGTCGCCCGGGGTCCAATCACCGCTGACCCGCATTTCGCTGCCGTCAGAGAAAGCCACCGTCGCCCCTTCGGGATCGGCCTTGGTGATCACATCAAAGTTCTCACTCTGAAGCTTCACGTTCCAGTCGCTGCCGACTTTGCGCTCGTGGTTGTCCATCCGGCCCGAGACGCGGGCGCGGCGGATTTCGCCAACCCGGTGCATGGCGGCACAGGCGGCGGCGATGCGGCGCAGCTCGCTCTCCGGCAGGGACACCCCTTCGAAACCATCGGGATATTCCTCGGCGATGAAGGCGGTGGTCATCTCGCCCGAGACGAACTTGGGGTGATCCATCACCGCGCTGAGGAACGGCAGGTTGTGCCCGATGCCCTCGACCTCGAAACTGTCGAGCGCCACGCGCATCTTCTCGATCGCCTCGGCGCGCGTCGGCGCCCAAGTGCAAAGCTTGGCGATCATCGGGTCGTAATACATCGAAATCTCGCCGCCCTCGTAGACGCCGGTATCGTTGCGCACGGCCATGTCGCCGGCGGGGGCGTCGCCCTGCCATGTGCCCTGCTCCAGAAGCGGCCCCGCGGCTACTTCCTGCGGCGGGCGGTAGCGGGTCAGGCGGCCGATGGAGGGAAGGAAGCCGCGGTAGGGATCCTCGGCATAAAGACGGTTTTCGATGGCCCAGCCGGTCAGGGTCACGTCGTCTTGGGTGATCGACAGCTTCTCGCCATTGGCCACGCGGATCATCTGCTCGACCAGATCGACGCCCGTGATCAGCTCGGTCACCGGGTGCTCCACCTGCAGGCGGGTGTTCATCTCGAGGAAGTAGAAGTTCTTGTCGCCGTCGACAATGAATTCCACCGTGCCCGCACTGGTGTAGCCCACGGCTTGGGCCAGCGCGACGGCCTGTTCACCCATCGCTTTACGGGTGGCTTCGTCAAGGAAAGGGCTCGGCGCCTCTTCGACGACCTTCTGGTTGCGGCGCTGGATTGAACATTCCCGCTCGCCCAGATAGATGCCGTTGCCGTGGGCATCGCAGAGCACCTGAATCTCAATGTGGCGCGGCTGCGTCACGAATTTCTCAATGAAGATACGGTCATCGCCGAAGGAATTAGCGGCCTCGTTCTTCGACGATTGGAAGCCCTCGCGCGCTTCTTCGTCGTTCCATGCGATCCGCATGCCTTTGCCGCCGCCACCGGCAGAGGCTTTGAGCATCACCGGATAGCCGATCTCATTGGAGATCTTCACGGCCTCTTCGGCGTCTTCGATCAATCCCATGTAGCCCGGCACGGTGGAAACACCGGCCTCTTTGGCGATCTTTTTGGATGTGATCTTGTCGCCCATCTTCTCGATGGCCCCTTTCGGCGGGCCGACGAAGGCCACGCCAGCGGCCTCCAGCGCCTCGGCGAACTTGCTGTTTTCGCTCAGGAAACCATAGCCCGGATGCACCGCCTGCGCGCCGGATTGCTTGACCGCCTCCATCACCTTGTCAATGACGATATAGGACTGGTTCGCGGGGGGCGGGCCGATGTGAATGGCCTCATCCGCCATTTCCGCATGCAGCGCCTGTGCGTCCGCATCGGAATAGATCGCCACGGTGGTCAGACCCATTTTCTTGGCGGTCTTGATCACGCGGCAGGCGATCTCGCCTCGGTTGGCAATGAGGATCTTGTCAAACATCAGCAGTTCCTTTGACGGTGACAGGCCACGCAAAATGCCGCGTCAGCCGGAGCTGCGCGGGTGCCTGTAGGGTAAGGTTGGAAAGGGGAGCCGCCCTGCCCGCGCGAATGGCGGGCAAAGCGGCTATTGCGGCGTGATCAGTTACACTTGCCGGGGTTGAGTTGGCAGTAGCCGACGTTGGCTGCAGCGCCAATGGCTGCGCCCTGCGCCAGCGACCCGCCTGTGACGGCTGCCGCACCTGCGCCGACGGCTGCGCCGCCCAGACCCTGCTCGCCGATGTTGTCACCGCATGCGGCCAGACCGGCTGTCGCGCCAAGCGCGAGAATGATGTTACGAATGGACATGTGCCTGTTCCTTCACTGCTGTCTACTATCCGACCAACGCCCTGCCGTTTGACAAGTTCCCGGTCGGTTTTTCGGTCTGCTGCCCTGTGGCGCGAAAACCACCCTTTCGAAAAGTCGGGCAGCCCCGCACAAGCGCGCGACTGCCCGATAGGGGAAGGGGTATGGTCTTCATGTCCAGCAGCACGAAGAACAAATGATGTGCCGCCAGCCATGGCAAGCTTGGCCCAAGCCCGCAGCGGCGCCAAGCCTGCGCCAGTCCCGAACGGAACTTCGGCAAAGCCATGCTGATCTGTGAACAGGCGCGGCGACATCATGCCGATCAATCCTCGAAAGCTTCGGGGAATGCGGCGCGGGCAGCAGGCACGTCGAGCACCAGCAGAGCTTCGTAATCGGCAGGATCGAAAGGATCGGTCGCGGGCAGAACCTCACGGCCAAAAAGCCAAGACAGACGGCCCGCATCCAGATTGCCACGCTCGAAAGGATGCTCGCCAAAGGCCTCCCAGAGGGCTTTGACAAAGGCGGTATCGGCACGGCGGTCCGGGGCGCGGCGGTCGGGGCGACGCTCACGCCGGGTGATGGGCGTGACCCCTTTGGGGTTCGGACGGCGAATTGTGAATTGGAAATCGGTGCCGGGCAGACGCCCGGGGAACCCGCGGTGTTTCAACATATAGGCGGGCATCAGACACCCCTCCCGGTTGCAGGGGTGGCTGGGATCAGGGCAGGCGCAAACGCCTGCCCTGCGACGGCATTACTTGTACTTGCCGGTGTAGACGGGCTCAACCGAGATGGGCTCGGGCTCAACCACGACGTACTCTTCTTCTTGCTGTGCGCAGGCCGAAACCGCTGCGACGAAACCGATAGCTGCCAGCAACTTGATGCTCTTGGACATGTATATCTCCTATTAATGTTAAATGAACCTGACACGACAACACGCCGGCCAAGCCCGGGTTCTGAGGTAAGGGATACGTGGGTATTCCTTGACCGCATCATATGCGATTCACATGGCAATGGATACGGTTGCAAGTGCAATCGGTCACGTTGTGACTCCAAAGCATCATTCCAATCCGAGGATCGGCGGATTCTTGCAAGATATTGCCTGCGCATCACAAACCCTCCCAAATGCAGGTGTCATCCTGCGCCCGGAAAGCTTCAAAATACTGGGTCGCTTCGGGGTCGGCCGCGCCGAATTCCACCGGACGGTCGGCGAGGGAGACGACAATCACCTGCCCCGCCAGCGCATGTTCGGTCATGTAAGGAAGTGCGACGACCGCGCAGAGATGTTCCATATCCGGCGCGGCGCGGTCATAGGCGATGGCCCCCGGCCCTTTGGCGATCTGCGGCGCGATAAAACGGAAGCGAAGCCAAGTCTCACCGCCGAGTTCCTCGACCAAGACCTCTTGCAGATCAACGGTTTGGCCAGAGGGGACATCAATGGCCCGCGCGGGGGCTGCAAGCCCGACCGCCAGCAGGGCTGGCAGCCAGGCCCGGCGCAGAAGAGCGCCTAGTGGTTGCGCAGCGCGTCGATCAGCGCGTCCTTGTCCATGTCCGAGCGCCCTTCGATCCCGAGCTCCTGCGCCCGGTCGTATAGATCGTTCTTGGTCCAATCCTCGTAGGGCGGCTGTTTGCCCCCCTTCTTGCCGGGGTGCTGGCTGTCGTTGGCCTGCGCATTGGCGATCCGGGCGGCTTTCTCCTTGCTCGCCCCATCTTCGCGCAGGGACTTGTAGGTCTCTTCGTCCTTGATGGATGAATTCGGCATGATCCGGTCCTCCTTTGCAAGGAAAACCACCCAGCCCGCCGAGGGTTCCGCGCGCGGCCCTCGTGGGATCGGTATTTGAGAAAGGATGAAGCTGCATGATGGCGCTCAGAGCGGGATGTTGTCGTGTTTCTTCCACGGGGTCTGCACTTTCTTGTTGCGCAGAGAGGCGAAGGCGCGGGCGACCCGTTTGCGGGTGCTGCGGGGCTGGATCACCTCGTCGATGAAGCCACGTTCGGCGGCGACGAAGGGATTGGCGAAACGATCCTCGTAATCCTTGGTGTGTTTGGCGATCTTTTCGGGGTCGTTCAGATCCTTGCGGTGAATGATCTCGGTTGCGCCTTTGGCGCCCATCACGGCGACTTCGGCGGTGGGCCAAGCGTAGTTGAAATCCGAGCGCAGGTGTTTCGAGGCCATCACGTCATAGGCGCCGCCATAGGCTTTGCGCGTGATGACGGTGACCATCGGCACCGTCGCCTCGCCATAGGCGAAGAGCAGTTTCGCGCCGTGTTTGATGACGCCGCCGAATTCCTGACCGGTGCCGGGCAGGAAGCCGGGCACGTCCACCAGCGTGAGGATCGGGATCTCGAAGGCGTCGCAGAAGCGCACGAAACGCGCCGCTTTGCGCGAACTGTCGATGTCGAGGCAGCCGGCCAGCACCATCGGCTGGTTGGCCACCACGCCAACGGTACGCCCCTCAAGACGGATGAAACCGGTGATGATGTTCTTGGCGAATTCCTCTTGGATTTCGTAAAAGTCGCCCTCATCCGCCAGTTTGAGGATCAATTCCTTCATGTCATAGGGGGTGTTGGCGTTCGACGGTACCAGCGTGTCGAGCGAGGGCTCGATCCGATTGGGATCGTCGAAGAAGGGGCGGACCGGTGGTTTCTCGCGGTTGTTGGCGGGCAGCAGATCGACGAGGCGGCGCACCTCGGCCAATGCCTCAACATCGTTCTCGAAGGCCGCGTCGGCGACGGAGGATTTGCGCGTGTGGGTCGTGGCGCCGCCCAGCTCTTCGGCGGTGACGACTTCGTTGGTGACGGTTTTCACCACGTCCGGACCGGTGACGAACATATAGGAGCTGTCTTTGACCATGAAGATGAAGTCGGTCATCGCGGGCGAATAGACTGCCCCGCCCGCGCAGGGGCCCATGATGACGCTGATCTGAGGGATCACGCCGGAGGCTTCGATGTTGCGCTGGAAGACCTCGGCATAGCCTGCAAGGCTGGCCACGCCTTCTTGGATCCGCGCTCCGCCGGAATCGTTGATGCCGATCACCGGGGCGCCGTTTTGCACTGCCATGTCCATGATCTTGCAGATTTTCTGAGCATGGGTTTCAGATAGGGAGCCGCCGAAGACGGTGAAATCCTGACTGAAGACATAGACGAGGCGGCCGTTGATCGTGCCCCAGCCGGTGACCACGCCATCGCCCGCGGGCTTTTGATCCTGCATGCCGAAATCGGTGCAGCGGTGGGTGACGAACATGTCGAATTCCTCGAAGGAGCCTTCGTCGAGCAGCAGATCGACACGCTCCCGCGCGGTGAGCTTGCCGCGGCCGTGCTGCGCATCAATCCGTGCCTGACCGCCGCCCAAACGCGCATCTTCGCGACGCCGCTCCAGTTGTTCGAGAATGTCTTTCATGACGCACCCCTATTGTGATTTCGACCAGTCTACCGGAGGAGCGCAACCGACCAAAGCGCAATTTTGCAAATTTGCAAAATCACTACAGGCGTTGCGAAGCAAAATGAAAAGTTGCAAAACAATCTAGTTAACATGGACATTTCCCATACCCGCGACTACTTGCATTTGCATGAGCGATATCCCCCTAGTCCGGTATTTAGACCGGACGACCCCGCCCCATATTTCAACGCTGATCCTGCTGGCCGGGCTTTCGGCCATGGTCATGAACATCTTTCTGCCCAGCCTGCCGAAGATGGCAGAGCATTTCGGCACGGATTATGCGGTGATCCAGCTTTCAGTGCCGCTCTACCTGTTCTTCAGCGGGATACTGCAAATCTTCATCGGGCCGATTTCGGACAACCTCGGGCGGCGGCGGGTGATGCTTTGGGGCTTGGGCGTCTTTTTCGTGGCCACGGTGGGCTGTCTGCTGGCGCCGAACATCGCCGTGTTTCTGGTATTCCGCATGGCGCAGGCTGTGATCGCCACGGGCATGGTCCTGAGCCGCGCGGTGATCCGCGATCTCTATACCCAAAACGAATCGGCCTCTATGATCGGCTATGTCACCATGGGCATGGCGCTGGTGCCGATGATCAGCCCAGCCTTGGGCGGGTTGCTGGAGCAGGGTTTCGGCTGGCAGGCTTCCTTCTGGGCGATGCTGATCCTTGGCGGGCTGGTCTTTTGGGTGGCTTGGGCGGATTTGGGCGAGACCGCCCGGGCCAGCGGCAAATCGCTGCGCCAGCAGTTCGGCGAATACCCCGAGCTGCTCCGCTCGCCGCGGTTTTGGGGCTATGCGCTGGCCACGGGCTTTTGCTCGGGCGCCTTCTTTGCCTATCTCGGCGGCGCGCCCTTCGTGGGGACCGTGGTCTTCGGGATGGAGCCTGCGGTGCTGGGCCTCTATTTCGGCGCGCCCGCGATTGGCTATTTCATCGGCAACTTCGTCACCGCGCGGACCGCGACCCGTTTCGGCGTCAATACGCTGGTGCTTTGGGGCTGCATCTCCAATGCCGTAGGTGGCACGGTGTCGCTGCTGATCTTCCTTGCGGGCTACGGCTCTCCACTCAGCTTTTTCGGGCTGATGACGCTGGTGGGCCTGGGCAACGGGCTCTGCATCCCCAATGCCACCGCCGGGATGCTGTCGGTGCGCCCGCATCTGGCGGGCACGGCCTCCGGGCTGGGCGGGGCAATCATGATTGTCGGCGGCGCGGCCTTGAGCGCGCTGGCGGGCGCCCTGCTCACCCCTGAGACCGGGGCCTATCCGCTGTTGTGGCTCATGTTGTTGACGGCCATCGCCTCGGTCGCCTCCATCTGGGTGGTGATCCGGCGTGAGAAAGCTTTGGGCCTCTAGGCCCACGCTCTCCGCGCTTGTGACCCCGGCTTTGCAAAGCTAGGCTGCACCCGACTGCAAAGTTGCAAAGGTGCGCGGATGGCGATCCAGAAACTCTATGCCGGTGTAAAACTGCGTGAGACCCGCACCCGCGCGGGGCTGACGCAGAAAGATTTCGCCGCTCGGCTGGGCGTGTCCTTGCCCTATCTCAACCAGATGGAGAACAACAACCGACCCGTCAGCACCAATGTCGTGCTGGCCTTGGCGTCGGAGTTCAGGCTGGATGTGACGGAGCTTTCCAGCGGCGATGGGGAGCGGTTGGTGAGCGATCTGCGTGAGGCGCTGGCCGATCCGGTTTTCGCTGGAAAGGCACCCCCGGTGGCTGATCTGCGCCTCACCGCCTCCAACGCGCCGGGGCTGGCACATGCCTTTCTTGCGCTGCATCAAAGCTACCGACAGGTGCATGAACGGCTGGCCTCGCTGGACGAAGCATTGGGCCGTGAGGATGCCCGCGCGATGCCCTCCCCTTGGGAAGAGGTGCGGGACTTCTTTCACTATTGCGACAATTACATCGATGCCGTCGACCGTGCGGCAGAGCATTTCGCGACCCGCGAAGGCAGTGGCAGTGACACGCGGGCGACCGCGGCGCGCGCGCTTGAGAGTGCCGGGGTGCGCGTGGTTTTTGAGGATGACGACCGGCTGCGCGCCTATGATCCCGCACGCAAGGTGCTGCATCTATCGGCCCGTGCAGCGCCTGAGACGCAGACCTTTCAGATGTTGTTGCAGGTGGCGCTGACCCAGCAGGATGCGCTGCTGGAGGCGACGCTGGACCTCGCCCGCTTCCACAGCGCCGCGGCGCGGGATATCGCAAAGATTGGGCTGGCCAATTACTTCGCGGGGGCGGCCCTGTTGCCCTATGGGCGGTTTTTGCAAAAGGCGCAGGATTGCCGCCATGATCTGGAGGTGCTGGCCGGGCATTTCGGTGCCTCAATCGAACAAGTGGCGCATCGGCTATCGACGATGCAGCGCCCCGGCGCGAAGGGGGTTCCCTTTTTCTTCGTCCGGGTCGATCAGGCAGGAACGATCACCAAACGCCATTCCGCGACCCGACTGCAATTCGCGCGTTTCGGCGGCGCCTGCCCGCTCTGGAACGTCCACCGCGCCTTTGAGACGCCGGGGCGGTTCCTGCGGCAACTGGCCGAGACGCCGGATGGGGTGCGCTATATCAGTTTGGCGCGGGACATCTCGAAACCGGCGGGGCGGTTTGGCGCCCCGGTGCGGCGCTACGCGATCTCACTCGGCTGCGAGGTGCGCCATGCGCCCGCGCTGGTCTACGCCGATGGGATGGACGTCACCCGCAGCGATGCCTTTGAACCGATTGGCATTTCCTGCCGGATTTGCGAACGCCGGGATTGCCATCAACGCTCCGTCCCGCCGCTGGAGCGGCAGTTGGTGGTCGACCCGCATCTGCGCGACACCCTGCCCTACCGGGTGGAGTGATCAGCGCCGCGCGCGCCGCCACCCCGCGCCGCGGGCCTCGGCTTCGGAACAGAACCAACGCTCGCCTTTGCGGGCGCTGATGCGGGTGCGGCTGTAAAACTCCTGCCCCGGCATATGGTAAATCTTGACCCCCTCGGCGCTGATATTGCCTTTGATCTGGCAGCTCCCCTCGGGCCGGGCAGGCTCGGACCCGCTGCGGCGGGTCACGCGGTAGCGGGCGGGGGAAACCGTCTTGAACCCGTGAATCCCACGGCCTGCGACAAAGGCGGCCTTCTCATCCAGATCATAGTCCATCGAATATTTACGATAAGCAAAGGCCAGCCCGTCACGCACCAGCGCCTGCCCCACGTCAACGTCGCCCACATGGCAGCGGGCGACGATGCGATCATAGCGGTCGCGGTCCAGTGCCTCACAATGCGCGTTGGCCCCTTGGTATCTGTCGCGCACCTCCCTCGTTGTCCAATCACCGCAGGCCCAAGCCTGCCCGCCATCGGTTTCGCAGGTCTGGCTTGCCTCAAGCGCGTCGATTCCGTGCAAGCGGATGCGCGTGCCGCCAAGATCGAAGGTATCCCCATCGATCACGCGCACCACACCCGACACGGTCTGCGCCCCAGCCGATACTGCTGCGAAACTCAGCGTGAGACTGAGGGCGAAAAGTGAACAAATCTTTAACATGGGGCAGGTATGACGCCCCGCCCCGCGGCCTTCAAGACAGGATGTTAAGGCAGGTTAACGATCAACGCTGCGCCACCTGCCAGTTCGGATGCAGCCAAGGTTCGTCATTCGCGCGCGGCAGCGGATCGCGGCCCAGAAGGAGGTCCGAGACCTTTTCGCCGACCATGATCGAAGGCGCATTAAGGTTGCCATTGGTGATCCGCGGGAAGATCGAACTGTCGGCCACGCGCAGCCCCTCGACCCCGATCACCCGCGCCTGCGGGTCCACCACGGCGTTCGGATCGTCCGCCGCCCCCATGCGGCAGGTGCCGCAGGGGTGATAGGCGCTTTCCGCGTGTTCGGCGATGAAGGCGTCAAGCTCCGCGTCCGATTGCAGCGCTTCACCGGGCTGGATCTCGTGTTTGACGAAGGGCTTGAAGGCGTCCTGCGCGAAAATCTCCCGCGTGAGGCGGATACAGGTGCGGAACTCCTCCCAATCGTCGGGATGCGACATGTAGTTGAAGCGGATGCGCGGTGCCTCGGCAGGATCGGCGGAGCGCAGGGTGATCTCGCCCCGTGATTTGGAGCGCATCGGCCCGGTATGGGCCTGAAAGCCATGCCCCTCGGCCGCCGCCTGCCCGTCGTAGCGCACGGCAATGGGCAGGAAATGGTATTGGATATCAGGGTATTCCACGCCGGGCTTCGAGCGGATGAAGGCCGCGGATTCGAACTGGTTCGAGGCCCCCATCCCGGTCTTGGTAAAGAGCCATTGCGCGCCGATGACGGCCTTCGACAAGAGGTTCCAGTGCTTGTAGAGCGTGATCGGCTGGCGCGAGGCCATCTGGATGTAGAGCTCCAAATGGTCCTGCAGGTTCTGACCCACCCCGGGGCGGTCGGCCAGCACCTCGATCCCGTGTTCGGCCAGATGCGCGGCGGGGCCGATCCCCGAAAGCATCAGCAGTTTGGGCGAGTTGATCGATGAGGCCGCCAGCACCACCTCGCGGCTGGCGCGGATCACCTCCGTCGCGCGGCCACGCTTGACCTCGACACCCACAGCACGGCCCTCTTCGATCACCACGCGCTGCGCCAACGCGCGGATCAGGGTGACGTTGCCGGTCTTCTGCGCCGGGCGCAGATAGGCATTGGCCGCCGACCAGCGCCGCCCGTTCCAGACGGTCTGCTCCATCGGGCCGAAACCCTCTTGCTGCTCGCCGTTATAGTCATGGGTCACCGGGTAGCCCGCCTGCGCCCCGGCCTGCACGAAGGCGTCGAAAAGCGGGTTCTCGCGCGGGCCGCGGCTGACGTGCAGCGGGCCGTCCTTGCCGCGCCATGCAGCATCGCCGCCGTGGCCGTTCTCGTGCCATGTTTCCATGCGTTTGTAGTAGGGCAGCACATCCGCGTAGGACCAGCCGCGCGCGCCGGACTCCTCCCAATGGTCGAAGTCCTTGGCGTGGCCGCGGACGTAGACCATGCCGTTGATCGACGACGAGCCGCCGATCACTTTACCGCGCGGGCAGACCAATTCGCGGTTGTTCAAATGCGGCTCGGGCTCGGATTTATAGCCCCAGTCGTAGCGCGGCATGTTCATCGGATAGCTGAGCGCCGCGGGCATCTGGATGAAAGGCCCGGCGTCGGTGCCACCATGTTCGATGACGATGACCTTGCGGCCCGCCTCGGCCAGACGGTAGGCCATGGCGCAGCCCGCGGAGCCCGCGCCGACGATGACAAATTCAGCTTCCATAGCTCTTCCTTCCGTGATTCCGCGCCGGGTCAAGGATGCGCAGCACCGCGCGAAGACGCGGCTTGTCCTTGAGGCGGTGGGGAATCGCTCCCCAGAATTGACGCGGTGACTTGAGGATCAGGCTGATCCCTCAAGCACCTCTCAGCAAATTCACCCCTTAGAAGGGCGCCTCGACATCACCCATGCGCACGTAAACCGACTTCACTTGGCTGTAGTGCTCGATCGCCGCCTTGGCGTTCTCGCGGCCCACGCCGGAGTTCTTCATGCCGCCGAAGGGCGCTTCGACCGGCGCGTCGTTGTAGCTGTTGATGTAGCAGGTCCCGGCCTCGAACCCCGCCGCCACGCGATGCGCGCGGGCAAGATCACGGGTGAAAACACCGGCGGCGAGGCCGAACTCGGTGGCATTGGCGCGGGCCATGACCTCGGCTTCGTCCTCGAAGTCGAGCACCGCCATGACGGGGCCGAAGATCTCCTCGCGGGCGATGATCATGTCGTCGGTCACATCGGCAAAGACGGTCGGCTGCATGTAGAAGCCATCACGCTCGATCCGCGCGCCGCCATAGACCAGCCGCGCGCCCTCGGCTTTGCCCTTCTCGACGTAGTCCAGCGCGATCTGCATCTGCCGCTCGCTGACCATCGGGCCAAAGCTGGTGTCGGGGTCCATCGGATCACCGATCACGGCGTTGTCCAGCCGCTCGGAAAGCCGCGCGAGGAACTTCTCCTTGATGTCGCGGTGCACGAAGACGCGGGTGCCGTTCGAGCAGATCTGGCCCGAGCTGTAGAAGTTGCCCAGGATCGCGCCGCCGACGGCATTGTCGATGTCCGCGTCCTCGAAGACGATCAGGGGCGACTTGCCGCCCAGTTCCATCGTCACATGTTTGATGCCCTCGGCAGCCGCGGCATAGACCTTGCGCCCCGTCGGCACGGAGCCGGTGAGCGAAACCTTGTCGACGCGGGTGTCGGTGACCAGCGACTGGCCGACCTCGCCCATGCCCTGCACCACGTTGAAGAGACCCGCGGGCAGCCCGGCCTCGATCAGGATCTCGGCGACCTTCAGGGCGCAGAGCGGCGTGGTCTCGGACGGTTTGAAGATCATCGCATTGCCGCAAGCCAGCGCGGGCGCGGCCTTCCAGCAGGCGATCTGGGTGGGGTAGTTCCATGCCCCGATGCCGACACAGACGCCCAAGGGCTCGCGGCGGGTATAGACCCAGTCCTCGCCCAGTTGGATATGTTCGCCCGTCAGGCTGCCGGCGAGACCGCCAAAATACTCCAGCGCGTCCGCGCCGCTGGTGGCATCGGCGACGGAGGTCTCCTGATAGGGTTTGCCGGTGTCTTGGGTTTCCAGCACCGACAGATCGTGGTTGCGGTCGCGGATCATGTCGGCGGCGCGGCGCAGGATGCGGCCCCGCTCGGTGCCGCTCATCGCGCCCCATGCGGCCTGCGCGCGGCGGGCCGAGGCGATGGCCTGTTCGACGATCTGAGGCGTGGCGGCATAGACCGTGGCGATCTTTTCGCCCGTGGCGGGATAGATCACCGGGATCGGCGTGCCGTTGGTGTCTTCGACATAGACGCCGTCGATAAAGTGGCTGGCGGTGGGTTGGGGATCATAGGACATCAAAGGGACTTTCTTGCCTGAGGCGAGGAGTGTTCAGAGAGGCGGAGCGCGGCGGTGCCGCCCGTCTCCGCGGTGTTCAACGGCCCGCTTTGAGCAGCAGGTCGAGTGTATAGAGCGCGCGAGTCATAGCCTCTGCCGCGCTGACGCCATCCGACAGCGCCGCGCGCAGGTAGAGCCCGTCGATCAACGCCGCCAAGGTTTCGGCGTCGCCTTCGGGCTGAGGGCTGATCGGGCGCAGCGCATGTGTGAGGTTGGACCGCAACCGGCTTTGGTAAGCCGTCAGCAGCCGCCGGGTTTCGGGGTTGGTGCGGGCATGGGCGTAGAGTGTCATCCACGCGCTGATCGTGCCGGGGTGAAAGCCGGTATCGTCGAAACTGGCGACGATGATTGCTGCCGCGCGGTCATGCGGCGTGCGGGCCGTGGCCAAGCGTTCGCGGACCCCGGCGGCATATTCCGACAAGATGTGCCGCATCGCCGCCAGAAAGATCTGGTTCTTACCGCCGAAGTAATGATGCGCCAGCGCGCTCGACATGCCTGCCCGCTTGGCGATCTGGCTCACCGTCACATCCAGCGACTGGGCCTCGCCGATCTCGGCGATGGTGGCTTTGACCAGCGCAGAGCGGCGAATGGGTTCCATTCCGACTTTGGGCATTGGATTCGGATCCTTGGGGCAGTGTTGACCGCCTCAGGATAGGGGAATCTTTATTGACTCGTCAATCAAGTACCAACCTACGGGGCGGAAGGTCAGAATTTCGTCGCATGCGAGGGGGGCGTGACCTGCCGTTTCAGCATCGCTTCGCGCCATGTGATAAAGGTGACAGAGCCCAAGATCACCGCCCCGCCCAGCACGACCCAGAGGTCCACCGGCTCGGCAAAGACCACCACGCCGAGGATCGTGGCCCAGACCAATTGCAGGAAAGTGACCGGCTGCGTCACCGTCACCGGGGCGGCGGCAAAAGCCAGCGTCATGGTGAAATGCCCCGCCGTTGCGAAAAAGGCGACCCCGGCGAGGATCAGCAGTTCCTGCGGTGTCGGCGTGATCCAGACGGCAAAGGCGAAGGGCGCCAGCCCGATGGTCACGAAGATCGACAGCATGGTCACGATCATCACCGGGCGCGCCTCATCCGCCAGCACCTTGGCCAAGAGGTAGGACCCGGCAAAGACCACCGCCGCCAGCAACATCGCCAAATGCCCGGTAGAGACTTCGCGAAAACCGGGCCGCAGGATGATCGCCGCCCCCGCCAGCCCCAGACAGACCGCCACGATGCGCCGTGCGGCCAGCTTCTCCCCCAGAAAGATCGCGGCACCCACGGTGACATAGATCGGCGCGAGGTAGTTCATCGCGGTCACCTCGGCGATGGGCAGGCGGGTCATGGCGTAGAACCACAGGATCACCCCGCCCGCGTGGCACAGGCCCCGCATGCCGAAAAGCCCCCATTGCCGCCGGCTCACCGGTGTGGCCAGCAGCGACCGCAGGACCGGCAGGACAAAGACCAACCCCATGGCGTAGCGCAGGAAAGCGGCTTCTGCCGAAGGCAGCCGCGGCCCCATGTATTTCACCAGCGCGGTCACGCCGATGAAACAGGCCCCCGTCACCAACATCCAAAAGACCCCGACAAGCGGGCGGTTGGGCGGAGCGGGAATGTCGGGGGTGGTGGCGGGAGAGTGTGTCATGCCGCGACCCTTTCCCAAAGCGCTGCCAAGGGCAAGATGGGCGCGGCATTTTTATTCACATCGCAAGCAATTTGATGGCAATCGCCCACATGGTCACGGCGATGATGGCGTCCAAGACCTGCCAACTGCGCGGTCTGGCAAAGAGCGGCGCCAGCAGCCGCGCGCCATAGCCCAGTGAAAAGAAGAAGACGAAGCTTGCCAGCACCGCCCCGATGCCAAAGCTGAGCCGGTCCGGATATTGCGCCGAGATCGAGCCGAGCAGCACCAAGGTGTCGAGGTAGACATGCGGGTTCAGCCACGTCAGCGCCAGCAGTGTTAGGATCGCCTTGCGCAGGCTGCGGGTGGATTGCCCCTCGGCCTCCAGCGCCTCCCCGCCCTGCCATGCGGAAACCGCGTTGCGCCAGCCGTACCACAGCAGGAAGGCCGCGCCGCCATAGCGCATCAGCGGGCCGAACCACGGGGCCGCCTCGGCCAGCGCGCCAAAGCCTGCGACCCCCGACATGATCAACACCGCGTCCGAGGCAGCGCAGACCAGCACCACCGGCAGCACATGTTCGCGGCGCAGCCCTTGGCGCAAGACAAAGGCGTTCTGCGCCCCGATGGCCATGATGAGGGTGAGGCTGAGGGCGAAGCCGGGAAGGAGAGAGGTGAACATTAAAGGCGTCCTATAACATGGGTTGCCTTTGCCTAACCCGGCGGTTCAGATTACTCAAATTCAATAGTCTATGTCAGGATTAGCAAAACTTATGCAGCTCGACAGCGCGCAGCTAACCGCCTTGGCCCATATCCTGCGGCTCGGCAGTTTTGATGCCGCGGCGGCGGTGCTGGGGGTGACCCCCTCGGCAATCTCGCAACGGGTAAAAGCGCTGGAGGATCGTGTGGGGGCCACCCTCGTTCTGCGCGGCCAGCCCTGCACCGGCACGCCCATGGGCCAGCGTCTTGCCAAACATGCGGAGGATGTGGCCCTGCTCGAAGCGCAGGCGCTTGGCGCGGGCGATGCCACCGCCCCGCCCCGGCTGCGCCTTGCCGTGCCTGCGGATGTCTTGGCCACATGGCTGATCCCGGCGCTGGCGCAGGTGCCCGACATGCTCTTCGATCTGATGATCGACGACCAAGACACCTCTGCCGATTGGCTGCGACGGGGGGAGGTCAGCGCGGCGGTGACGGGGCAAGCCCGCGCGGCACCGGGCTGCGATGTCCTGCCCTTGGGGGCGCTGCGCTATCATGCCACCGCCAGCCCCGCCTATCGCGAGACCTGGTTTGCCGAGGGCGTCACGACCGAGGCGCTGGCCCGCGCGCCGATGCTCACCTTCGATCATAAGGATCAACTGCAAGGGCGGTGGCTGATGCGAAAGACCGGGCAACGGCTGACCCCGCCGAGCCACCACCTCCCCTCAAGCCACGGCTTTGTCGCGGCGGCGCGGCAAGGGCTGGGCTGGGGGATGAACCCCGCGCCGCTGGTGGCCGAGGATATGGCGGCGGGGCGGCTCGTGTCACTTGACGACGCGCTGCCGCTGGATGTGCCGCTTTACTGGCAGGTGGCGCGGATCATGGCGCCCGCGCTGGCCCCGCTCACCGCCGCCATAAGGGCCGCGGCGCGCGAGGCGCTGGTGCAAATGCCGCGTTAAAGCTGCGACATAACCTCGTCGGAGGCCTCAAAGTTGGTGGTGACGCGCTGCACGTCGTCATCTTCCTCAAGCGCATCGATCAGCTTCATCAGCTTTTCCATGTTCTCAAGATCCATCTCGGTGGTGGTGGTCGGACGCCAGATCAGCTTGGTCGATTCCGACTCGCCCAATTCGGCCTCAAGCGCGGTCGACACGTCGTTGAGATCGGTGTCGGCGCAATAGATCACATGGCCTTCTTCGGAGCTTTCCACGTCTTCGGCGCCCGCTTCGATCGCGGCCATCATCACGGTGTCGGCGTCGCCCACGGAAGCCGGGTAGATCACCTCGCCCTTGCGCTCGAACATGAAGCCGACCGAACCGGTTTCGCCCAGATTGCCGCCGTTCTTGGTGAAGGTCGAGCGCACGGTCGAGGCGGTGCGGTTGCGGTTGTCGGTCATCGCCTCAACGATCACCGCCACGCCATTGGGGCCATAGCCCTCATAGCGGATTTCCTCGTAATCCTCGCCCTCACCGCCGACGGCCTTCTTAATGGCGCGTTCGATGTTGTCCTTGGGCATGGACTGGCCCTTGGCCTCTTTCACCGCCAGACGAAGACGCGGGTTCTTGTCCGGGTCGGGGTCGCCCATCTTGGCCGCGATGGTGATTTCCTTGGAGAGTTTGGAAAACACCTTGGCGCGCAGCTTGTCCTGACGGCCCTTGCGATGCTGGATGTTTGCCCATTTGGAGTGACCGGCCATGAATACCTCGTTCTGGCAATGCGTTTGCGCCACTCTATATGCCAGCATCACCGCTGGAACAAGCCACCCGGCCTGTGCTTAGCTTTCCGCCAATGGGGCAACCACGTTAGACCGGATTTATGACCACTGATCAGATCATCCTTTTCACCCTCTTCGGCGCGGTCTTTGGTCTGCTGCTCTGGGGGCGGTTTCGCTATGACATCGTGGCCTTCGGGGCGCTGATGCTCGGCGTGGTGCTGGGGGTGGTGCCCACGGAAAACGCTTTTGACGGTTTCGGCCATCCGGCCACGCTGATCGTGGCGCTGGTCTTGGTGGTTTCGGCTGGGTTGGTCCGTTCGGGCGCGGTGATGCTGATCACCCGCACGCTGGTCGACAGTTCGCGCAGCTTGGGCGCGCATATCACCATGATGGGCGCCGTGGGCGGGGTGCTGTCGGCCTTTATGAACAATGTCGCCGCCTTGGCCCTGCTGATGCCGGTCGACATCCAGACTGCACGCAAGGCGGGCCGCGCGCCGGGGCTGAGCCTGATGCCACTCAGTTTCGCCACCATCCTTGGCGGCATGGCCACGCTGATCGGCACGCCGCCCAATATCATCATCGCCTCCATCCGGCAGGAATCCTTGGGCGCGCCTTTCAAGATGTTCGATTTCGCCCCCGTGGGCGGGTTGGCCGCCATTGCGGGGCTGATCTTTGTCGCGCTGATCGGCTGGCGGCTGATCCCCGCCCGCGAAGACGCGATGATCGAGGCTGAGGACATCGCCCAATATATCGCCGAGCTAACCGTGCCCGAAGGCAACAAACAGATCGGCAAACGGCTGGCCGAGTTGCAAGAAGAGGCGCATCGCGCCGATGTGGCGATCTTGGGCCTGATGCGCGACGGCAAGCGGCGCTATGGCACGGCGCGCAACGTGGTGCTGCAAGCCGGAGACGCGATCGTGCTCGAGGCCACGCCCGACGCGCTGGACGAATTCCGCAGCACGCTGAACCTCGCGCTGGCCGACCGGGACCGCGAAGACCTGCTGCTGGCTGACGGTGACGGGGTCGAGATTGTCGAGGTCGTGGTGACCGATGGCTCGCGGCTCAACGGGCGCACGGCGCAGGCGGTGGGCCTGTCGTGGCGGCAGCGCACGGTGCTTCTGGGCCTGTCGCGACAGGGCCGCAAGATCACCTCGCAACTGCGCACGACTGAGCTGAAACCGGGGGATATCCTGTTGCTGCTGGTCCCGCGCGACACGGTGGCCCATGTCACCGACTGGCTGGGCGTGCTCCCGTTGGCCGACCGGGGGCTTGCGGTGACGCAAGACAGCAAGACATGGCTGGCCATTGCGATGTTCGCGGGGGCCGTGGCGGCGGCCTCTTTCGGGCTGATCTACCTGCCCATCGCGCTTGGAATCGTCGTGGTCGGCTATGTGCTGGCCAAGATCGTGCCGCTGTCGGAACTCTATACCCATATCGAATGGCCGGTCATCGTGCTGTTGGGCTCCATGATCCCGCTGGGCGCGGCCCTGGAGACCTCGGGCGGGACCGAATTGATCGCGGGCGCGCTGGTGGGGCTGACCGAGGGACTGCCCGCTTGGGTGGTCCTCACGGTTCTGATGGTGGTGACCATGTCGCTGTCGGATGTGCTCAACAACACCGCGACGACCATCGTCGCGGCGCCGGTGGGCATCCAGATGGCGCAGTCGCTCGGCGTTTCCCCCGATCCGTTCCTGATGGCGGTGGCGGTGGCGGCCTCCTCGGCTTTCCTCACGCCGATTGGGCATAAGAACAACACGCTGATCCTTGGCCCCGGCGGCTATTCCTTCGGCGACTATTGGCGCATGGGGCTGCCGCTGGAGATCATCGTGGTCGCCGTCTCGATCCCCGCGATCCTGTTTTTCTGGCCGCTGTAATCCCGGCATCCCCGCGCGTGACGCTTGCCAGAACGTATTTGCCGCCCCTAGGCTGATTTCCAGCTTTGGGGGGACAAATGGACATTCTAATCAACGTCGTACTGCCGCTGTCATTGGCGATCATCATGCTGTCACTGGGGGTGGGCCTCACGGTCCCAGACTTCACCCGCGTGGCGAAATACCCGCGCGCCTTTGCCTTGGGCGCGCTTTGCCAAGTGGTGCTGGTGCCCGCTGCCGCATGGGCGGTGGCCATGGCCTTTGGCCTGCGCGGAGAACTGGCCGTCGGGCTGATGATCCTCTCCTTCTGCCCGGCCGGCGTGACCTCGAATATGATCAGCAAATTCGCGCGGGGCGATGTGGCGCTTTCAGTGACTTTGACGGCGGTGGTCTCGCTTCTGAGCATCCTGACCGTGCCGGTCTTCACCGCCATCGCTGTGCGGCATTTCATGGGCGATGCCGCGCCGGATGTTTCGGTCGCGGCGCTGGCGGTCGCGATGTTCGTGATCACCACCCTGCCCGTGGCGCTTGGGCTTGCCCTGCGCCACCTCGCCCCCGGCTTTGCCGCGCGGATCGAGCCGGGTCTCTCCGCTCTCGCCGCGCTGCTCTTCGTGCTGATTGTCCTCGCCGCATTGGCCGGAAATTGGAGCGTTTTCACCGAGAATCTCGCCCGCCTTGGTCCCGCGCTCATCAGCATGAACGCGGCGCTGTTGTTGCTGGGGCTGGGCATTGCCGCAGCGGCCGGGCTGGCGTGGCAGACGCGCAAGACGATCTCGGTCGAAGTGGGCATCCAGAACGCGACGCTTGGCATCACCCTCGCCGGATTGATCTCGGGCCAAGCGTCGGGATTCAGCGCCTATGCTCTGCCCTCGGCGGTCTATGGCATCACGATGTATCTGGTGGCCCTGCCCTTCGTCCTTTGGATGCGCGGACGCTGAGGGCGACGCCCGCCAAGCAAAAGGCGCGCCCCGAGGGACGCGCCTTTCGTCTTTAGACTGACGGCCCCTTAGGCCATGTCGAAAGCGTCATCCTCGCAGGTGTCCACCCCTTCGTCTTCTTCCTCCGGCACGGAGGCGAGGGTCAGCGCGTCCATGAGGGCGCTCGTGGGGTCGGAGGTATCGGCCTCGGAGCCCTCCATGTCAGGGTCGACCATACCAGACACCTCAAGCACCTCGCCGCCGCTCTCATCCGAGTCCACCACGACACGCATGCCGCTCAGATCGATATCTTCGAAAGACAGCGAGCCGGGATAGGTCCAGAGGGTGAAGTTCGTGCTTGTGACCTCATCATCGGAACTGTCAGCGGTCGTGCCGAACTGCAGACCCACATCGAAGCTGCCCCCCGCTTGGGGACCACCCGCGAAACCCTCGACACCGTCATCCACGGCCTTCACATCCGTCAGGTGATAGCCTTCGGCGTTCACATCAGGGAAGAAGTTCAGTTCTTCGATTGCGCTGCCATCAGTCACATTGAAGAAAAGCCCGTTGATGTCAGCGTGGGATTCCGCTTCGGGATCAGTGGGCGAGAGGTTGAAGTGCAACTGCCCCTCCGGCGTTTCCGTGACGGCGATTGTGATCTCCCCACTCTCTCCCATCAGGAAATTAAGAACGGACTTATCGTCGCCACCGGTATCACCCCCTTGCGTACCACCCGAACCAGACCCCTTAGTGCCGCAAGAGCCGGAACCTTTGGTGCCGCCGGAGCCGGAGCCTTTAGTCCCGCCGGAGCCGGAGCCTTTCGTACCGCCAGAACCGGAACCCTTGGTGCCACCAGAACCGGAGCCCTTCGTGCCGCCAGAACCGGAGCCTTTCGTACCGCCGGAACCGGAACCCTTGGTGCCACCAGAACCGGAGCCCTTCGTGCCACCCGAGCCGGAGCCTTTCGTGCCACCCGAGCCGGAGCCCTTGGTCCCACCCGAGCCGGAGCCCTTCGTTCCGCCGGAACCGGAACCCTTAGTGCCACCCGAGCCGGAGCCTTTCGTGCCGCCAGAACCAGAACCCTTCGTGCCACCCGAGCCGGAGCCCTTGGTGCCACCAGAGCCGGAGCCCTTCGTACCGCCGGAGCCCGAACCTTTCGTGCCACCAGAACCGGAACCCTTGGTGCCGCCCGAGCCAGAGCCCTTCGTGCCGCCAGAGCCAGACCCCTTCGTGCCACCCGAACCGGAACCCTTTGTACCACCCGAGCCGGAACCTTTCGTGCCGCCAGAACCGGACCCCTTGGTCCCACCCGAACCAAAGCCTTTGCCGTCATCGTTCCCGTCGAACTTCCCGGCCAAGTGCTTGTCATACCACTTCGCGAAGGAGGAGCCCTCTACCCCGCCGTTGTGATAGGACTTCGTTCCGCTGGCATCGCAACCGCTGCCCGCTTCACCGCCAGTGGACCAGCTATTGTCCTTGCTGTTCCAACCCTTTGAGAATCTGTAACCCATGACGCCAATCCCTCATATGCATTTGCAGCCGCGGCCGCTTTGCAGCGCCGCATCCCCCACTGACCTGTGAAGCTAGCAGCGGCGCCTATTTCCGCCAAATTCTTTCCATTTTTTGGGTAAATTGGGCCGACAAAGCGTGATAAATCGAAACAGTGAGACACCCTGAGAGGGCATTGTTCTTTCGTGCAGGTCAAATGCGCTGATGGGGTGCGAATCACTCCCGTCGGGATAGGTGGAAATTGCCTTTGTTTTGCCCAAAACCCGCCGTACCCTCGTCAGCCAGCCGACCTAGACAGGCGAAAACACCAGCGGAGGCCCCATGGCACGACCCAAGGAACAAAGCGCTCAGGCCCAGATCGCCGCGGCGGCGCGCAAGCATTTCGGGCAAGATGTGGCGCGGGTATCGGCGCCGGGCGGCGAAAACCGGTCGAGCTTTCGGCTGCATCTGACCGACCGCACGGTGATCGCCACCCTGCGCCCGAACTTCCGCCGCACCCATCTCGAAGCCCATGTGCTGACCGAGCTTGGCCGCCACTGCAGCGACCTGCCCGAATGTCTGGGCGTTGTGGGAGAGATCATGTTCCAATCCGACGTCGGCAAACGCCGCCTCAACGTCGAGGTCGCGCGGGTGGAACGCGCCGAACAGCTTACCCTCGCAGCCGAGGCCGTCTCGGCCATCTTCCGCATCCACGGCGCCGCGCGCCAGACCGAGTTGAACGCGATCATGCCGCATCTGGGCAACAACCGCGACTGGGTGCTGAACTTCGTCGATGCGGTGGATTTTCTGAAAGACCTCGGCGGCGGCATCTCGGACCAGTTCGACCGCACCGCCGCCTATGAACGCATCAACGCCCCGGCGCGGCAATTCGTCAAATGGGACTGCCGCTCAGGCAATGCCGCGATTGGCGCGGATGACAAGCTGCGCTGGTTCGACTTTGAATATGCCGGTCTGCGCCACGGGGCCGAAGACATCGCTTGGCTGATCGGGGATGAGGCATGGCCCATCGCCCCGCCGGATATGGTGGATGTGGTGATCGACGCCTTCGATCCGACCTGCGGCATCGCCCTGCCCGACTACCTCGATTACCTCTCGGTCTACCTAACCTTCCACGCGGTGCAGCGGCTCAAACTGATCAGCAAAGAGGCCAAGAAGCGCGGCTGGCTGAGCAAGGACCGCATCCGACGCTATGACGACGCCGGGGTGCATCCTGAATTCGCGGCCCATATCTGTCGGGTCGGGGCCTATTTCTCGGACCAATCCGAACTCACCGCCCCGCTGACCCGTAACTTCCTTGAGGCGCAAGCGGGCTTTGACGCAATCGTCGCCCAGTCCGACGTGCCGCGCAGCGCCTAAGCTACCAAATGAGCGGGATCACCGCGCTGACCAGCACCGACATGCTCAGGTTCAGCGGGATCCCGATGCGCATGAAATCGGTGAAGCGATAGCCCCCCGGCCCGTAAACCAGCGTGTTGGTCTGATAGCCGATGGGCGTGGCAAAGGCGCAGGAGGCAGCGATCATCACCGCCACCACCAGCGGGCGCGGGTCCATGCCAAGCGCGGTGCTGAGGCTGATGGCAATCGGCGTCATAATCACCGCCACGGCATTGTTGCTGACGATCTCGGTCAGGATGGTGGTCAGCAGGAACACCGCCCAGATGATGAAAAACGGCGGCAATTGCGCCAGCCCCGGCGCGATATTGTCGACGATTAGCGTGATCGCGCCGGAATTCTGCAAGGCCGCGCCAACCGCCAACATGGCAAAGATTAGCGCCAGCAAACGCCCCTCCACGAAAGAGAAAGCCTCCTCCGCGTCGATACAGCCCGTCACCAGCACCACGGCCACGGCGATCACGGCCAGCAGGAGGATTGGCGCCACGTTGAAGGCCGCCAGCGCCACGATCCCCACGAGGGCGGCAATGGCGATCGGCGCATGCCCCCGGCGGAACGCCCGGGCCGAAGGTTGGGTCACATCGACAAGGTTCATCTCGCTCGCCAGCCGCTGGATGTCTTCGGCAGCCCCTTCCAGCAGCAGCGTATCGCCGACCTTGACGATCAACTGGTCAAGCTGCTGGCCGATGTTCTGGTTCCGCCGATGCACCGCCAGCGGATAGACCCCATAGCGCCGCCGCAGCCGCATTGAGCCCAAGCTGCGCCCCACCATCCGGCAACCCGGCGTGATCAGCACCTCGACGGTCGTGGTCTCCACTGCCGAAAGCTGGTCGACCCGGCGGAGTTCCTTGTTGTTTTGCAGACTGAGAAGCTCGGTCATCTGGGTGCGCAGCACGACACGGTCGCCGACCTGAAGCGCGACTCCTTTGAGGTTGCGACGCAATGAATCGTCGCCCCGCACCACGTCGATCAACCGCACGCCCTCGCGTTTAAAAAGCTGCACGTCCAGCACTTCACGGCCAATTAGGTTGCTTTCGGGCGGGATCACCGCCTCGGTAAAGAATTTCATCTTGGATCGGTCAGAGAGCATATTCGCCATGCTGTCGCGCGCGGGCAGCAGCCGGTCGGCGAGGAGCAGCATGTAAAGCAAGCCCCAAGCACAGACCACAAGGCCCACGGGCAGGATCTCGAAAATGCCGAAAGGGGCCATGCCCTGCGACCGCGCCACACCATCGACCAATAGGTTGGTGGAGGTGCCGATCAGCGTCAGAGAGCCGCCCATGATCGCGGCATAGCTGAGCGGTATCAACAGCTTGGAGGCCTTGGTGTTCAGCGTGCGGGTCAACTGTACCACCACCGGGATCATGACCACCACCACGGGCGTGTTGTTCATGATCGCACTGGCCGCCATGACCGACAGGATCACCCCCGCCACCGCCGTCTTGGGGTGGGTCTTGGCCGAGCGTTCGGCCAACCGCGTCAACACATCCAACGCCCCGGTGCGGACCAAGGCCCCCATGATGATGAACATCGCCGCGATGGTCCAAGGCGCGGGGTTTGAAAGCACCTCAAGCGCGTCATCATAGGGCAGCACGCCAAGGGCCAGCAGCAAGGCCGCCCCGGCGATGGCGACGACTTCGGTCGGAAAGGCTTCGCGCAGGAAAAGCACGAACATCATGCCGACAACCACGAGGGTAAGCACCGCCGTCTCCATCGGAGAGAAGCTGAAAAATTCCATCAAGAACCTGTCATTCGGGCAAAAGGCCGTTGTCCAGTTACGCCGATTGCAGCCCTCGGTGCAAGCGCGACGCACGGGCCGCGCCTTGCTGATCTTAAGGGGCGCTGGCCTGAAGGGCACCGCCCTCACGCACCGGGACGATCCGCGTGGCGCGGCCCGTGCGGTCGTCAGTCTCGATATAGACGCCCGACAGGGTTGCTTCGCCATTGGCGGGAGTAAAACGTTCGCGCGGCATGCCGGTGATGAAACGGCGCAGCGGCTCGGCCTTGTCCATGCCGATCACCGAATGATAATCGCCGCACATGCCGGCATCGCTCAGGTAGCCCGTCCCGCATGGCAGGATCATCGCATCCGCCGTGGGGACATGTGTATGGGTGCCGACCACAAGGCTCGCACGCCCGTCGCACCAATGGCCCATGGCCATCTTCTCACTCGTGGCTTCGCAGTGCATATCGACAATGATCGCCTGCGCCATGCCGCCCAAAGGATGGGTTTTCAGCACCGGCTCCAGCGCCGAGAAAGGGTCATCGAAGGGCCGCTTCATAAAGACCTGCCCGAGCGCTTGGGTGACCAGAACCTTCTTGCCGTTCTGCGCCGTGAACAGTTTAGCCCCCTTGCCCGGCGCGGATTTGGAGAAGTTCAGCGGGCGGATCACCCGCGGCTCCTGCTCGATAAAGCTGAGCATGTCTTTCTGGTCGAAAGCGTGATCGCCAAGGGTCAGACAATCGGCCCCAGCATCGAGGAGCGTCTTGGCATGTGCGCCCGAAAGCCCCATGCCGCCGGTCGCATTCTCGCCGTTGACCACAATGAAATCGAGCTTCCAGTCGCGCCGCAGCCGCGCCAGATTTTCGGTGATCGCCCGCCGTCCGGCCCGGCCCATCACATCGCCAAGAAACAAAATCTTCATAACTTATGGACTAGGACGCGCGCGGCTTGGCGGCAACCCTTATTCCGCGTGGGACGGAGGTTGGCCCGGCGTCACCTCGATCACCCCGGCTTCGGTCACGATCAGATCGAGCGGCGCGTCGGTGTCTTCTAGCGGAATGTCGTCCCACTCCTGCCCCGCGAAGGCAAAGCCGATGGCCAGCGTGGCCCGCCGCCTGCGCAGCATCGCCAGCGTACGGTCATAAAAGCCGCCGCCATAGCCCAGCCGCCCGCCCGCGCGGTTGAAGGCCAATAGCGGCACGATCACGATCTCGGGCTCAAAAAAGTCGGTTTCTGCGGGGATCATCGCGCCGAAGGTGCCCGGCACCATCGCTGTCTCGGGGGTCCAACGGGCAAAGGACAGCGGGTGGTTCGGCTTTTTGATCACTGGCACGCCGACGGGACCATGGGCGCAAGCCTCAGCCATGGCGGGGCGTGGATCAATCTCCGTTCGGATCGGCATGAAACCCGACAGCGGCACGCCGCGGCAGCCTGCCAAAACCTCGGAAAGATAGCCCGCCTGCGCCGCATTCGCCTGTTCGAACAAGGGCTTACGGCGGACAAAGGCCGCCTTTCGCGCCTCGGCCTTCCGGGCGGCGCAATCGCTCACAACAGCACCAAGGCGGCAAGGCCGAGGAAGGCGAAAAAGCCTACCACATCCGTCACCGTCGTCACAAACGCGCCTGAGGCAAGCGCCGGGTCCACCCCGAACCGCTCCAGCAAGATCGGGATGCCGGTGCCCGCAAGCCCCGCTACCACGAGGTTGATCACCATGGCCGTGGCGATGACATAGCCCAGCCCCGGCGAGCCGAACCAAAGCACGCCGACGATCCCCATGATCACCGCGAATATCAGCCCGTTGACCAGCCCCACCAAGACCTCACGCCGGATCACCCGCCAAACGTTGGAGCCGGTGAGGTCTTTGGTCGCGATGGCGCGCACCGCCACCGTCAAGCTCTGCGTGCCTGCGTTGCCACCCATGGAGGCCACAATCGGCATCAACACGGCCAGCGCCACGATCTGCGCAATCGCCGCCTCGAATTGCGAGATCACCACCGAAGCCGCAATCGCCGTCACAAGGTTCACCGCCAGCCACGGCAGCCGCTGCTTCGTCGTCTCCGTCACCCGGTCAGAGAGCGACCCCTCGCCCACACCCGCCAGTCGCAGGATGTCTTCTTCGTGTTCTTCGTCGAGCACGGCCATGGCATCGTCAATGGTGATGACCCCAATGAGCCGCCCCTCTTCATCGACCACGGGGGCCGAAATCAGGTGGTACTGGTTGAAGGCATAGGCCACATCGCCCTCATCGCGCATGGCAGGGATGATCTGAAAGGTCTCTTCCAGAATATCCGCCAGACGCGTCTCGCGGCGCGAGCGCATGAGCTTGCCTAAGGTCACATTGCCCACCGGGTGCAGGCGCGGGTCGACCATGACGATGTGATAAAACTGATCCGGCAGGTCTTCTTCCTTGGTGGCGCGCAGATGGTCGATGGCTTGGCCCACCGTCCAATGCTCTGGCGCCATGACAACCTCGCGCTGCATCAGACGACCGGCGGAATATTCGGGCCAGTTCAGCGCCTGTTCCACCGCGACGCGGTCGGTCTCTTCCAGCGCGTCGAGAATGGTTTCCTGCTGTGCGTCTTCCAGATCTTCGATCAGGTCGACCACATCGTCGCTGTCCAGCTCGCGCACCGCTTGGGTCAGAACCTGCGGCGTCAGGATGCTGATGACTTCCTCACGGACCGACTCGTCGAGTTCCGACAGGATCTCCCCGTCGAACTCCTGCCCGTAAAGCCGGATCAAGGCGGCGCGGTCGTCCTCGTCGATCTGCTCAAGAAGGTCGGCGATATCTGCCGCGTGTAGCGGCTCCATCAGTTGGGTCAGATGGGCCTGATCATTGGCCTCTACCGCCTCAAGGATCGCGGCCACCGCTTTGCGGTCCAGCACATAGGCCTCGGCACGCTCTTCAGGGGAGGCCGCCGGATCCAGCTCTTCGATCTGCTCTGACATCCGCTGCTCTCCGTCTCTGCGCCTTTGTTGAGAACGATAGTATGCGAGCGCCCAAACCGATACAACGGCACCAGCGACGCTTCGGTATTGTTCCCCGTCCCGCCCTCACCTAAACCACTGGCATGACAAATCAACGACTCCTTTTGGGCGCGACGCTCACCTATTCCGGCAACCCGATGCAAAGCGCTTGGGAGGATGCCGTGAAGATCGACACCCAAGGCGGTGTGCTGATCGAAAACGGCCGGATCGCCGCCGTCGGCAAGGGGGACGCGCTGCGCGCCGCGCATCCGCAGGCCGAGGTGACGCGCTACGCCGATGCGCTGATCTGCCCGGGTTTTGTCGATGCCCATGTGCACTACCCGCAGACCGCGATCATCGCCTCATGGGGCAAGCGGCTGATCGACTGGCTGAACACCTATACTTTCCCCGAGGAGATGCGCCTGTCGGATCCCGCCTACGCGGGCGAGATTGCCGCGCGCTATCTGGACCTGACGCTGGCCCATGGCACCACCACGGTCGCGTCCTATTGCACCATCCACCCCCATAGCGCCGATGCGCTGTTTCAGGCGGCGGCGGAGCGGGGCCAGCGGATCGTCGCGGGCAAGACCTGCATGGACCGCAACGCGCCCGAAGGGCTGCGCGACACGGTGCAATCGGCCTATGACGACAGCAAAGCGCTGATCGAGCGCTGGCACGGCAAGGGCCGCGCGACCTATGCGATCACGCCACGTTTCTCGCCCACCTCCACGCCCGAGCAGCTCTCCACCCTCGGCGCGCTTTGGGCCGAGCATCCGACCTGCCTGATGCAGACGCACCTCAGCGAGCAGACGGATGAGATCGAATGGGTCCGTGACCTGTTCCCAGAGGCGCGCGATTACCTTGATACCTATGAGGCCCACGGCCTGCTGGGCGAACGCGGCCTCTACGGCCATGCGATCCATCTGGAACCGCGCGAGATTGACCGGCTGGCGGAGGTCGGCGGTGCGCTGGTGCATTGCCCGACCTCAAACACCTTCATCGGCTCGGGGCTGTTCGACATGACCGGCCTTGCCGCGCGGGGCATCCCGCTGGCGCTGGCGACGGATACCGGCGGCGGCTCGTCCTTTTCGATGCTGCGCACCATGGCGGCGGCCTATGAGGTCGGCCAGCTGCGCGGCACGCCGCTGCATGCGGCACAGCTCATTTGGCTGGCCACCGCAGGCTCGGCCTGCAGCCTGCATTTGCAAGATCATGTGGGTTCACTGGCCGAAGGGATGGACGCCGACATCACCGTGCTGTCGCTCGACTCCACCCCCGCCATCGCGCAACGTCACGCGGCGGCCAAAGACATTTGGGAAAGCCTTTTCGCCACGATCATGATGGGCGACGACCGCGCGATTGCGGATGTTTGGGTGGCGGGCGCACGGCGGGGCGGCACGGCGTAACGCGCCTCCCGCCGAGGGCTGGGCTCAGCAGGGCGCGCCCAGCACCATGACCCAGACCGCGTCATCGGCCCGGACCAGCCCCATCTCCTCGGCCCGGGCGTCGACCATGTTGCGGTAATGCCCCGGCGAGTTGGTCCAGCCGGTCATGACCTCATCAAGCGACTGCTGCCCCTTGGCAATATTCTCGGCCACGAAACACCATTCATAGCCCGCCACCGCCGCGCGGCGGCCAACATCGGTGCCATCGCGGCCTTCGTGGCTGAAATAGTCATGCGCAGCCATGTCGCGGGCGTGGTCTTGCGCCGCCTGCTCCAGACGGCTGTCATAGCTCAGGGGCTGCAACCCCTTCACATCGCGCAGGGCGTTCACCCTGTCCAAGCCCATCGGGTCGGCCAAGGCGGGCATCCCCGCCAGTATCAGTATCGAGAGTAAAACCGGCTTCATTCAGCCAAGCCTTTCGCCAAATCATTCTGCCGCGCCACCTGAGCGGCCATGTCGATGGTGGTGATTTGACCATCGCGCACCACCTGTCGGCCTTCAACGAAAAGGTCGCGCACCGCCGTGGGACCGGCAAGAAGCAGCGCAGCCGGATCCCAACTGCCCGCGCTGTGCACGCCCGAGACATCCCAGATCGCCACATCTGCCCGTTTGCCGGGCATCAGCCGCCCGCAATCAGGCCGCCCCAACACATCCGCCCCGCCCCGCGTGGCCAGTTCGAGCGCCGCGCGCGGGCTCATCGCATCGGCACCGCGGGCCACCCGCTGCAACAGCATCGCCTGCCGCGCCTCGGCGGCCAGATTGCCGCTGTCGTTGCTGGCCGAGCCATCGACGCCCAGCCCCAGCGGCACGCCCGCATCCAGCATCGCCCGCACCGGCGCGATGCCCGAGCCAAGACGGCAGTTTGAGCAGGGACAATGCGCAACCCCCGTACGGGTCCGGGCAAAAAGGTCGATCTCGGCCCCGTCCAACTGTACGCAATGCGCGTGCCAAACATCATCGCCCAGCCAGCCGAGGCTTTCGGCATATTCCCCCGGGCTGCAGCCGAACCTCTCCTGTGAATAGGCCACATCCTCGGCATTCTCGGCCAGATGGGTGTGCAGCATCACGCCCTTGTCGCGCGCCAGCAGCGCCGTGTCGCGCATCAACTCCCGGCTGACCGAAAAAGGCGAACAGGGTGCCAGTCCGACCCGGCACATCGCCCCTTCGGCGGGGTCGTGAAAGGCGTCGACCACGCGGATGCAGTCTTCCAAAATGGCCGCCTCACGTTCCACCAGCGCATCGGGCGGCAGGCCGCCATCGCTTTCGCCGATGCTCATCGAGCCGCGGGTGGGATGAAAGCGCAGCCCAAGTTCGGCGGCGGCGTGAATCGTATCCTCCAGCCGCACGCCGTTCGGGTAGAGATAAAGGTGGTCCGAACTCAGGCTACAGCCCGAAAGCGCCAGTTCCGCCAGCCCAATCTGGGCCGAGACGAACATATGCTCTGGCCCCATGCGCGCCCAGATGGGGTAGAGCCGTTGCAGCCAGCCAAAGAGCAGCGCATCCTGCGCCCCCGGCACGGCACGGGTCATGCTTTGGTAAAGATGGTGGTGGGTGTTCACGAGGCCCGGCGTGACGACACAGCCCGTCGCCTCGACAATCTCACCCTTTGTCCGAAGGCCCTGCCCGATCTCGGCAATCATCCCGTCGCGCAGCAGCAGGTCCGCGCCTGCAAGCTCCCGCCGGGTGTCGTCCATCGTGATAAGGTAATCCGCGCCGCGGATGAGGGTCTCTGCCATAGGTCACACTTTCGCTATGCCCGTCTCATGCAAAGTGTGTGTGGCCGATGGAAAACGGGCGAGAGAACCGACCTTCTGGGGGATTTATCGCATCCCGCCGGGGCCGGTCAATCCGGGGCTTCCCGACAATTGGATCAATAGGCGGAAAGGATCGCAAGCGCTTGGGCGTGAATGTCGCGGTTGGCCGCGGCCAGCGCCCTGCCCCCTTCATGCACCGGGTTGCCCTGCCAATCGGTGACGATCCCGCCTGCGGCTTGGATCACCGCGATGGGCGCTTGGATGTCATAGGCGTTCAGCCCCGCTTCGATCACCAGATCGACCTGCCCCGCCGCGACCAGCGCATAGGCGTAGCAATCCATGCCATAGCGGGTCAGCAACGCCTGCGAGGCGACGGCGCGAAAGGCGCTGGCCTCCTCGCTGCTGCCGACCTCGGGGAATGTGGTGAATACGATGGCCTGACGCAAATCCCGCGCCGCACGTGTCTGCAAAGGGTGGCTGCCGTGCGGCCCGCTTAACAGCGCGCCATCCGGCGCCCCCTCGAACCGCTCCCCGATATAGGGCTGGTCGATGATGCCATAGAACGGGCCCGAGGCGTCGGAAACCGCGATCAGCACGCCCCAAGTCGGCGTACCGCTAAGAAAGCCGCGCGTCCCGTCGATGGGGTCGAGCACCCATGTCAGCCCCGACGTGCCGGGCTGCGCGCCATATTCCTCACCCAAGATGCCATCTGCAGGCCGCTCCGACGCCAAGATATCGCGCATCGCCCGTTCGGCGGCGCGGTCGGCTTCCGTCACCGGATCAAAACCGGTGCCGAGCTTGTTGTCGGCCTGCAGATCAAGCCTGCGGAAATAGGGCAGGATCACCTGCCGCGCCGCATCCGCCATCAGATGGGCGACGCGGCGGATATCGGGATCGAAGTCACTGGTGTTCATCATGGCGAAGACCTGACAGTTTGCGCCCCTCTGCGCAAGCCTGTCATGGCGTTAAAGCCGAGCCTTACCGCCGCGAAGGGGTGGGCTCAGGCCACGTCGCTCAAGACGCGGGCCAGTTCGAACAACCGGCGGCGCTGGTTCTCTGGGATGGCGTAGTAAGAGCGCACGAGTTCCATCGCTTCCTTGTCGGCCATCAGATCGGCAGGCAGCCCATCCATCGGCGCGCCCTCGCCGACTTCCTCATCCTTCAGCCCTTCGAAGAAAAAGGACACAGGCACCCCAAGCGCATCGGCGATATCCCACAGCCGGGACGCGCTGACGCGGTTCGCGCCGGTTTCATATTTCTGTATCTGCTGGAATTTGATCCCAACCAGTTCCGCCAGTTTTTGCTGGGTCATCCCCGTCAGCCAGCGGCGCTGTCGGATACGCTTACCTACATGTACATCTACCACATGCACCATATTCTCTAATCCTTATAGGGCACATGTGACCGTGCCAATCTCAGTTCCAAACAAGGACGAAGTGTGCCGTTGCCTCGCACGATACCGCAGGGGTTGCGCGAAAGTTCTACCTCCTATCATAGCGGTTGCGTTGAATTCGGCCAAGAAATTTCACGTGATGGTAAAATTCGGCCCTGTATCGACTGCAACCTCAGGCGGTGCACTGCCCCTCTCATTCTACGGCCGGCGGGCATAAAATCCCCAATTATCTTTGGGTCTGTCGGCTTCCCGCTCGGCAACCAATAGATGAACGCAAAGGATATCAATCGGTTCCCCTCGGAATGCCTCAAATGCCATGTTTCCGCAGTTGAGGCGGTGGGACAGCCCGCCGCGCGGACGCGCGCCTGCGCGAAACGCATCGGTGCTTTTCCGCCGACGGGCCAACTGCGAACGCGCCGGGCGCGGTGACCGCAGGCCATGCCGCCCCGCCCTGCGCTCCCCGAACAACTTACTCCCGCGAAACCCGCGATTATTGCCGTGATATCAGGCTGCAAGACACTTGAAATTCGCCCTCTCAGGCCCGATATTCAAAGCCAAGAACGTGTCGGCTTGGTTTTTGACACGCAACTTTGCCAATGGGAGTCACTAAATGGCTGACGTCAATTCAATTCGCTCTGCTGCCGGGTCGCGCGTCTCCGCGATCGACGAGGGTCTGCGCGCTCATATGAACAAGGTGTATGGCACCATGTCCATCGGCATGCTCATCACCTTCGCCGCGGCCTGGGCCATCTCGGGCCTTTCGGTCACTTCCGACCCTTCCGCAGCCGTGGCCCAACTCAGCCAGGATAAATACCTGACGCAATTGGGTTATGCGCTCTATGCCTCGCCGCTGAAATGGGTCGTGATGTTCGCCCCGCTGGCCTTTGTCTTCGGCTTTGGCGCGATGATCAACCGCATGTCCGCCGCCACGGCGCAGGTCGTTTTCTACGCCTTTGCCGCTGTCATGGGCATCTCGATCAGCTCGATCTTTCTGGTCTTCACCGGCTATTCCATCGCGCAGGTCTTCCTGATCACCTCCATCGCCTTCGCGGGTCTGTCGCTCTGGGGCTACACCACTAAGAAGGACATCTCCGGTTGGGGCAGCTTCCTGATCATGGGTGTGATTGGTCTGGTCGTCGCGTCGATCGTCAACATCTTCCTCGCCTCCTCGGCGCTGATGTTCGCGATCTCGGCAATCGGTGTTCTGATTTTCGCGGGTCTGACCGCCTATGACACCCAGAAGATCAAGACCGAGTATCTGGCCCACGCCCATCATGGCGACACCGAGTGGCTGGGCAAGGCCGCGATCATGGGCGCGCTGAGCCTCTATCTGGACTTCATCAACATGTTCATGATGTTGCTGTCGCTCTTCGGCAACCGCGAGTAATCGCATTGCCAACCGATACGAAAGGCCGGCTCCGAAGGGGGCCGGCCTTTTTCTTTGGTGCTATCTCAGCCTGCGGTCATCCAATTGCACCAAAGAGATGCCCGACCCCGGCGGTCACAGCCATCGCCAGCCCTCCCCAGCAAAGCACGCGCCCGATGGCGGGCCGCTTTGGCGCACCGCCCAGTTGCGCGCCGCCCGCGCCGAGCAGTATCAGCGCTAGCAACGCCACCAAGGCAATGGTCACGCCGCGCAGCCCCGCCGGGGCCAGAACCGCCGCAAACAGCGGCAGCCCGCCGCCCAGGGCAAAGGCCAATGCCGAAGCGCCCGCCGCCTGTAACGGATCGGCCTGACCGGCGAGGCCGAACATGCCCAACTCTTCGCGCGCATGGGCGCCGAGGGCGTCATGGTCGGTCATCTGGGTGGCGACCTCTAGAGCCAGGTCGCTTTGCACGCCCCGGTTCTCCAGCCCTTCGGCCAGTTCGCTGAGTTCATAGTCCGGGTCTTCGATCAGGGCGACGCGCTCGCGCTCCAGATCGGCCTTCTCCACATCCGCCTGCGCCGAGACCGAGACATATTCCCCCGCCGCCATCGAAAGCGCCCCGGCGGTAAGCCCCGCAAGCCCCGTCAGCAGGACGTTGCCCTGCGTCATGCCCGCCGCGCTCACCCCGACCAGCAGGCTGGCCGAGGAGACGATACCATCATTGGCCCCCAAAACGGCGGCGCGCAGCCAATTGCTGCGGTTGATGAAGTGACCTTCTTTGGGCATCTGACCCGCCTTGCGTCTACTGCGGCTGATACACCAACAGATGCGCCGGGAAGATGACCGGCCTGTCGCCGCCCACCCCGGTAAAGCCGACACTGCCGGTGGGCTCCGCCCGGCTCAACGGGGCGCAGGCCCCCAGTGTCAGCAGCAAGATCACGGCAGTCGATTTGGCAAACATAGCATTCCCCGGCAGTTCCTTCAGGTATCCCCCGTTCCGCCCCGGCGCGCAAGGCGTCGGGGCGGAGGAGGATCAGACGGTGATCGGCTGCATCACCTGCGGCTCCACCACATCGACGCCCGGAAGCCCGTCAATCAGCGTCTGCGCAGATTGCTCCAACGCGTCGAAGGTGCGGTAGTGGCAGGGAATGACGGTCTTGAAATCGAAATAGCGTTTGGCGGCATAGGCGGCCTGCGCCATGTCCATCGTGAAATGCCCGCCCGCCGAGAGAATGCCGATATCAGGTTTGTGGTAGTCGCCCATCCAATCCATATCCGCCATGATCGCCGTATCACCGGAATGGTAGATCGTATGCCCTTCGCCCGAGATCATGAAGCCGGTCTCCATCCCGGTGTAGATCGGGCCGTTCTCGCCATCTACCGATGAGGAGTGCGATGCCGGGACCATGGTGATCGCCACCTCGCCCGCGCGGATCGTCCCGCCTTTGTTGAAGCCCGTGGTCTGCTGCACGCCTTTGCTTTCCAGCCAGCCCATCAGCTCGACCATCCCCGCGACCGGAGCGTTGGTGCGGCTGGCGACGTCGGCGATATCTGCCGTGTGGTCGAAATGGCCATGGGTCACGAGGATCTGCGTGGCGCCTTTGATTGCATCGGCATGGTGCGCGTCGTCCAGCATGGGGTTTTCTTTGAGCCAAGGGTCGATCAGCAGCACTTGGTCTTCGATCTCGATGCGGAATGAGCCATGGCCGAGCCAGATGATGTTCATGGGGGTCCTCCTGATTGCGGTGGGTCTAACATCAGATTTGACCCTATGCTGCGCGGAATCAAGTAACCCCGAACATGCCACCCTAGCCCGGAATCAAGGGCGCATGCCCGCCGGGCTGCGCCAGTCCGGCCCGACGGGCTGGCGCTTGCGCAACCCGGACGCCATCCCGACATCACCGAATACCGCCGCGGCCATAAATTGCCCAACTGCCTCCGAGCAAAGCACCATCCCCCGGTCTGGCGCCGCCCGGCTCCGTTCCGAACCTCTCAAACCCTTGCGAGGCCCGCCCCCAAACGGTAGAGGAGCCTCAAAGAGATGGAGATGTTCATGTCGATCGACGAAAACACCGCCGCACGCGTGGCGAAACTGGCCCGGATCAAGGTTGAACCCGACGCGCTGCCGGCGCTGGCGGAAGAGTTCAACACCATCCTTGGCTTTATCGAACAGCTGTCCGAGGTGGATGTCGACGGCGTCGAGCCCATGACCTCCGTGACCCCGCAGCGCCTGAAACGGCGCGAAGACGTGGTCACCGATGGCGACCAGCAGGACCGCGTGCTGGCCAATGCCCCCGATGCCCGTGAAGGGTTCTTTGCCGTGCCGAAGGTGGTGGAATAATGACCGATCTGAACAAATTGAGCCTGGCCGAGGCCCGCGATGCCCTGCGCAAGGGTGAGACCACCTCGAAAGACCTGACCGAGGCCTGCATCCAAGCCATCGACGGCGCCGGCGCGCTTAATGCCTTCGTGCACCGCACGCCAGAGATCGCGATGGAACGGGCCGCCGAAGCCGACGCCCGCATCAAACAGGGCGACGCCCCCGCGATGTGCGGCCTGCCCATCGGCATCAAGGACCTTTTCTGCACCAAGGGCGTACCGAGCCAAGCGGGCAGCCGCATCCTCGAAGGTTTTTTGCCCGAGTATGAAAGCACCGTCAGCCAGAAGCTGCGCGACAGCGGCGCGGTGATGCTGGGCAAGCTCAACATGGACGAATTCGCCATGGGCTCGTCCAACGAAACTTCGGTCTACGGCAACGCGGTGAACCCGTGGCGTCGCGAAGGTGACACTGCAGAACTGACACCCGGCGGCTCCTCGGGCGGCTCTGCTGCCGCCGTGGCAGCCGACCTCTGCCTTGCCGCCACCGGCACCGACACCGGCGGCTCGATCCGCCAGCCCGCCGCCTTCACCGGCACCGTGGGGATCAAGCCGACCTATGGCCGCTGCTCGCGTTGGGGCATCGTGGCCTTCGCCTCCTCGCTCGATCAGGCCGGGCCGATGACCAAGACAGTGCGCGACGCGGCCATCATGTTGGAGGCCATGTGCGGCCATGACGCCAAGGACAGCACCAGCGCCGATCTGGCCGTGCCGGACTTCGAAGCGGCGCTGACCGGCGACATTCGCGGCAAGAAGATCGGCATCCCGCGCGAGTACCGCATGGATGGCATGCCCGAGGAGATTGAAAAGCTGTGGGCCGACGGCATCGCCATGATGAAGGACGCGGGCGCCGAGATCGTCGACATCTCGCTGCCGCACACCAAATACGCCCTGCCCGCCTATTACGTCATCGCGCCCGCCGAGGCGTCGTCGAACCTCGCGCGCTATGACGGCGTGCGCTTTGGCCACCGCGCCAAGCTTGACCACGGCGACGGCATCACCGAGATGTACGAAAAGACCCGCGCCGAGGGCTTCGGCCATGAGGTTCAGCGCCGCGTGATGGTCGGCACCTATGTGCTCTCCGCCGGTTTCTACGACGCCTATTACAACCGCGCCCGCAAGGTCCGCACGTTGATTAAGAAGGACTTCGAAGACGTCTTCGCCCAAGGCATCGACAGCATCCTGACCCCGGCAACCCCTTCCGCCGCCTTCGGTCTGGGTGAGATGAAGGACGCCGATCCGGTGGCGATGTATCTCAACGATGTCTTCACCGTGACGGTGAACCTCGCCGGTCTGCCCGGCGTGGCGCTGCCCACCGGGCAAAGCAGCACGGGTCTGCCGCTGGGTCTGCAACTGATCGGGCGCCCGTGGGAAGAGGCAGACCTGCTGTCCTCCGCCTATGCGCTGGAGAAGGCCGCCGGTTTTGTGGCCAAGCCTGAGAAATGGTGGTAAGCCGCAGAGCGGTGAACAAGAAGCGAGAGCGGGTCAGATGATCACACGGACACTTCTAGCGATGACGGCAGGCGGTCTTTTGGCAGCCTGCCAACCGGCGATCCCCGATTCCGGGAACGTCAACACCGGGCGCGGTGTCGGTTTTGGCGACGGCAGTTTCGAGGCCGAGCAGCGCGCGCGCGATGCCGCGCTGGCGGGCGACGGCAGCTACATGCCCGCCGCCTCAGAGGTGACCGCCCAGCCTTTGGATGACGGCTCTCCCGAAGCGACGGCGGCGGAAACCGCCCGCGTTCTCGCCGCCACCCGTCCGGGTGGGGCCAGCAACGGTCTGGGCAATGATGCGGCCACCAACTCGGGCGTGGCCCCGGTGAACGCCAGCCCGTCGAACCCGCCCCCCGCCGCGGTCAACGCCGTGGGCATCTCGAACGAGAACAACTTTGACGCCGTGTCGGGCCAGCGCAGCATTCAAGACGACGCCGCCCGCGTGGCCGCCAACCGCGCGCAATATGAGGTCGTCCAACCCGAGGCCCTGCCCGAGCGCCGCAATGTCGGCCCGAATATCGTCGCCTATGCGCTGCAAACCAATCAGTCGGTCGGTCAGCAGATTTATAGCCGCATCGGTTTCAACAAGGCCCGCAAGTTCGAACGCGCCTGCGCGCAATACGGCCACGCCGACCAAGCACAGATCGCCTTCCTAGAGGCCGGTGGCCCTGAGAAGGACCGCCTTGGCATGGACCCCGATGGCGATGGTTTCGCCTGCGACTGGGATCCCACCCCTTTCCGCCGGGCTGCACAGGGCTGATAGATGCCCGCCGCGCCTGACGTGACGGCGCATCCCTCGCCCAATTGCGGCCCGCGACGCGACGGGCTGCGGCCCCGGCTGATCGTCCTGCACTACACCGCCATGACCAGCGCCCAAGCGGCGCTGGATCGGCTGTGCGACCCCTCTGCCGAAGTCTCGGCCCATTACCTGATTTCAGGGCGCGGAGAGGTCATTCAGATGATCGAGGAAGAGCAACGCGCCTGGCATGCAGGCGCAGGCGAATGGGCGGGGTTGGAGGACATCAACTCACGCTCCATCGGGATCGAGTTGGACAACCGTGGCGACCACCCGTTTTCCGAGCCACAGATGCGGGCGCTGGAAACCCTCCTGCCCGGCATCATGGCGCGCCACGACATCCCGCCCGAAGGGGTGATCGGCCATTCCTGCATGGCACCGGGCCGCAAGATCGACCCCGGCCCCCGATTCGATTGGGCCCGGCTCGCAGGACGCGGACTGGCTCTGCCTGCGGGCGATGCCCCCCGCCCTGACAGCGTAACCACCGCAATCTTTCGCGCCGCCGCGCAGGCCGCAGGCTTCACCGCGCCCTGCGACGATGACACGCTGCTGGGCGCCGTTCGGATGCGGTTCAGGCCATGGGGGCGCGGCCCTCTCACCCCCGCAGACCTTGCCGCCCTGCCCGCCCCCATTGACGCGCCGCGCGGCGGCGTCTAGGGCGGGACTGCGCGGAAGGCTGGATGGCCGCTGCGTCGACTCGCGTCGCATGACCGACATCCGCTCTCGTCACACGCATGTTTGACATCCGCGGCGTCGCTTTTGCGAGGCAAAAGCGACGTAGAGGAAAGTCCGGACTCCAAGAAGAAACGGTGCCGGGTAACGCCCGGGCGGGGTAACCCGACGGAAAGCGCCACAGAAATGAAACCGCCCCTACGGTCCGGCTTGCCGGAACACCCGAGGGGTAAGGGTGAAACGGTGGGGTAAGAGCCCACCGCGGGGCTGGCAACAGCTCTGGCACGGCAAGCCCCACCGGGAGCAATGCCAAATAGGGACCGCGCGCCGATGATCTTCGGGTCAAAGGCGGGGCTCTTCTGCCCCAGCAGGTCCGGGTTGGCAGCTATAGCCGTACCGGCAACGGTGCGGTCAGAGGAATGGTCATCGCCTGTTTTCGGACAGGTACAAAATCCGGCTTATAGGCCTTCCGCGCATATTCCTGCTCTTTCGAGGCTGAAAGGCAGGTTTTTCGACGAAACCGGCGTCTTTCGGCACCGGGCGGGCAAATAGCGGTTGACTCGGGCGCGGGTCTGACTAGAACCCGAAATTCAGAATTCACGCAGGCCTGCGCGGCGCTGCAGCAGGAGAAGACACATGGCGAAGCCAACCACGATCAAGATCCGCCTGAACTCGTCCGCGGGCACAGGCCATTTCTACGTGACCAAGAAAAACGCACGCACCATGACCGAAAAGATGGTCATCAAGAAGTACGACCCCGTTGCGCGCAAGCACGTCGAATACAAAGAAGGCAAGATCAAGTAAGATCGCCTGACTTTTGAGTTTCAAAGGGCCACGCGGTTTCGCGTGGCCTTTTGCATTGTGCAGGGCTGGATCGCGCCCGACCCGAGGCCGATGGCCGTCTCGCAAAAGGTCCGGTGGACCTTTTGAGGCCAGCGGGTGCTTCAGCACCGGGGGCGCATAGCGCGCTCGCCCTGGGGGCGGGTCGGGCGCGATCCGGACGCGGGGCGTCCGGATAATCGTTGAGACGCCTGAATGCCATCCCCGGTCCGGCGCTGCCCGGCTAATGGCCTCGCTTCTCGCGGAAGAACCTCACGAGCACCTCTTCCGCCTCTCCCGCCGCGATCCCGTCGAACACCTCGGGCACATGGTGACATTGGGGATGCGAGAACACCCGCGCGCCCTGCGCCACGCCGCCTGATTTGGGGTCCGCCGCGCCGTAGTAGAGCCGCTCCACACGGGCGGCGGCGATGGCACCGGCGCACATGGCGCAGGGCTCCAGCGTGACGTAAAGCGCGTGACCGATCAACCGTTCCGAGCCGACGGCGGCGCAGGCGGCGCGCAGGGCCAGCATCTCGGCATGGGCGGTTGGGTCATTGCGGGCGCGGGTCTCATTGCCTGCGGCGGAAACGATCTGCCCTTTCGGAGAGACGACCACTGCCCCCACTGGCACTTCGCCGCGCGCGGCGGCGGCGCGGGCCTCGGCCAAGGCCTGTCCCATATACGAGCGAAACTCCATCCCGTCACATGGCCGCAAACGCCACCCTTTCGCAAGCCCGTGAAACAGGGTAAGCGCAGTGCATGAACGCAAAAACGCCCCCCTCCGGCTCCGGCCCGCAAAACTCTGACACCGATGCAAGTGCAGGCGCCCCCACCGGCGACCGCATCGCCAAGGTACTGTCGCGCGCGGGCATCGCCTCGCGCCGCGAGGCCGAGCGCATGATCGAAGCGGGCCGCGTGCGCGTGAACGGGGAGCAGATCACCTCGCCCGCGCTGAACGTCACGCCCGAGGATAAGATCACCGTTGACAACACCCCCGTCGGCGCGCCCGAACCGCCGCGCATTTGGCTGTATCACAAGCCTGCCGGACTGGTGACCACCGCCCGCGATGAAAAGGGCCGCGAGACGATCTTTGACGCCCTGCCCGAGGATATGCCCCGCGTGATGACCGTGGGCCGGCTCGACCTCAACTCCGAAGGGCTGTTGCTGCTGACCAATGACGGCGGGGTGAAGCGCAAGCTGGAACTGCCCAGCACCGGCTGGCTGCGCCGCTACCGCGCACGGGTGAATGGCCGCCCCACGGATGAGATGCTGGAGCCGCTGCGCAAAGGCATCACCGTGGAGGGCGAGAACTTTCAGCCGATGGACGTGACGCTCGACCGCCAACAAGGGGCCAATGCCTGGCTGACCGTCGGCCTGCGCGAAGGCCGCAACCGCGAGATTCGCCGCGCAATGGAGGCCGTGGGCCTGACCGTGAACCGGCTGATCCGCATCTCCTACGGCCCGTTCCAACTGGGCGAATTGAAGATCGGCGAAGTAGAAGAGCTGCGCCGCAAGGTCGTGCGCGATCAACTGGGGCTCGAGTTGGAAGACCCCAGCGGCACCGCCACCAAGAAACCCACCGGTCTGCGTCGCCCGCCGCGCCGCAAGCCCGGCGGTTTCGGCGGCGCGGGCCAACCGGGCCTGCCCGTGCAACGGGGCGAAGACGACGAACCGCCGCCCCGCCGTGGCGGCGGCAAGGCAAAGAACGCACCGCGTGGCAAGGCCGCGATGGGCAAGACGGCTGGCAAAGCAGGCGGCAAACCGGGGGCACGCCCCACGGGGCGACCGAACGGCAAACCGGGGCCAAAACCCACAGGCCGGGGGCCAAAACCCCGCCGCTGAACGGCCCTGCCCCGAGCTGCCCCTGCGCGTTTCCGGAACGCGGCCGACCTGCGTGCGTTGAATAGAGAACGGCAGGCAAGATCAGCGCGAAACCGCTGTCAGAAAAGGGCAATATGGCGCGAATAGTGATGTTTTTGGTGGCCTTAGCCGCGCTCGTGGTTATCATCCTCGGCGCAGCCTCGCTCGTGGGGCGCGCGGCTGACAGTGCCGGTACGGCGCTGCGCCCGATCTGGGGCAGCAAAAGGGGAAACATGATGGCGCCAACGACCTTTCAGAAAATCGCCTTTGCGGCGTTGCTGGTGCTGCTGCTTGGGCTCACCAGCGGTTTTCTCGGGGGGCTTTGACCTATGGCGCAGCGCTTTGGCGGCAAATATAGCCCTGACACCGACGCCACCCCCGGCAGCGCCCCGCGCAAAACCGCGCGCCTGCGCGTCGATCCGGCGGGCGGTCGGGTGAACCTGATGTTCTTGCCGCCGGTGCTCTTGGCGGCGACCTCGCTCATCGGGGGCGCGGGCACGCTGGTGCTTGGCCTTGGTGGCGCGTTCCTGCTGGCTTCGGGCGTCTGGTTGCTGCGCGATGGCTTGCTGGCCGAGGCGGAATACCACGAGCGCAAAGTCGCCCGCCGCCCCGTCCTGCCGCGCAAGATCCTCGCAGCTCTCTTGGCCGGTGCGGGCGCGGCCCTCGCCGCTTATAGCAACGATCCCACTCTCGCCGCGGCCCTGCTCTATGGCATCGCCGCCACTGCGCTGCACCTCGCCGCATTCGGCATCGACCCGCTACAGAACAAGGGCATGGAGGGCATCGACACCTTCCAGCAAGACCGCGTCGCCCGGGTGGTGGATGAGGCCGAAAAACTGCTCTCGGGCATGAGCCAAGCGATCCTGCGCGCGGGCGACCGCCGCGCCGAAGCGCGGCTGGCGGAGTTTCAAGAAACCGCCCGCCATTTGATCCGCACCGTCGAAGAAGACCCCCGCGACCTGACCGCCGCTCGCAAATACCTTGTCGTCTATCTGCGCGGGGCGCATGATGCGACGGTGAAATTCGCCGACCTCTATGCCCGCAACCAAGACACCCAAGCACGCGATGACTACCTCGCCTTGCTGGACGATCTGGATCAGAACTTTGCCGCGCGCACGGCCAAATCGCTGCTGGACGACCGCAGCGATCTGAACGTGGAAATCGACGTGCTGCGGGCGCGCCTCTCTCGCGAGGGGGTCCGACTGGAGCAACCCACCCCTGCAAATACTAAGGAAGATCAGTGATGACCGATGCCCTCCGTGACAAAGCTGCCCAATCGCAAGGGTTGGTGGAAGAAGTGAACGCAACCGTCTTGCCGGAACCGGCGGATGCCAATGCCATCGTGCCGCTGAACAAAGCCGATCCCGAACAGAGCGCGGAAATCCAAAAGCGCATGGCCGAGATCGACGTGACCGATACCCAGTCCATCGTCAGCTTCGGCTCTGCCGCGCAGGCCGAGTTGCAAGAGATCAGCCAATCCATGCTGGCGGATGTGCGCAACAAAGATGTCGGCCCCGCGGGTGATAGCCTGCGCACCATGGTCAGCGCGATCCGCGGCTTCTCGGTCTCGGAATTGGACGTGCGGCGCAAGCAAAGCTGGTGGGAGAAACTGCTGGGCCGCGCCACGCCCTTTGCCAAGTTCACCGCCCGTTTCGAAGAGGTGCAGGGCCAGATCGACCGGATCACCGACAACCTGCTGGCGCATGAGCATACGCTGTTGAAAGACATCAAATCGCTCGACCTGCTTTATGAAAAGACGCTGCAATTCTACGACGAACTGGCGCTCTATATCTCTGCTGGGGAGGCCAAGATCGAAGAGTTGGATCACAAGACCATCCCCGCCAAACAGACCGCGCTGGATAAGGCGGGCGAGGACGATCAGGTGATGCGCGCGCAGGAGCTGCGCGATCTGCGTGCCGCCCGTGATGATCTGGAGCGTCGGGTGCATGACCTGAAACTGACGCGGCAGGTCACCATGCAATCGCTGCCCTCGATCCGTCTGGTGCAGGAGAATGACAAAAGCCTTGTGACCAAGATCAACTCGACCTTGGTCAACACCGTGCCCCTGTGGGAGACGCAATTGGCGCAGGCCGTCACCATCCAGCGCAGCAGCGAGGCGGCAAATGCAGTGCGCGAGGCCAATGACCTGACCAATGAACTGCTCACCTCCAACGCCAAGAACCTGCGCGATAGCAACAAGGTGATCCGTCAAGAGATGGAGCGCGGCGTCTTCGACATCGAGGCGGTGAAACAGGCCAATGAAGACCTGATCGGCACCATTGAGGAATCCCTGCAAATCGCGGATGAGGGCAAGGCGAAACGCGCCAATGCCGAGAAAGAGTTGCAGGAGATGGAAGGCCGCCTGCGCGACACGCTCGCCGCCGCCAAGGCCCGCGAAACGGGGTTGGGCGATACCACCGGCAACGCGGTGCCAAGCTAAGACCGACGTGAGGGAACAGGCCATGCAAGGACGTCTGCGCAGAAATCTGCGCGCCGCAGGGGCGCTGGCGCTGAGCACGCTGCTCTTGGCCTGCGCCGAACCTGCGCCCGTCTTGCAAAAGGTCGCCAAACCGCAGGCCCGCCCTGCCGCCGCCTCGCCCTCCCCGGCAGCGGTGGCCAAACCGACCTCGCAAAAAAGCGCCATGCTGCGCAGCTATCTGCATCAGGTCGAAAAGGCGCAGTTGGGCCAAGATCTGCTGCGCCAAGACGGGGGCGGAGAGGACACGCCCTTTACCAGCGAAATGCTGGCGCGCAATTTCGAGCAGATCGCGCTATATAACGAATATGACGGCAATTTCTCAGGCCAAGGCGGCGCCAGCCCGCTGCGCCGTTGGGATGCCCCGGTGCGGATGCAGATCATCTTTGGCGACAGCGTGCCGCCCTCGCAGCGCCGGTCCGACACCGCTAAGATCAACGCCTTCGCCCGCCGTTTGGCGCGGGTGACCGGGCATTCGATCTCGATCGGCGATAGGCCCAATTTCATGGTGGTCGTGGCCTCGGAAGATGACCGCGTCGATGCGCTGGCTCAAGCGGCAGAAGAGGTCGCGGGCGTGAGCAAATCCTCGCTCCGGGCCATGCGCAACATGCGCCGCGACACCTATTGCGCCGTGGCCGCCTATGCCGCGGGGGACAACCCCAATGTCTATACCGCCGCCGTGGCCGTGATCCGCTCGGAAAACCCCGAATTGCTGCGGCTTTCCTGCATTCACGAGGAATTGGCGCAGGGCTTGGGCCTTGCCAATGACAGCCCCGCCGCGCGCCCGTCGATTTTTAACGACGACGACGAATTCGCCCTGCTTACCAAACATGACGAACTTCTGCTCAAGATGCTCTACGACCGGCGCCTGCGCCCCGGCATGACGGCAGAGCAGGTCAACCCGATCACCCGGATCATCGCGCGCGAGTTGACGGACGGCCCGGTGTAACGCAGCATTACGACGAAAGAATAAGGACCATCCCCATGGGCATTTTCGATTTCCTCTCTGGCCAGTTCATCGACGTCATCCATTGGACCGACGACACCCGCGATACGATGGTTTGGCGGTTCGAGCGTGAGGGTCATGAGATCAAATACGGCGCCAAGCTGACAGTGCGTGAGGGGCAAGCGGCGGTTTTCGTGCATGAGGGGCAGCTGGCGGATGTCTTCACCCCCGGTCTCTATATGCTTGAGACCAACAACATGCCGATCATGACGACCCTGCAACACTGGGATCACGGCTTTCGCAGCCCGTTCAAGTCTGAGATCTATTTCGTCAACACGACCCGCTTCAACGACCTAAAATGGGGCACCAAGAACCCGATCATCGCCCGCGACCCTGAGTTTGGCCCGGTGCGCCTGCGGGCCTATGGCACCTATTCCGTGCGGGTGAGCGACCCCGCGAAATTCCTGACCGAGATTGTCGGCACCGATGGTGAGTTCACCATGGACGAAATTTCGTTCCAGATCCGCAACATCATCGTTCAGGCTTTCTCGCGCACGCTCGCCTCCTCCGGCATCCCGGTGCTCGACATGGCCGCCAACACGCGCGAGTTGGGCCAGTTGGTGGGCAAGGATATCGCCGCCCAGATTGCGGAATACGGGCTGGCGATGCCCGAGCTTTACATCGAAAACATCTCCCTCCCGCCCGCGGTCGAGGCGGTGATGGACAAGCGCACTTCGATGGGCGTGGTCGGCAACCTCAACGAATACATGCAATTCCAAGCGGCTGAGGCACTTGGCCGCGAAGGTGCGGGCGGGGCCGCGATGCAAACGGGCCTCGGCGCGGGGCTGGGGATGAGCATGGCCCAAGCCGCCACCGCGCAGGCTGGCCCTTGGGGCGCGCGCCCTGCCCCCACCGCCGCCGCCCCAGTGCCGCCGCCCCCGCCGCCGGTCGAAAAGGTCTGGCATATCGCCAAGGATGGCGCGACTTCCGGCCCCTTCTCCAAAGCCGCGATGGGCCGCAAGGCGAGTGAGGGCAGCCTTACCCGCGATTCTCTGGTCTGGACACCGGGGCAGGATGGCTGGCAGCGGGCCGAGGACGTGGCCGAACTGGCGCAGCTTTTCACGGTGATGCCCCCGCCTCCGCCGCCCCCGGCCTGATCCGCAGGCGCGTGGGCCCACGCCCTTCGCGCGCGTCCCGCCCGTGGCCTCTCAGGTCCACGGGCCACCCCCATCCGCCCCGCCGCGATTGACCTTGCAAAGCACCCCATATGTCCGCCACCGATCTGCCCCCCGCCGCCCCGCTTGAAGAGCACCGTTTCCCCTGTGACACCTGCGGCTCGGACATGCGCTTTGACCCGGCGCAGGCGCTGCTGATCTGCGATCACTGCGGCAATGTGGAGCCGATCGACGGCAGCGGACGCCACGCCCATGCCATCGCCGAACAGGACTTTCGCGCCGGATTGCAGGCCGCCCTGCCCGCCGCCGAGATGGAAGAGACCCGCGTCACCACCTGTCCCAACTGCGCAGCGCAGGTGGAATTCGAACCCGGCAAACACGCCGCCGAATGCCCCTTCTGCGCGACGCCCGTCGTGATCGACACCGGCACCAACCGCCATATCAAACCCCGCGCCGTGCTGCCCTTCGCCCTGCCCGAAGAACGCGCCCGCGATGCGATGAAAGACTGGCTCGGCAGCCTTTGGTTCGCCCCCAACGGGCTGCAACAATATGCCCGCAAGGGCCGCCGGATGCAGGGCATCTATGTGCCCTTCTGGACCTATGACGCGCAAACGGCCTCAAGCTATCGCGGGGAGCGGGGCACGGTCTATTACGTCACGCGCACCGTCATGCGCAACGGCAAGCGGGTAAAGCAGCAGGTGCCGAAAGTCCGCTGGCGGGCGGCGTCGGGGCGGGTGGCACGCTTCTTTGACGATGTGCTGGTGCTGGCCTCCCGGTCGCTGCCCAAGAAACACACCGACGCGCTGCACCCTTGGGACCTCTCGGCGCTGGAGCCCTATGCGCCCGAATACCTCGCCGGTTTCCGGGCCGAGGCTTATGGCATCACGCTGGAGGAAGGCTTTGTTCAGGCCCGCGCCCATATGGACCGGGTGATCGAGCGGGACGTGAAGTTCGACATCGGCGGCGACCGCCAGCGGGTGCATGACATCAACACCCAAGTCAGCGATGTGACCTTCAAACATATCCTGCTGCCGGTCTGGCTTGCTGCCTATAAATACCGCGGCAAGACCTATCGTTTCGTGGTGAACGGCCATTCCGGCAAGGTGCAGGGCGAACGCCCCTATTCCGCCGTCAAAATCACCTTTGCCGTGGTGCTGGGGCTGATCGCCGCCGCCATCGTCGGCTATTTCATGGCCCAGCAATGACCCAGACTTACGACCAGCTCACCGATCTTTTGCAGGCGCGCTATTCCTGCCGCGCCTTTCGGCCCGATCCCGTCCCCAAAGAGAGCATCACTCAGATCGTCAGCGCCGCGCGCCATGTGCCCTCGTGGTGCAATGCGCAGCCGTGGCAGGTGACCATCACGCGCGGCGCGGGCACCGATGCCTTTCGCGCCGCACTCCTTGAAGCCGCCAGCGCCGACACCCCGGTCGCGCCAGACCTGCCATGGCCCGCGGGTTACTCCGGGGCCTATGCCGAACGCCGCCGCACCTGCGGCTTCCAGCTTTATGATGCGGTTGGCATCGCCAAATCCGACCGCGCCGCGCGTCGGGCGCAGATGCTGCGCAACTACGCGCTTTTCGACGCGCCGCATGTGGCCATCGTGACCGCCCCGGCCGAGCTTGGCCCCTATGGCGCGATGGACTGCGGCGGCTTCATCACCGCCTTCACCCTCGCCGCGACGGCCCTTGGCGTGGCCAGCATCCCGCAGGCCGCCATCGCCGCCTATGCGCCCTTGGTACGCGAGACGCTGGCGTTGCCCGAAGACCGGCTGGTGCTCTGCGCGATCTCCTTCGGCTATGCCGATGAGACGCATCCCGCGAACGCCTTTCGCACCGAGCGGGCCGCCCCTTCTGACATCATTGATTGGAAAGACTGACATGCGCGCATTGCTGCAACGGGTGACCGAGGCTTCGGTCACGGTCGAGGGCGAGGTTATCGGAGAAATCGGCCCCGGCCTCCTGATCCTCGTCTGCGCCATGCCCGAAGACACCGAAGAGACCGCCGAGAAACTGGCCCTAAAGATCTCCAAACTGCGGCTGTTCAAGGACGAAGGCGGCAAGATGAACCTGAGCCTAGCCCAGACCGCTGGCGGCGCCTTGGTGGTGAGCCAGTTCACCCTTGCTGCCGACACGTCGCGCGGCAACCGACCCGGCTTTTCCGGCGCAGCGAAGCCCGAGATGGCCGAGGCGCTCTATTCCCATTTCGCCCACAGCCTCGCCGGGCTCGACATCCCCGTGCAGACCGGACGGTTCGGCGCGGATATGGCCGTGGCGCTGGTCAACGACGGGCCGGTGACCCTCTGGCTCGATACGGCGACGCACTGATAATTCGGTGGAAAGCATGGGCCGGCAAGCTTGGGAGGAGGTAAGCTTGCCGGCCGGTATAACGGGTCCGGGAGGAGGAGGACCGTTAATATGCGGTGTCAGATCAACCCGGGAAGGAGCGGGGTCCGGCACCTGACAATGCAGCGCGTAAGGCGCGACATTGATGGCTGAGGGTCTAAAAGCGCGGCGGCTTAGAGACCGTCGTATTCTTCGGTCACCAGCGCTTGGGCGTGCTGGGGAATTTGGTTGCGGTCGATGCCCGCGCGCTCAAGCTGTGCGTCGCTCATGCTGTTGAGGACGGACTGCATGCGCGAGATCTGCATCTGAGTGACGCCGCGTGCCAGCAGGGAGCCGACTTTGCCCGCAGCGGTACCAAAGGCACCGAAAACCGGAGCGGTTGCATCACGCAGGGAGAAACCATGGGGGGCGGATAGGGTGTTGTCATACTTCATAGGTCTGTTCCTTTGAAAGTTCTTCCGACGCCACACGCCGGATCTCGCACCGTGCGATGCCGATATCGGACAGTTCGCGATCGCTCAGTACGTTGAGTTCTGTGAAAGTTCGGTTGTAAGCTGCGCGCCGGGCTTTGATCTGGGCCACGCGACGGCGCATGCCGTCAACGCTGTGATGAAGCCCATCGAGCGCGGAGCTCAGGGTAGTGCCACGTGAGATTGCCATCGTCATAAGCGCAACTCCTTTCAGAATGCTGCAAGTGCATTATCAATGCTGCAATGCAGAAGTAGTACGCTCTGACCCTATTTTGAACCCGCAGAATTTGCATAGGCGCTATGCCCGAAACGAAAGGCCGGGGGCTAACTACAGGTAAACAGCCTAAAATTTTTGCGCCGATACACAGGAAATGTGCATCGGCGCAACGCAGCGGGGCTGCAATCAGGGGATTTTGGGATGGGCGGCGGCGTGCCGCCCTTTCTTGCGTGAGTCGTTTAGCTGACCGGTTCCCAAGGGCGTGTGTAGACGCTGAGCACCTTTGACACCTCGTCATGGGTCGCGTCGTTCATCGTGACCTGCGCCACCAACCCGCGTTTCTTGTCGTCCACCACCTCGGTCACCCGCGCGGCACAGCCCGCCTTTTCAAGGCTGCCGTTATAGACCCGCGTGATCGCATCCTTGCGCAGATCGGGTTTGAAGATCTTGCCAACAGCCGTCTTGGGCAGCTCGTCCATGATCTTAAGGTGCTTGGGCTGGGCTGCGCGTTCGGCGACATGCTCGCGCGCATAGGCCAGCAGCTCCTCTTCGGTGACATTGGCACCCTCAACGAGTTCGACAAAGGCGCAGGGCACCTCGCCCGCGTGGGGGTCGGGCTGGCCGATGGCACCCGCAAAGGCGACGGCCTCATGGCCCAGCAGCGCCTCTTCGATCTCGGCAGGGTCAATATTATGACCGCCGCGAATGATCAGGTCCTTGGCGCGGCCCGTGATCCAGATATAGCCATCGCTGTCGATCCGGCCCAGATCGCCGGTGCGCAGGTATTTGCCGTGGTAGAAGAGGTCTTTGTTCTTGTCTTCCTCGACATAGGTATGGCCCGAGAAGACGCCGGGGTTCGACACGCAGATCTCGCCAATCTCATCCGTCTCCGCGTCGATCGGCCCATCCACAGGGCCCTTGATGATCCGCACGTCTGAATAGGGGAAGGCGATACCGATGGAGCCAACCTTCTTGATGCCGTCCGTCGGGTTGCAAGAGACAAGGCAGGTCGCCTCGGTCAGGCCGTAGCCTTCGACCAGCGTGACGCCCGTGGCCTTCTCAAACCGGCGGAAGAGTTCCAGCGGCAGCGGGGCGGAGCCGGAGAAGGCGGTTTTCACCGTGCTGACATCCGCATCAATCGGGCGCTGCATCTTGGCCGAAATCGCCGTAGGCACGGTGATGATAAAGGTGATCTTCCACCGCTCCACCAACTTCCAGAAGTTGTCAAAGACACCATCCCCGCGATAGCCCTGCGGCGTCGGGAAGACCACATGCGCGCCGGACGAGACGGCGGCCATCAGGATCACATGGCAGGCAAAGACGTGGAACAGCGGCAGCGGACACATGATATTGTCTTGCTCGCTGAACAGCAGCCGATGCCCCAGCCAGCCGTTGTAAATGAGGCCCGAATACTTGTGCTGCGCCACTTTGGGCATGCCGGTGGTGCCGCCAGTGTGGAAATAGCAGGCAACGCGATCTTCTTGCACATCCTCGAAGTTGAGCGAGGTGTTCTGCTTGGCGATCTCGGCGTTGAAGTTGAGGTATTTAGCTTGGTTGTTCACCATCCCCTTGGGCCGCACCAGCGGGACGATCCAGCTTTTCGGCGGGGTGAGATAGCGCACGAGATCAACTTCGAGCACCGTGTGCACCTTGGGCGCAAGCCGCACCGCTTCGGCGGTCTTTTGGGCCACATCCGTTTTGGGGAAAGGCCGCAGGGTGACGACGACGGAGGCGCCCACTTCGCGCAGGATGGCACCGATCTGTTCGGCGTCCAGCAGCGGGTTGATCGGGTTCACGATACCGGCCACGGCACCGCCCAGCAGGGTGATCGTCGTCTCGTTACAGTTGGGCAGCACATAGGCCACCACGTCCTTCTCACCCACGCCGAGGCTGCGGAAGAGGTTTGCCGCCTGCGTCACGCGGCCATGCAACTCTTTCCAAGACAGCGTTTCGGCCTTGTCCTTGGGGCCCGAGAAAATCTGATAGCTGACGGCATTGTGGTTGGGGAATTTCGCGGCCGTATTGCTCAGCATTCCGTAAAGCGTCTTGGCCACATCGCGGTCTTCCCACGGCATTTCCGCCGCGATGGCATTGCGGTCTTCGATCCCGGCGAATGTCATGGTGTCTCCTCCCCTGTGCCGGTGTTCCGGCTTATTCTCCTCGCGCCAGATTGCGGCGAAACGCGCCGTTTCGCAAGCAATCGGCGGCAACAAACGCGACGTCACACTAGGGTGACGTAACGCCGGACTTGCACTGTTCAAGGGCGGCTCAGGCCGCGGCGGCGGCCCCATCGGTGAACTGAAGCCGCGCCAGACGCGCATAAAGCCCGTCACTGGCGACCAATTCGTCATGGGTGCCGATGGCCGCGATGCGCCCGGCCTCCATCACCACGATGCGGTCGGCCTTTTTCACGGTGGCCAGCCGGTGCGCCACGATCAGCGTCGTGCGATCAGCACTCAGACGGTCGACGGCGGCCTGCACCAGCCCTTCACTTTCCGAATCCAGCGCGCTGGTTGCCTCATCCAGCAACAGAACCGGCGCATCGCGCAGAATAGCGCGGGCGATGGCGATGCGCTGTTTCTGCCCGCCCGACAGCATCACGCCGCGTTCGCCCAGATAGCTGTCATAGCCATCGGGCAGCGCCGTGATGAAGTCATGCGCGGCGGCGGCGCGGGCGGCTTCCTCGACCTCTGCGTCACTGGCATCGGGGCGTCCGAAGCGGATGTTCTCAGCCGCCGTGGCGGCAAAGATCACCGGGTCTTGCGGCACCAGCGCCACTGAACGGCGGAAGTGGTCCCGGGCCACATCGCGCAGGTCGACCCCATCCAAGGTGATCCGCCCCGACTGCGGGTCATAAAAGCGCAGGATCATCTGGATAATCGTCGTTTTCCCCGCGCCCGAGGGGCCGACAAAGGCCACCGTCTCGCCGGGGTTGATCTCAAGGTCGACACCATCAAGCGCCGCGACATCCGGGCGCGCGGGATAGGTGAACTGCACGTTCTCAAAGGCGATCCGGCCCGCTACAGGCTGCGGCAGGCTGCTCTGGCTTGCGGGCGCCGGGTCTTGCACCGTGTCCTCGCTTTGCAACAGGTCGATCAACCGTTCTGTGGCGCCCGCGGCGCGCTGCAACTCGCCCCAGATTTCTGACAGGGCAGCGACCGCGCCCGCGACCATGACCGCGTAGATCACGAATTGCACCAGCGCGCCTGCGCTCATCACATCCGCCCGCACGTCGCGCGCGCCGATCCACAGCACGCCCACCACGCCCGCGAAGACCAGAAAGATCACGATCATCGTCATCACGGCGCGGGTTTTGATCCGGCGCTGCGCAGCATCGAAAGAGGCTTCGGTCATCTGCGCGAATTGGCCCCGGCTTGCGGCCTCATGGGTAAAAGCCTGCACCGTTTGCACCGCGCCCAGCGTCTCAGAGGCATTACCCGAACTTGCCGCGATCCAATCTTGGTTCTCGCGGCTGAGCACCCGCAGGCGGCGGCCCAACGTCAGGATGGGGATCACCACGGCGGGCACGATCAGCAGCACCAGCCCGGTCAACTTGGCTGAGGTCAGCAGCATCAGCCCCAAGCCGCCCACAAAGATCAGCAGGTTGCGCAGCGCGATCGAGACCGAGGAGCCGATCACCGAGAGGATCAGCGTCGTGTCGGTGGTGATCCGGCTGAGCACTTCGCCAGTCATGATGCGCTCATAAAAGGCGGGGCTCATGCCCACGACACGGTCAAACACCGCGCGCCGGATATCGGCCACCACCCGTTCGCCCAACCGTGTCACCAGCGCATAGCGCAGCCCGGTGCCAAGGGCGAGCAGCCCCGCGATCAACAGCGCGGCGATGAAATAGAGGTCGAGCAATTCGCTCTCCCCCGTGCCGAAATTGTCGATCACCCGCCGCACGGCCAAGGGCAAGGTGAGCGAGATCATCGCGGTCAGCACCAGCGCCGCCCCGGCTGCGGCCATCAGCCAGCGATAGGGCGCCATGAAGGGCATCAGCGCCGCCAAAGCCCCGATCCGCCGCGACTTTTCGCGTTCGTCTTTGGCGCTTGGTGCGGGGGCTGGGGTGCGTGCCATGGGCTTTCCTTTGTCTTTCCACATCGGTCATGGCGCGGGGGCTGGGCGGGGTCAAGCAAGACCGCCCCGATAAGGACAATCTGCCGCCCCCGACAGACAGCGGCGGGCGCATCTATCCCGCGCGGCGGCGGTCATGAAAGCTTCGGGGAAAGAGTGGAGCGGGCGACGGGAATCGAACCCGTATCATCAGCTTGGAAGGCTGAGGTCTTACCATTACACAACGCCCGCGCTACGGCTCCTCTCCTATTTTATCGCTCCCTGAGCGTCAAGTGGAGCGATGCCCCTTTGGCAAGATCAATCACATGAGCCTGCTCTCGCCTGTGGCCCGTGATGAAGGTGGCAGCCCGGCCCAAGGGGCACTAGCTTAACCTCACGGGATGAAAACGAGGCATTGGAATGGACGCCAGACCGGCCCAAGACCAAAAGCGCGAGGTCGTCATGACCCACGGTGTTCTCAGCGAGGACCCCGAGGATCTGTTTCACGGCACCGGGTTGCGGGTGGTGCGGGCCGTTCTGCACGAAGCGGTGCTGCGGCTGTGGAGCGATGATGCTTTCGGCATGGCCGGAAACGTGGCCTTCCGCGCGCTGCTGGCGATTTTTCCGTTTCTGATCTTCACCAGTTCGCTCACTGCCTTTGTCGGCGACCGGTCGATGGCCGATGACCTGATCCATTTCCTGATCGCCATCGTCCCCCCTGCCCTGATCGAGCCGATCGTGTCGGAGGTGGAAAAGGTCATGACCGTGCCGCGCGGCGATCTGCTGAGCGTGGGTATCCTGCTGACCGTTTGGTTCGCCGTGGGCGGGGTCGATGGGGTGCGCGTGGGGTTAAACCGCGCCTATGGGCTGCGCGAGACGCGGTCGGTCTTCACGATCTACGCGGTGCAGGTGGCCATGGTGCTGCTGGCGAGCCTGATCCTCGTGATCGTGGGGTACCTGTTGGTGCTGGCTCCGCGTGCCGGGTCTTGGCTGCATATGCTGATGCCGGGCTTCGATCCGCGCTCAGTCACCGTGGGGCTGGTCCGTTTTCCCGCCTCGGCGACGATCCTGCTGGTCGCGCTTTTTGCCGCCCATGTGATCCTGCCCGCACGGCGGACGCGGTTTAACAACATCTGGCCCGGCGTCGTCGCCACCGCCGCCGCTTGGACGGTGCTGGCGGTGCTGTTTTCATCCTACCTGCGCAGCTTTGGCACCTATGCCAGCTATTACGCAGGCATGGCGGGGATCATCGCGGCGCTCTACTTCATGTATCTCGCGGCACTGGTGCTGATCTTTGGCGGTGAGTTGAACCGCGCGTTGCGCATCCGCAGATTGGCCCGCGCGATGAGCGATCAGCCCTGATCTCCTTCGCAGGGCGTGCCCGCAGCGCCCCAAACCGTCACCTCATGCACCAGCGCGTCGAGCGACCCTTCGGGCACCGACCGCCCCGCGCCGGGGGCGAACCCCCAATTCACGAAGGCCGAGTTTTGCAGGTGATCGACCAGTGACGCGATGTCGTGCCCGTCATTGGTCTCAGGATCGCGCAGCTGGGTGCAAACCTCTGCCGAGGTCTTGCCGAACCACGCCAGTTCCACGGGAGGCAACCGCCAAGCATCGTCGATATGCGGTGGCGCATGGGGCACGGTGTTCGCGGCGGCAGAGGTGACGTGGCAGGCGTCGCAAGGGATGCTCTCGGCCCCGATCCGGCTCTCGCCCGCGCGCACATTCATGCCGTGCTCCGCCTCCGGCCCATAGCCCAAGCCCTGCCACATCGGCTGCCCCTGTTCGCCGACATGGCAATTGGTGCAACGCGGATGCGCGGTGACGGTGAAAATCCGATCCCAAGCCGCCAGCCCTTCGGCGCGATCAGGCGCCTCCTGCGCAAAGACGGGGGCGGCCAGCATGAGTGCGGCGCAGATCGATAGATATCTCATGCGAAATCCACGGATCTGGAGAGGGGGAGTTCACGGATCCGCTGGCCCGTGGCGGCGAAGATTGCATTGGCCAGTGCGGGGGCGGCGGGCGGCACCCCCGGCTCACCAATGCCGCGCAGCTTGCCGCCATTCTCCAACCCGCGCACCTCGATCTTCGGCGTCTGATACAGCCGCAGCCCTTCGTAGAGGTGATAATTGTCCTGCTGCGGCACCCCGTCGCGATAGGTAAGCTCGCAGTTCATCGCATGGCCCAGACCCCAGATCACCGCGCCGGAGAGTTGCGCCTCGAAGTTCACCGGGTCCATCACGCGGCCCACTTCGGCGACAACGAAAACGCGGTCGATCTTGAGACCCGCGTCGGTCTGGCTGACCTCGACCACCTCGGCCACCGGCACGCCGAAGGACAGGCAGAACGCCAGCCCCCGGCCCCGCCCCGGCCCAAGGTCAGCGCCCCAATCCGCCATCTCGCCCACGGCCTCCAACACCCCGCGCGAGGGCGCATGGGTGCAGAGCCGCAACCGCTCCTCCAACGGATCGACGCCTGCAGCATGGCACATCTCATCCATGAAGCTTTCGTGCAGGAAACCGTTGCCCGACGCCCCGACCGAGCGCCACGAGCTTACCGGCACCATCGCGGGCACCCGGTGGCCGGTCACACGGTAGTCGGGGATCGCGAAGGGCTGATCCCATGCGCCCGCCACGATGGCGATGTCAGGGCCGAAGACCGGTTGGTTCAGCCGCGCCATCTGCGATTCCGCTGTCGAAGGTGCCGCGATGGCCAGATCATAGGCCTCGATCTGCCCGTCCGAGACCTTGCCACGCGCCCGCGCCATGGCCAGCGGGCGGGGGAAGTCATGGGTGAAATCCTCTTCGCGCGACCAGACCATCTTGATCGGCGTGCCGGGCAGTTGCATCGCCACTTCGACGGCGCGCAGGGTATAGTCATCCTCAAGCCGCCGCCCGAAACTACCGCCCGACATCAGCACATGGATATGCACGTTCTCGGCATCGATTCCGGTCAGCGCGGCCACATTGGCCTGCATGAAACGCGGGATCTGCGTGCCGGTCCAAATGTCGACGCGGCCCTTCTCAAGTTTCACCACCACGCTCATCGGCTCCAGCGGGGCGTGGGCTAGATAGGGGATGCGGTACTCGGCCTCCAGCACTTCCCCACCCGTCAAAGCGGCGCTCACATCGCCGTCATCGCGAAACCGGCTGTCCTGCCGGTCATCAGTGAAGGAGGCCGACACGGCTTTGAATTGATCCGCCGTGTCGCCGATATAGGGCGACGGGCCCCAATCACATTTCACCGCCTGCGCGGCCTGAAAGGCCCGCCAGGTGTTGTCGGCCACCACCGCGACACCGCCGGTGATGGGCAAGACCGCCTTCACACCGCGCATCTTTTCGGCGCTGCCTGCGTCAAAGCCCATGATCGCCCCGCCCTGCGCCGGGTTGGTGCGGGTCGTGGCGTGGAGCATCCCCTCCATCGCCATGTCGATGCCATAGGTCTGGGTGCCGGTGGATTTCGCCATGATATCCGTGCGCATCTGCGGCTTGCCAAGGTGCCGCCAGTCGCCGGGATCGCGCAATATCACCTCGGTCACCGGGTCGATCTCCGCCGCGGCGGCGGCGAGGTCTTGATAGGCCAGCCGCATGCCGTCGGGCAGCACCACCGCGCCCGCCTCGGTCTTGAACTGTTCGCGCTCCAACCCGGTCTGCGCCACGGCAGCGGCCAGCAGCGTTTCGCGCGCCACGGCCCCGGCCATACGCAGCCGGTCATACATATCCGGCACGGTCGAACTGCCGCCGGTCAATTGCAGGCCAAGCAGCTTTCCCGCCACATCCGAGGCGCCGCGCCCGGTCCGCGCCAGCAGCGTTTCCGAGGTCGCGGCAATCGGCATCGCCTCAACCCCGACCACGCCGTTGTAATAGACCGGCGAGGGCGGCCCGGGCGTGATCTGCACCGTGTCGAGGTCGACATCCAATTCCTCGGCAATCATATGGGCTTGGATCGAATAGGCCCCCTGCCCCACATCGGCGCGCGGGGTGATCAGGGTGACGCCGCTTGCATCAATCTTGACATAGGGCGTGATCGCCGCCGCACCGGGCGGTAAGCCTTCAAGCAGCGGGTTCTTCAGGTCACGTTTGTACAGATAGGTGCCAAAGGCCACGCCCCCGGCAATGGCGGCGGAGCCAACGATAAAGCTCCGGCGGGTGATGGTGCGCAGGCGCGACATGTCAGGCCCCCCGCAGCCGCGCGGCGGCGCTGTGAACAGCGGCACGAATGCGCGGATAGGTGCCGCAGCGGCAGAGGTTCCCGCTCATCGCGGCGTCGATCTGATCGTCGGTCGGCTCGGGGTTCAGATCCAGAAAAGAGGCCGCCTGCATGATCTGCCCCGATTGGCAGTAACCGCATTGCGCGACCTGATGCTCCACCCATGCCGCCTGCACCACATGCAGCGCTTCGGGCGTGCCCAAGCCTTCGATGGTGGTGACATCGCCGTTCACATCCGCCGCTCGCAATTGGCAAGATCGCACGGCCAGCCCGTCGACATGCACCGTGCAGGCACCGCATTGCGCGATGCCGCAGCCGTATTTCGGCCCGGTGATTCCCAACTCGTCGCGCAAAACCCAGAGCAGCGGCATGTCGTCTTCCACGTCCACCTCGTGGACCGTGCCGTTAACCGTCAATTCCATCGGTGATCCTTCCGCGCTGGTGCCCCCCAATGTAGCCGGCAGCGCCTATCGCGCAAGACCGCGCGAAGCGGGTCGCGCAGCGTCACCTTGGCGGGGCGGGCATGGTGGCGGGTGCCGCCGCTTCGCTTATTCGAGGTCTTGCGCCGTCAGCGCGCGGTGAATTTCGCGGCGGACCAATTTGCGTACATTGCGGGTGATCCGCTCGCCCAAGGCACCCTGAAGCTCGGCGCGGACGATCTCGGTCACCATGTCGCGCAGTGCTTCCTCGTCGAGGAACTGATCCTCACCCGCGCTGCCCGCCTCCTGCGCGGGGGCGGCATAGTCGAATTCCGGCGCGGTGGCGGCGGGATCGGCCACACGCGGGCCGCTGTCTGCGAAACGGCGCACCTGCTCTTCGAGCTGCGGTGTCGTGGGCTGCGGGCGGTTTGGGGCGGGCGTCTCAGCCTCTACCGTCGCCGTATCGGCAATCGGGGCCTCAGGCGCGTCAAGCTCCGCATCGTCTTTCCACTCCATCGCCGGAGGTTCGGTGCCGGAATAGTCATTATCGCCGGGCGCGTCCGGATCCCAATCATCAGAAATCTTGCCAATGGCCGTCTCAAGCGCCGCCAGCTTGTCGCTACGGCTGGCCCCGGTCGCCTTGGCCACGGCGTCGGAGACGGCGCGGGCCCGGGCCTCATCCGCGGTCTCCGGCGCGGGGGCGCGATAGTCCTCCGCATGCAGATCGCTCGGATCGTCATGCAGCATGTCATAGTCCAAGGGCGAGACCTTGGCCGGATCAACGGCAGCGGCCTTTGGGTGATCCTCGCCATCCGACGTGGCGACTCTAAGCGCGGGGGTCAGCACCAACCGGTCGCTCGACGCCGCGGGAACCTTCTCGGCAGGCGGGGTCGCGGGGTGACGGGCCGAGACGAATGGACGCTCTGCCTCATCGACACTGTCTTCCGCTTCGGTCTGCATGGCTTGGGTCAGGCTCAGCGGCTGCGGCGTGGCTTTGGATACTTCACCGACGCCCTCGTCAGAAGCGGGACGCGGCGTGCCGCCCGAGGCTGTGCGCAGCGACAGATGCGGGGTGAAATCCTCGGACGTGACGCTGTCCGATGTCGGCTCGTCCAATGCGCCCCGCATGCTTTTGAACGCGGCCCCGGTGTCATCAGCAGAATTGCCAGCCTCTGGCTTGGAAACCGGCGTAGGGTTGGACGTTTGCAGGGGACGCTTGTCTTCGGACACCAATCGGCGAATCGACGACAGGACGTCTTCCACCTCCGCGTTTGTGACGGGTTCGGACATATTTCTCTACCACTCTTGCCTCGCGGATAGCTTAACCGCGTGGGAGGATTCTCACAATGGGGCGGTGTAAAATGCCAAACGACCGCGCAAACCGTCAGTCTTTTTGCAGCGCGCGCAGCACGCGATCCAACGCTTGGCCCTCTTTGGAGTATTTAGCAGGGGCGTCCTTAACAAGGTTGTAATAGGCCCCCGCGTCATAGATCTGCACCGGCAGTTTCAGATCCTGAGCGGTCAGACGGCCCGTGGCAGCCAGCACGGAATAGGCCGCCACATAGAGATTGGCACGGGCCGATACGCGGGTCGATTCCGCATCGAGCAACGATTGCTCTGCATCCAGCACGTCCAAGGTGGTGCGCGCGCCGAGGGTGGCTTCCTCGCGGACGCCGCGGAAGGCGATACGCGCCGCCCGGATCTGCCGGTCGGAGGCTTCCAACTGCGCCCGCGCCGAGGCCAGCGCGGCATAGGCGTTGCCCACTTCCTGCTCGACGTCTTGGCGCACCACATGCAGGTTCGCGCGCTGCGCGTCCCGCTGCGCCATCGCGCTGCGCACGGCCGAGGACAGCGCTCCGCCCTGATAGATGGTCTGACCGACCTCGACCCCAACGCTGCCGCTGCGGGTATAGGCTTCGCTGTCGAAAGTCTCGTTCAGACCATATTGCCCGTTCAGCGTGATCCGCGGGGCCATGGCGGCCTCATTCGCTTCGACGCTCAGATCGGCTGCCGCCACCTGATGCTGTGCGGCGATGATCGACGGGTGAGTGCGCACAGCCAAAGCCTTGGCAGAGGCGAGATTGCCACCGACATTCGGCAGGCTCGGTGGTTGGCTGAGGTTGCCGGGCGCATGGCCCACGGCGTTGCGATATTCCTCGACCGCGCGCAGCAGCACGCCTTCGGCGCCCGCCAGTCCGCTGCGGGCATTGGCAAGCTGCGCTTCGGCCAAGGCCACATCGGTGCGGGTGACTTCGCCCACGTCGAAACGATCCCGCGCGGCGCGCAGCTCTTGGGTCAGCAGACGCAGGTTGTTGTTGCGCAGCTCAACCGTTTCCGAGGCTTCGATCACGCCCATATAGGCCGCAACCGCGCGCAGCAGCACCTGCTGCTCTAGGTTGACCAAGGTCTGGCGGGTGGCCAGCACGGCCTCTTTCGCCGCCTCCACCCGATAGGCGCTCGCGCCGAAATCATAGAGTAGCAATTCGCCAATCAGGCTGATCGACGCCTTGAGGCTTTCCGTCGACTGGGCTGGCAAAAGGGAGGAACTGCGCGTGGTGCCAAAGCTCTGCGTCAGCCCGGCGGCCCACCGCAACACGGGTTTCAGCGCCGATTTCGCCGCGGCCACATCCTCATCGGCGGCGCGCAAAAGCGCACGGTTCTGTTCCAGCAGACCGGAATGCTCATAGGCCCCCACCAGCGCATCGGCCAATGTCTCGGCGGCAGCCACACGCGGCAGGGCAGCGCCGCTGGCGAGGACAAGGCTCATCGGCACGGCGATGGCAAAACGTTTGAGGGATTTCGTGAAACTGTTCGCGCTCATGGCTCAATGCCCCTGAATGGCTTTTATAGACCTTTGGACCGGCCCGTAGGCCGATCGGGGCGGGTGCCCCTCCCCTGAAGGCGAAGTGGCGCGCGGTATGATCGGCGCGCCATCCTGTCGCTTACAGCTGGAATTCTGCCTGACGTTCAAAGCCACGCAGCACCGGCGCACCGGCGTTGAATTCGGGCCGCCAAGACACCTGACCGCCGCGTTTATAGCCCAGGCGTACCTCGCCCAGACCCCGATCCATAAAGAGACAAGCGATCCGCCCGCCCTCTTTCACCTGTTCCACCAGCGCTTCGGGCAGCTCACCTACCGCACCCTGGACGATGACTACATCATAGGGCCCATGCTGCGGCGCGCCTTCGGTCAGCGGGGCGACATGGACGATCACATTGTCTGCACCCGCCTGCGCCAGCGCCTCTTGCGCCTCGGCGGCCATGGCTTCGTCTTCCTCAACGGCGACGACGGCCTCAGCCATATGCGCGATCACGGCGCTGGAATAGCCCATGGCGCAGCCGATATCGAGCACGAGTTCTTCGTTGGTGATGTCGAGGTGATCGAGCATCTTGGCCAATGTCCGTGGGTCGAGCAGCACCCGGTCCTGCCCCAGATCGAGGTTTTCACCCAGATAGGCAGCCTCGCGCTGTGCCGCCGGCACGAAGTCTTCGCGCTGCACGGTCAGCATCGCGTCGATGATTGGAAACTTGGTCACATCCGAAGGACGAACCTGCGTATCTACCATGGTTACGCGGCGGGCGGCGAAATCACTCATCAGCTAAACTCATTCGTTCAGGGTGTCTGAAGAGTGATGTGCCACATTGCCGGGCCAGCGGCAACGCCCTGACCGCATTTTCGCGCGCATATGGGACTTGCGGCCTCCTTCGTGATCCGTTAGCAGTGCGCCAACCACCGGTCGGCGAGTTGGCGGAGTGGTTACGCAGCGGATTGCAAATCCGTGTACACCGGTTCGATTCCGGTACTCGCCTCCATTTCCTCCAGCATGAGCGGTTACGCGATACCGCCCCCCCCCGGCGAAACCACTATTCGCGCGCGCTCCTCTTAAAAGCCACCCAGGACCCCTCGTCATCAACGGCGCGGCCATGCCTCACCCCCCACCACCTTTCCCCGCCGCCGCCAAAACCTCGCGCAACTCATCCTCATTCCGATAGCCGATCAGAATACCCGCCGTCGCCTCGCCCATCGTGGCATCGCTGGCTGCAATCTTGGCGTCGGAAATGGTGGTGCGCTGAGCGGTGCGGCGCGTCCAGCGGAACAGCAGTTGCTCCAGCCGGGCGCGCTCAGGCGCATGGGCGGGGTTGGCCCCCAGATCGACCAGCTCATCGGGGTCGCTTTCAAGGTCGAACAGCATCGGGCGGAACCCTTCGGCAAAGACGTATTTCCACCGCCCGTCGAATAGCATCGTCAGCTTGGCGTCCCTCACCTCGACCCCCAAGCGTTTGCGCACGTCGCGCTGCGCGTAGTCGTATTCCGAGACCACGAAATCACGCAACCGCTCGGCCTTGCCATGTAACAGCGGCAAGAGGGATCGGCCCTCGATGATATGCGGCACGGCGGCGCCGCCGAAATAATCAAGAATGGTGGGCACCACGTCGATCGCCTCGACCAGTGCCGAGGATTTTGCGCCGCGGGTCGCATCGGCCTCGGGGCGGGGATCAACGACGATCATCGGAATGCGGGCGGAGGGGTCGTGAAAAAGCTCTTTCTCCCCCATCCAGTGGTCGCCAAGGTAATCGCCGTGATCCGAGGTGAAGACGATCATCGTATCATCCGCGACTCCCTCTTCGGTGAGAAACGCCATCAGCCGGCCGATCTGGTCGTCGAGCTGTTTGATCAGCCCCATATAGGCAGTCAGAACCCGGCCTCGGGTGGCATCATCGGAAAAGGCTTGGGAAACGCGCTCCTGCATGAATGCGCCATAGACGGGATGCGGATCGCGCTTCTCCGCCGCGCTTCGCACCGGGTCCAGATGGCTCTCGGGCCCATAGAGATCATGGTAGGGCGCGGGGACGATATAGGGCCAATGTGGTTTGATATAGCTCAGGTGCAGACACCACGGCTGATCGCCGGCCTCGCGGATGAAATCCATGGCGCGGCCCGTGATATAGGGTGTCTCACTCTCTTCATCCGCCGCGCGGGCCGGTTTGTCGGCGTGGTCCAAAAACCAACCACTCAGGATATTGCCCTCTGCATCTTCGGCGCTGTTGGCGACGGAATGCCAAGGGTTCTCATCCTGCCAACCGCGATCCTTCATATGCGCGTCATAGGCGGGGTTGCGGGCGTAGGGCCCGCCGTCGGGGTGCAGCCCGTCGTCACGCTCATAGGGCTCGAACCCGCATTCCGAAATCAGCACGCCAATCTCGCTGTCGGGCGCTAGGCCAAGGCGGCGCAGCCCTTCGATATCGGCGGCCATATGGGTCTTGCCGCAAAGCGCTGTGCGCACGCCCAAGGGGCGCAGATGGTCGCCCAGCGTCATCTCCCCCACTTTCAGCGGGATGCCATTCCAAGACGACCCATGCGAGCTGACATAGCGGCCCGTGTAGAACGACATGCGCGAGGGGCCGCAAATCGGCGATTGCACATAGGCGCGGTCAAAAAGCACCCCGCGCGCGGCCACCGCATCGATATGCGGCGTGTGCAGATGCGGATGGCCCGTGCAGGACAGATAATCCCAGCGAAGTTGGTCGCACATGATGAAAAGAACGTTCTTGGGCATGGGGCGCTTTCCCTGCGATGGTCCTTCGCGCAGCTTAGCCCGCGAAGCATTTCGTCTTGCTGTGATTTGATTTTTGGCCTGCCTGACAATGCCTTGCAGTTTCTAGCCCAAGTTTAACCAAATTTTTAGCATTCACCGCCCAACCTCTACCAGGACATTGGGAAAGGCAACTCAAGCCGGACCAGCGAGGATGCCAGAATGAACAGCACGCAAAGGATACTTGTCACCGGCACGGGCGGTTTCATCGGCTTTCACCTTGCCCGTTTGCTGCTGGCCGAGGGCGCGCGGGTGCAGGGCTATGACGGGATGACCGATTACTACGATGTCGCCCTGAAACAACGTCGCCACGCGATGTTGCTTCAGCATGAGCATTTCACCACCAAAGAAGCCCTGCTGGAAGACCGCGAGACCTTTGACGCGCTGGTTGATGACTTTGCCCCCGACATGATCGTGCACCTTGCCGCACAGGCGGGCGTGCGTCACAGCATCCACCACCCCCGCGCCTTTCTGGAGGCGAATATCACCGGCACCTTCAACGTGATGGAAGCCGCGCGGCGGTTGGAGGTGAAACACCTGCTCATGGCCTCCTCCTCGTCAATCTACGGGGCCAATACCGATATGCCTTTCGCCGAGACCGGGGCCACCGACCGGCCCCTGTCGATCTACGCCGCCACGAAAAAGGCGAATGAGGGGATGGCCCATGCCTATGCCCATCTCTGGGGTCTGCCGACGACGATGTTTCGGTTTTTCACCGTCTACGGGCCTTGGGGGCGGCCCGACCTTGCCTTGAGTAAATTCGTCGAAGCGATCCTCGATGGCCGCCCGATCGATATTTACAACCACGGCGAGATGTACCGCGATTTCACCTGCGTCGACGATCTGGTGCGCGCCATCCGGCTGCTGATGGATTGCGTCCCGCCGCAACCAGGCACGGCGCCACCGCCGCCGGACTGGGATTCGCTCTCTCCCGCGGCCCCCTACCGCGTGGTGAATATCGGCAATTCCGAAAAGGTACGCCTGCTGGATTTCGTCGAGGCGATCGAAGCCGCGCTCGGCAAGCGGGCGGTCCGCAATTACATGGGGATGCAGATGGGTGACGCCCCCGCCACATGGGCCGATGCGACCCTGCTACATAGGCTCACCGGCTACCGCCCACAGACCGACATTCACGAAGGCATCGCGCGTTTCGTCGCTTGGTTTCGGGATTATCACGGCAGATAGCCGCAGCGCTTAGTGCTGGTGTTGCTGGCGGACGTAGTCCATCACCGCGCCCCTGACCGACATCTCGCCCTGCTCTCGTGCGGCATGGATGACCGCGCGCACGTCATCAAGATTGCAACGCCGCAGCAGGCTTTTGACCGGCCCGATCGATGCCGGGCGCATCGACAGGGTCTTGAGCCCGATGGCCGCGAAACACAGCGCCTCGACCGGGCGGCCCGCATCCTCCCCGCAGAAAGACAGCGCAGTATCTGTTTCGGCGCAGCGTTCTACGATGCCCTCAAGGAAGGTCAGGAAAGAGACGTTCAGCGTGTCATAGCGCCGCCGCACCCGCTCATTCTCACGGTCGGCGGCGAAAAAGAACTGCTTCAGGTCATTGCCCCCAATCGACAGGAACTCGACCTCTTCAAAGAATTTCTTCGGCGCGAAGGCGAGGCTGGGCGTCTCTAGCATAGCGCCGACTTCCAGCTTTTCGGGCAGGACATGGCCCAGAATACGCTCACGCTCCATCGCCTTGTCGACCTCGGCGCGCGCGGCGCGGAATTCTTCGAACTGAGCGATAAAGGGAAACATTACCGCCAGCGGGCGGCCTGCGGCGGCGCGGATCAGGGCTTGCAACTGCATCCGCATGACACCGGGCTTGTCCAGCCCCACCCGGATCGCGCGCCAGCCCAAGGCCGGGTTCGGCTCATCATGGGGCTTCATATAGGGCAGCACCTTGTCCGACCCGATGTCGAGCGTGCGAAAGACCACGCGGCGGCCATGGGCGGCATCAAGCACGCGCGCGTAAAGCGCGGCAAGCTCGGTCCTGCGGGGCATCTGGTTGCGCACCAGAAACTGCAACTCGGTGCGGAAGAGCCCGACCCCTTCGGCCCCCGACCCTTCGAGCGAGGGCAGATCGGCCATCAGACCTGCGTTCATCTGTAGGCTGATGATCCGCCCGCATTTCGTCTCAGCCGGTTTGTCGCGGATAGAGGCATAGCGTTCCTGCGCCGCCGCCTGCATCGCGATCTTGTCACGAAAGGCCGTGGCCACGGTATCGTCGGGGCGCAGATGCACCACGCCCTGCTCACCATCGACCATGATGTGATCGCCGTTCAGCGCGTCATTGGTCACGCGGCTGGCATGGACGATCAGCGGAATCGCCAGTGCCCGCGCGACGACAGCGGCATGCGAGCCGACCGAGCCACCCTCCAGCACAATGCCGCGCAGCGACCGCCCGTAATCCAGCAGTTCCGCCGGGCCGATGTTGCGCGCCACGAGGATCGGATCGACCGGCATCTCGGCCCCGGTATCGCTGCCCTGCCCCGTCAAATTGCGCAGCAAGCGGTTCGACAGATCATCCAGATCCGACAACCGCTCGCGCAGGTAGGCATCATTGACCTGCCCCAGACGGGCGCGGGCCATGGATTGCTCTTTCTCGACCGCGGCCTCAGCACTCAGCCCGCTTTGAATATCCTCCACCATGCGCCGCATCCAGCCTTTGGAATTGGCGAACATGCGGTAGGCTTCGAGCACCTTCTGCTGCTCTTTGTCGGCGGTAAGGCTTAACAATTGGTCAACGCTGAGCCGCAATTGCTCGACCGCTTCGGTCAGCCGCTCCGTCTCACGTTCAGGATCGTCGGCAATGGGGTTGGAGACCACCACCCGCGGCTCATGCAGCCAGACGTGCCCCTCGGCCACGCCCTCCTGCCCCACGGTACCGCGCAGCAGCACCGGCTGGCTATGCCGGGCCGACATCGCAGCCCCCTCGCCGACAAAGGCGCCAAGCTCGGCCATTTCGGCCAGCACCATCGCCACGACCTCAAGCGCATAGACCTCATCGGCGGAGAACTCCCGCGCGACTTTGGACTGCACCACCAGCACGCCCAGCGTCTCACCCAGACGTTGCACCGGCACCCCAAGGAAGGAGGAATAAATCTCCTCCCCCGTCTCGGGCATGAAGCGGAAACCGGCGGCTTGGGGCGCATCGGGCGTGTTGATGACCGTGCGCCTCTTGGCGACCCGACCGACCAGACCTTCGCCCAGTTTCATGCGCGTTTCATGCACCGCCGCTTCGTTCAGACCTTCGGTGGCACAAAGCTCAAGCGTGTCTTCGTCGCGGAACAGATAGATCGAGCAGACTTCGCAGCCCATGGAATTGGCGATCAACTGGGTGATCTTGTCCAGCCGCGCTTGGCCCGCCACATCGCTGGCCATCGCATCACGCAGCCGCCCCAGCAGCTTGCGGCTTTCTGTCTCAACCCGTTCGGCCATATGATCCGGTCCCTGTCCCTCTGGAGCAGGGTTTAGCGCACTCGCGCAAGGATAGAAATGCTATTCGCGCCATACCCTACATCCTCAGCCAGCATATCGGCGGGATGCTGCAGATTTACGCAAGGGGTCACCTTGCGTAAAACCCGTGTCATCGCAGGTGTTTAGGCCGCTTTATCAAGCTCGAAAGCGTCGTGCAGCGCTTGCACGGCCAATTCCATATACTTGCGGTCGATCAACACGCTGATCTTGATCTCGGAGGTGGTGATCACCTTGATGTTGATCCCCTCGTCCGAGAGCACCTTAAACATCTTGGCGGCCACGCCGGTATGGCTGCGCATGCCGATCCCCACAACGGAAACCTTGGCCACGGCCTTGTCGGCGATCAATTCCTGATAGTTGATGATCCCCTCTTCATGGGCCTTTTCCATCGCCTTTTCGGCGCGGATCACCTGATCGACGGGGCAGGACCACGTCATATCGGTGCGCCCCTCTTCCGAGATGTTCTGAACGATCATATCGACGTTCACGCCGCCCTCGCTGAGCGCGGTAAAGATCGTCGCCGCGATGCCGGGGCGGTCCGCCACGGACACCAAGGTCATCTTTGCCTCATCACGGGAAAACGCGACCCCGGCCACCACATTGCTTTCCATGATTTCCTCCTCATCGCAGACGAGCGTCCCGGCGTCGTCAGATTGTTCTTCGAAACTGCTCAGCACCCGCAGTTTAACCTTGTAGCGCATCGCCAGTTCGACCGAACGGGTCTGCAAAACCTTCGCCCCGAGAGAGGCCAGTTCCAGCATCTCTTCAAAGGAAATCTTGTCAAGTTTGCGGGCCTTGGATTCGACCCGCGGGTCGGTGGTGTAGACACCATCGACGTCGGTATAGATATCGCAACGCTCCGCGCCAAAGGCGGCGGCAAAGGCGACGGCGGTCGTGTCAGACCCGCCCCGGCCCAGCGTGGTGATCCGGCCCTGCGGGCTGATGCCTTGGAAACCTGCGACCACGGCCACCTTCATGCCTTCGCCGAACTTGGCATTGATGTTGTCTGTGGGGATCTCTTCGATCCGCGCGGCGGAATGGGCATCGGTGGTGCGCACCGGCACCTGCCAGCCCTGCCAAGACCGCGCGGGCACGTCCATTTCCTGCAAGGTAAGCGCCATCAGGCCAGCGGTGACATTCTCCCCGCTCGACACGATGGCGTCATATTCGCGCGCATCATAGAGTGGCGAAGTCTCATTGACGAAGCCCACCAGCTTGTTCGTCTCACCCGACATGGCGGATACGATGACGATCACGTCATAGCCCTTGGCCACCTCGACGCCGACGCGCTTTGCCGCGCGGCGGATACGGTCCAAAGTGGCAACCGAAGTCCCACCGAATTTCATAACCAGAACAGGCATATTGTCCCCCGCGCAACAGTCCAGCGCGGTCTAAGCCCACGGCACGGCAAGGGCAAGCCTATTTAACATGACGTTATGTAGCGCCGCCTAGAACGGATGCGCGCGGCCGTCCCATGTCTCGAAGCAGCCCGTTTGAGCAAGGTCCAGCGTGGCGATCCGTTGTGCAAGACCTTGGGCAGACTCCGCCACGCTGATTTCGCCCTGATCACCGCCCATATCGGTGCGCACCCAGCCGGGGTGATAAATCCCCACCGCGATGCCCTCGGGCTTCAGGTCCACCGCCAGATTGCGCCCCAGATTGATCGCCGCCGCTTTGGAGGCGCGGTAGATATAGCTGCCCCCCGGCGCCCGCGTTTGCGACCCCATCTGCGAGGCGATGATCGCGATTTTCGCCCCCTGCGCCGCACGCAGGTTGGGCAGCAGGGATTGCACGGTGAGGAAAACCCCGGTCACATTGGTCGCGAAACTCTGCGCCCAGAGGTCGGGGCCAAAGCCGGTATCCAAGTCATCGCCCTTGTCCAGATACACACCCGCATTGCAGATCAGCAGGTCCAGCGGACGGTCTTGCAGGTTTGCGGCGAAGGACGCGTGGCTTGCCGGGTCGGTCACGTCCAGCACGGCCTGCGCGCCTGCGCCGCGTGCGGTGCCGATCACCTCTTCGCCCGCGTCTTTATACTGGCGGGCCAGCGCCGCGCCGATGCCGCGGCTGGCGCCTGTGATAACGATGGTCATGGGCGATCCTTTATGAAAATGGGCTTTTAGGAAAGTTGGCGTTTGGGTTTGAACGGGAGCGGCATCAGGGGCACGCCCTCGGCCACCAATTCCCGCGCCTGATCCAGCCGCGCCTCGCCATAGATCGGGCGCTCGGGGCTGCGCCCTGCGTGCATGTCCCGCGCCTCGCGCACGAAATTCTTGCCAACGTAATCGGAGGTGGATTCGACCTTTTTGCGCAGGGCCGTCAGTGCCTTTTCCACATCACTTGCCTGATTGGACAGGGCCGGGGCGGGTGTCTCGGCAGGCTTCGGTTTCTCCGCCGCTTCCGGCGCAGCCGGAGCGCTGCCGCCTGAGGTCACCCGCGGGGCCATCAGCGATTTGCTCACCTCCGTCGAGCCGCAGACCGCACAGCTCAGATGGCCCGCACGGGCGAGGCTGTCAAAGGCCGCCGCGGATTGGAACCAACTTTCGAAACCATGCCCGGCCTCGCATTTCAGTGCATAACGGATCATTCGCCCGGTCCTCAAACTCTCTGCTTTAAATGGGCTGCGGCGCAAAAGAGGTCAAGACAAGCGCGGGCGCGGCGCGGATCGCAACGCGGCGCGGTCAGCCCGCCAAACCACCGCTGCGCGGATCGAAATCACGGATCAGCCGCGCCAGATCGGGGGCCTCCACCAGCCGGGCGGCCTTGCGGCGCGAACACCACATCCGCTTGCGCTGTCCCTTCTCGGGGAAGTGTTTGGCCAGCGCCTTGACCTTTACCGGGTAGAGCATCGCCAGACAGGGCAAGGTCCCATCCGCGCCGGTTTTGGCATAGCTGTAGACGCCCAGACATTGCCCCCGCGCCTGCCCCACGACGCCGCCTTCCTCCCAAGCCTCGACCAAGGCCGAGGCGGCGGGGGTCTTGCCTTCCATCGGCCAACCCTTGGGAATGATCCAACGTTTGCTCCCGCGCGAAGTGATCAGCAGGATCTGCAACTTGCCCCGTTTACGACGCCAGCAAAGCGCCGCGAACTGAATGCGCAGCTCATCCTTCTGTCCGCCGTTCAAGGATATCGGAGCCTGTTTCACCATCCGTTGCAGCCGCGCCCCTTGGCAGGTTGTTTCCCCTTGACCCTAGCGCGGCGATCCCCGTCTGGCCATATCCCCTTGCCCCCTTTCATCGCATCAAAGATACTACCAAAATGATAAGATTTTCCGCTCTTCTGACAGTGCTTTGCAGCCTTGCCCTGCCCCTTCGGGCCGAAGCACCCGTGACGGTCTTTGCCGCCGCCAGCCTGCGCGGCGCGTTGGAGGAGGTCACGGCGGATTTCCACACGCCGGTGGTGCTGTCTTACGGCGGGTCGGGCACGATGGCACGGCAAGTCGCCTCCGGAGCGCCCGCCGATGTGGTCTTGCTGGCCAATAGCGACTGGATGACATGGCTCGCAGATGAAGGCGTGGAGGGGGCCGGGAATGCGCAGATCATCGCCCGCAACCGCCTCGTGCTGATTGCCCCCGCCGACAGCGCCCCACTTGCCGATCCCGCCGAGCTGCCCGCCCGGCTCGGCGCCGAAGGGCGGCTTGCCATAGGGCAACGCGACGCCGTTCCCGCAGGCAGCTATGCCCGTGCATGGCTCACCCATGCGGGGCTTTGGCAACGGCTGCAAAGCCGCTTGGCCGAGACCGACAATGTCCGTGCCGCACTGGCGCTGGTCGCGCGGGGCGATGCGCCACTTGGCGTGGTCTATGCCAGCGATGCGCAGGCCGAGCCGGAGGTGCAGACCATCTACGAGGTCCCTGCCGAGGCCCATGCCCCGATTACCTATCCTGCCGCGGCGCTGACGGCCAAGGGCAGGGCACTGGTCGATTTTCTGACCACCGACGCGGCTCAGGCGATCCTTGTGGACCACGGGTTCCTTCGGGCCGATCATGGATCTTGACGCCGCCGCTTGGGCCGCGCTCTTGCTGTCGCTGCGGGTGGCGAGCGTGGCGATGCTTTGTTCGCTGCCGCTGGCGCTCTGGGTCGCGTGGATTCTCGCCCGGAAAGAGTTTCGCGGCAAAGGCGTGCTGAGCGCGCTGGTCCATCTACCGCTGGTGCTGCCGCCGGTGGTGACGGGCTATCTGCTGCTGCTCAGCTTTGGCCGCAACGCCCCTTTGGGCCGCCTGTTGGAGAGCCTCGGCATCGGTCTTGCCTTTCACTGGACGGGCGCGGTGCTGGCGGCGCTGATCATGGGGTTCCCGCTGATGGTCCGCGCCATGCGGCTGGCGATCGAGGCGGTCGACCCCCGGATCGAAGACGCCGCCGCAACCCTCGGCGCGCCGCGCCTGAGCGTATTTTGCCGCGTCACCCTGCCGCTGATCTTTCCCGGCATCCTCGCCGGGGCAGTGATGGGCTTTGCCAAGGCGATGGGCGAATTCGGCGCCACGATCACCTTTGTCGCCAATATCCCCGGCCAGACCCAGACCCTGCCAAGCGCGATCTGGACGGCCTTGCAGGTGCCCGGCGGTGAAAACCGTGCACTGGCCATGGCCGGGCTGGCCGGGCTGGTGGCACTGGCCGCCGTGTTGCTGTCCGAAGCCTTGGCACGGCGGGTCGCCAAACGCATTTCGGGGGCGCGCTGATGCTTGAGGTCACGCTGCGCCATGGGTTCGACGGCTTCGATCTGGACCTGTCTTTCACCACCCAAGGCGGGATCACCGCGCTCTTTGGCCGCTCTGGCGCGGGCAAGACGACGGTGATCAATGCGCTTGCCGGATTGCTACGCCCCGATGTCGGGCGCGTGGTGCTGGACGGTGAGGTGCTTTTGAATACGCAGCGCGGCATCTGGGTGCCCCCGCATCGCCGCAGGCTGGGCTATGTCTTTCAAGACGCGCGGCTTTTCCCGCATCTGGACGTGCGGAGGAACCTAACCTTCGGCGCGCGCTATGCCCCGCGCGGCAGCCAAGGCGCGGGTTTTGCGGATGTCGTGGCGCTTCTGGGGCTATCGCCCCTGCTCGACCGAGCGCCGGCAACGCTTTCGGGCGGAGAAAAACAGCGCGTCGCCCTTGGCCGGGCGCTGCTGTGCCATCCGCGTATGCTGTTGATGGACGAACCGCTGGCCAGCCTCGACGGTCCGCGCAAGCAAGAGATCCTGCCCTATCTCGAACGGCTGCGCGACGGGGGGTTGGGCCTGCCGATCCTCTACGTCAGCCACGCGGTGGACGAGATCGCGCGCCTCGCAGATCGCTTGGTGCTGCTGCAGAACGGGCGGCTGAAGGCTCAAGGCGCGCTGTTCGACGTGATGGCCGACCCGGCAGCCGTGCCGCTGCTCGGCGTGCGCGAAGCGGGCGCGGTGCTGGAGGCCGATGTCATCGCTCATGCGAAAGATGGGCTCTCGACCCTCGCCGTGCGGGCGGGGCAGTTGGAGCTTCCCGGCGTGCAAGCGCCAGTGGGCGCGCGGGTGCGGCTGCGGGTCTTGGCGCAGGACGTGATCCTGTCGCGCGCGCGGCCCGAGGGGCTGTCTTCGGTCAACATCCTGCCCGTCCGGGTCGAGGCCGTGCATCCCGGCGACGGCCCCGGTGCGGCCATCGCGCTCAACGCTGGCGGAGACCGCCTTTTGGCGCGGGTGACGGCGCGGGCGGTGCGCGATCTTGATCTGCGCGAGGGCATGAGCTGCTATGCCATCCTCAAGGCCACCACCGTGGCCCCGGGCAGCATCGGGCGCTGATCACAGTTTGGGCGGCGTCCTGCCCATTTTCTTTCGTAGGCGGGCGACCAGTTCCTCTTGCGGGATATCCGCCTCTATCGCCAGTTTGCGCAGGCCGAAATGCACATGGGCCATGTCTTGGTAATAGCTGGTATAGGCATAGTTCGTCGCAGCCCCAGCCACTGCACCCAGCACCGGCACCGCCTGCGCGGCAAGCTTTTGCCCCAGCACCAGCGCCAGACGCGGCGCCACCCGGGCGATCACCGCATTCATCGCGCGGCCCGTGAGCGCCATGCGCACGGTAAGAAACCCCAGATCGGCGCTATCGTCATCCGCCAGCGGCCCGGCGGCGGTAAAGACATGCACGCAGTCGAATTGCACATTCTCCGCCGATGGATCGAACCCATGTTCCGCCGCCACCCCTTGGATGACCCGCAAAAGCAGCGTGGTGGTCACCGGCAGTTCGGCCAAGGCGGTCGGCAGCCCCCCGGCCCCGCCTGCGGCGCCCATCGCGGTCGAGACCGCTTGGTTCAGCCAACCCTGCTGGTCTTTCACATAGCTGCGGCTGGAATGGGCGGCCTGCATGGCATGGCCAAGCGCCTTCATCGTCGCTCCTTCGAGGTTGCGGCGCACCGCCCCCGGCAAACGGTCGATCAACCCATCCGCGCTGCCGCCGATAAGGTTGAGCACATGGATGCCCACGCCGCCCGCCTGTTTATAGCGGCGGGCGATCTCATCCAGCCGGGCATCGACATCAATGGTGCTGGGCAGGTTGCTTTCGATCTGCATGGGCGTCCCTCTTTGAGCTTAGGCTCAATGTGGGTCGCGGGCGGGGTAAAATCAATCGTGCCAGCGGCGAACCTTGCCCGTCACCCCGGCCCAAGCCCCCTCGGTCAAGGCGCGGCCCAAGATGCGCGCGGGGTTCGTGGGCGGCGGCATCTCGACCCCCTGCAACAGGGCAAAGCCGAAGCGATTGTAATAGGGCGCGTCGCCCACCAGCATCACCCGTTCCCACCCCAGCGGGGCCGCCTGCGCCAGCGAGGTCTCGATCAGCCCCGCGCCCAGCCCTTCGCCCTGCCTTGTGGGGTGCACCGCCACCGGCCCCAGCAAGAGCGCCTTCGCCGCGCCGATGCGCACGGGCCAATAGCGGATCGCCCCGGCCAGAATTCCGCCGCTGTCACGGGCCACATGGCTGAGCCCTGCCACCGGCGGCACGCCATCGCGCAGACGGTAAGACGACAGCGCCTCGCGTCCCGGCGCGAAACAGGTGTCATAGAGCGCTTCGACCTCCCAATGGTCGGCGGGCACCTCCGGGGTCATCTTGTAGGGCGTCTGATGCAAGGCCGGAGGCTTTCAGGAGCAATTGCGGGTGGCGCTGGACGTAGCATGAGGCTAGCCATGGGTGCAAACCATCAAGGAGTGTACATGTTCTATCGTCCCGAAGACGGCCATGGTCTGCCGCATAACCCGTTCAACGCCATCATCAGCCCACGCCCGATCGGCTGGATCTCTACCCGTGATGGCGCAGGCCGCGACAACCTCGCCCCCTATTCCTTTTTCAATGCCGTCGCCTATGTGCCGCCGCAGGTGATGTTCGCCTCGACCAGCGCCAAGGAAGACGTGGACGGCACCAAGGATTCCGTGGCCAATATTCGGGAAACCGGGGTGTTCTGCGTGAACGTGGTGGAATATGCGGCGCGTGACGTGATGAATGTGAGTTCTGCCATGCTGCCTCATGGCGAGGATGAATTCGCCCGTGCCGGGATCGACAAGGCCGAATGCGAACAGATCGCCTGCGCGCGGGTGGCCAATGCGCCCGCGAGCCTCGAGTGCAAGCTGACCCAGATCGTGCAACTGCCGGGCGAGGCGAATTTCGCGGTTTTCGGTGAGGTCGTAGGCGTGCATATGCGCGACGATTGCGTGGTCGATGGGCGGTTCGACGTGACCCGGTTCCAGCCGCTGTCGCGTTTGGGGTACCGCGATTACACGGTGGTGCGGGATGTGTTCGAGTTGAAGCGTCCGGATGATTGATAAGGGCCATCGCCTGCCCGCGGGTGGGTGATCCAACGCTCAGCTCGGGCCACTTTATTGCTCAGCCGTGATGTGCGTTCTCAGTGTCGCGCCTCGCCTCGCCGGATCGCCTACCCGTGGGGCGGGCAGGCGATGGCCCGGCGCCTGCGGCTTGTTCCGGGCCGGGTGGCAAACTTGACCAAGAAGTTGCTGACTAAGAAGGCTACAAATAACCCGGCACCTCTCGGCGCCGGGTTTTCCATTCAGTGCCCGCCCAGAACCCCGGTGCGCACATCGTAATCAACCGCCAATTCGTAATCGGGGTCGTCATCGCTATCGACCATCAGATGCCCCGCCTTGGTCAGCAAACGGTGGCAATCACGGCTCAGGTGACGCAGTTGCAAACGTTTGCCCGCAGCCTCGTATTTCGCGGCCATCGCCTCGATCGCCTGTAGCGCGGATTGGTCCACCACCCGGCTGTCGGCGAAGTCGACGATCACCACCTCGGGGTCGTTCTCCACATCGAAAAGCTCGGCAAAGCCGTCGGAAGAGCCGAAGAACAACGGCCCGTGGATCTCATAGACCTTGGCGCCCTTCTCGGTCACCGAGTCCCGCGTGGTCGCGTGGATACGGCGCGCGTTGTTCCACGCATAGGCCAGCGCCGAGACGATCACGCCGACAACCACCGCCACGGCGAGGTCTTCCATCACGGTCACCACGGTCACCAGAATGATGACGAAAGCATCCATCAGTGGCACTTTGCGCAGGATGGTGAGCGAGTTCCAAGCGAAGGTGCCGATCACCACCATGAACATCACACCGACAAGAGCGGCCAGCGGGATAAGCTCGATCACCGAGGAGCCGACGAGGATGAAGAGCAGCAAGAACACCGCCGCGGCGATCCCAGCGACACGGGTGCGACCGCCGGATTTCACGTTGATCATAGACTGACCGATCATCGCGCAGCCGCCCATGCCGCCGAAGAAACCGGTGACCGTATTGGCCACACCTTGGGCGATACACTCTTGGCTCGCGCCGCCACGTTTGCCGGTGAGGTCACCGACGAGGTTCAGGGTCAGCAGGCTTTCGATCAGACCGATGGCCGCGAGGATGACGGCGTAAGGCAGGATGATCTCAAAGGTCTCCCAAGTCAGCGGCACCATGGGGATATGCAAGCTCGGCAAGCCACCTTGAATCGACGCCAAGTCACCCACCCGCGGCACGTCGAGGCCGAAACCGATCACGAGGGCGGCAATCACGCCGATGCCCGCTAGCGGCGCGGGGATGACCTTGGTGATGCGCGGGGTGATCCAGATGATCGCCATGGTCGCCGCCACCAGCGTCAGCATGAGGTAGAGCGGCTGGCCCGAAAGCCATTCACCACCGCCCACGCCATGACCGGTGTCGACCATGGTGCCGGGCACTTTGAACTGACTCATCTGGGCGAGGAAAATCACGATGGCGAGGCCATTGACGAAGCCCAGCATCACCGGATGCGGCACCAACCGGATGAACTTGCCCCATTGCATGACGCCCGCGAAAATCTGCAACAGCCCCATCAACACGACGGTGGCAAAGAGGTATTCGACCCCGTGCTGCGCCACCAGCGCCACCATGACCACGGCGAGCGCCCCGGTCGCGCCAGAGATCATCCCGGGCCGACCACCGATCAGCGCGGTGATGAGGCCCACGAGAAAGGCGGCATAGAGCCCGACCAGCGGGTGCACCCCGGCGACGAAGGCAAAGGCCACCGCCTCGGGCACCAGCGCCAGCGCCACGGTCAGCCCTGACAGCAGTTCGATCCGCAGCCGACCGATGGAGAAACCGTCATCCGGCATCCAACGCAGATCGGTCACATCGAGGTTCTTGGCGAAATTGTGCAGCGTGGCGCGCATGGGGGCGTCCTTTGACTTTCGGAAAACGGATATAGCGCCCTGACCGCGGATGCGGGGCGCTTTTGGCTGCACCTAGAGGAATTTCGCCGCAAAGAAAAGCGTCTTGGCGACGGGGCCACGGAAGTTGCTGCAATGCAGAAACACTTTCACCCCCTCGCCTGACGCAGTCGTGTTTTGCCTCTCGGCAAAAACACTTGATCCCCGTGGCATTCTATGAGGTTCTTTGACCCTTACCCGCAACCATCCTAGGCACAGGCTTACCCCTCATGACAGATACGAAAATCGCCGTGATCGGCGGCTCCGGCATTTACGACATCGACGGGCTTCAGGATGCCGATTGGGTCACCGTGGAGACCCCATGGGGCGCGCCCTCGGATCAAGTGCTGACTGGCACGCTAGATGGGGTCGCCATGGTCTTTCTGCCGCGCCATGGCCGCGGGCATGTGCATACGCCGACCTCCGTCCCCTACCGCGCGAATATCGACGCGCTGAAACGGCTCGGCTGCACGGATGTGATCAGCGTCTCGGCCTGCGGGTCGTTCCGCGAGGAGATGGCCCCGGGCGATTTCGTCATCGTCGACCAATTCATCGACCGCACCATGGCGCGCGAAAAGAGCTTCTTCGGCCCCGGCTGCGTGGCCCATGTATCCATCGCCCATCCCACCTGCCCGCGGTTAAGCGACGCCTGCGAGACCGCCGCGCGGGAGGCGGGCATCAACGTCCACCGCGGCGGCACCTATCTGGCGATGGAGGGGCCGCAATTCTCGACGCTCGCGGAATCCAAGATGTACCGCGACAGCTGGGGGGCGGATGTGATCGGCATGACCAATATGCCCGAGGCGAAACTCGCCCGCGAGGCGGAGCTTTGCTATGCCAGTGTCGCGATGATCACCGATTACGACAGCTGGCACCCGGACCACGGCGAAGTGGATGTGACGCAGATCATCGCTACGCTGATGGGCAACGCCGACAAGGGCCGCGCCATGGTTTCGCGCCTGCCCGCGCTTCTGGGGGCCGAGCGCGCGCCCTGCCCGCACGGCTGTGACCGGGCGCTGGAATTTGCGATCCTGACCCAGCCGGATGCGCGGGATCCGGAATTGCTGGCCAAGCTGGATGCGGTGGCGGGGCGGATGCTTTGACCGCAGGCGGCGGCTTTGCTTGGCTGAGTGCGGAAGGTATTTAAGAAAGGATGAAGGGAGGGGGTTGGCGCCCCTTCTTGGATGTTGTGCGGTGGGCGCAGATGGGGGGTTCGCCCGGGCGGCGCGTTGCGCTAAGACGGGTCCGGTCAAACACGCGGAAGGGCGCCATGAAACAGGTTCAGGACTATATTCGCACGATCGTAGATTTTCCCCATGAGGGGATCATGTTTCGTGACGTGACAACGCTTTTCGCCGATCCGCGCGGGTTTCGCATGGCGATCGACCAGATGCTGCACCCCTATGCGGGAATTGCGATTGATAAGGTCGTGGGGCTGGAGGCGCGCGGTTTCATTCTTGGCGGGGCGATTGCGCATCAGCTGAGCGTGGGTTTCGTGCCGATCCGCAAGAAGGGCAAGCTGCCCGGCACGGTGATCAGTCAGGAATACCAGCTTGAATATGGCGAGGCCATTGTCGAGTTGCATGACGATGCGATCAAACCGGGCGAGAAGGTTTTGGTTGTGGATGATCTTTTGGCCACCGGCGGCACGGCGGAGGCCGGGATCAAACTGATCGAGCGTTTGGGGGGCGAGATCGTCTCCTGCGCCTTTATTATCGATCTGCCCGAACTGGGCGGGCGCAAGCGTTTGGAAGCGCTTGGCAAAGAGGTGCATGCGCTCTGCGCTTTTGACGGGCTTTAAGCCCTTAGGACGGCGCCGGGGTTCATGATGCCCTTGGGATCAAGGGCCGCTTTGATGGCGCGCATGGCGGTGAGTTTGGCGGGGTCGCCGTAGCGTTCGAGGTCATCGACCTTGACTCGGCCCACGCCATGTTCCGCGCTGAACGAACCGCCGAGGTCGTGGACGAGGTCATGGACCAGACGTTTCACCGCGTCGCGTTGGCCTTCGTAATCGGTGCGGTCTTTGCCCTTTGCGGGGAAGACGTTGTAGTGCAGGTTGCCGTCCCCGACATGGCCGAAACAGTTGATGCGGAAGTCGCCGAGGGCCGAGAGCGCATCGGTGGCGCGGGTGATGAATTCGGGGATCGCGCCGAGGGGCACCGAGATGTCGTGGCTGGAGACCGAGCCGATCAGGCGGTTGGCCTCGGGGATGGTTTCGCGGATGGTCCAGAAGTCTTGGGCCTGTTGGGCGTTCTGGGCGATGAGGCCGTCGGAGACGAGGCCGGCGTCGAGGGCTGCAGCGAATAGGGCCTCTAGGGCGGCGTCGGTATCGATCTCTCCGGGGGTGCCGATGTCGATCAGGACGCACCATTGCGGGGTTTCGGCGAAGGGTTGGCGGATGTTGGGCAGGGTTTCGTTTAGGAAATCGAAACCTCTTCGGTGCATCAATTCGAAAGCGCTGATCATTTCGCCCAAGTGATCGCGCGCGAGGGAGAGGAGCGCCAATGCGGCGGCGGGGCTCTCGATCACCATGAGTGCGGTACCACTGCGGGCGGGGCGCGCGTAGAGTTTGAGGGCCGCGGCGGTGATCACGCCGAGGGTGCCTTCGGCGCCGATCAGCAGGTTGCGCAGATCGTAGCCGGTGTTGTTTTTGCGCAGGCGGGTCAGGCCGTGCCAGATTTGGCCGTCAGGCAAGACGGCTTCGAGGCCGAGGCAGAGGTCGCGGGCGTTGCCGTAGCGCAGCACGCCGGTGCCGCCTGCGTTCGTCGAAAGCGTGCCGCCAATGCGCGCGGTGCCCTCGGCGGCGAGGGACAGGGGGAAGAGGCGGTTTACCTCTTCGGCGGCGGTTTGGACATCGGCGAGGATCGTGCCTGCTTCGGCGACCAGCACATTCTCTTCGGGCAGGACGGCCCGGATGCGGTTCATGCGTTCGAGGGAGAGGATGAGCGGTGCGGGACCATCGCTGCTGATCTGGCCGCCGACAAGTCCGGTGCCGCCGCCATAGGGCACGACCGGCACGCGGGCGGCATGGGCGGCGCGGATCAGGGTGGCGACCTCTTCGGTGCTGCGCGGCAGGGCCAAGACGCCCCCCTGCCCCGCGTAGCGGCCGCGGGGTTCTTCGAGGTAGCGCTGCTCGGGGTCGCGCAGCACATCGTCTGGCAGTTGCGCGCGCAGGGTGTCGATGAAGGCGGTGTCGGCGGGGTTCAGTGTCATGGGCCTTTGATCCTGCGCGGGGCGCGCAGATGCAAGGGCAAAGCGCCGGACCGGCGGGGAGAATGCGGGGCGTGAGGCGGGGCGATCATGCCCCGGCGATGCTTATGTTGTCAGCGAGGCGTTTCGCGTTGAGCCTTAGCCTACGTCCGTGCGGCCCCGCCGGTCTTTGCGGAGAGAAGCGTAGAGCACATGGGTCCGCCAGCGGCCATCGATCTGTAGATAGCTCTGCGCGACGCCCTCGTATTTGAAGCCCGCCTTTTCGAGCAGGCCGCGGGAGGCTTGGTTTTCAGGCAGGCAGGCGGCCTCGATGCGCGACAGGTCGAGGCGGGTGAAGGCCTGATGCACCGTCGCTTCGATCGCCTCGCGCATGTAGCCTTGGCGGGCAAAGGGTTCGCCCGTCCAATAGCCCAGGGTGCCGGATTGAGCCGGCCCGCGACGGATGTTGTCGAGGGTGATCGCACCGACGAGGTTTTGGTCGCTGCGCCGGATGAGAAAGAGCGGCATGGCGTTACCCGAGGAGACCGAGCGCTGCGCCCAGTAGACACGGTTTGTAAAAGCCTTGCGGGTCAAATGATCCTCGGCCCATGTCGGCTCCCACGGGCGCAGGTAGTCGTTGCTGGCGCGGCGCAGGGCCGCCCAGGCGCGGAAATCGGCGTGGATCGGCGGGCGCAGGGTCAGCCGTTCCGTCTCTATCCGCAGTTTGCGTCGCCCCAGCATCAGGCGGCGCGTCTGTTGTGAAGGTCGTCCAGCGTCGGGGCGGCGTCGACCGGACCGTAGAGCGCGAGAGCCGCAGGGGCTTGCGTGGCCATGCGTTCGGCGAAATCGCGCACGTCGCCAGTGGTGACCGCGTCGATCTGGGCGACGGTTTCTTCCAGCGGCGGTACACGGTCCCAAATCTGGATGAGCCGGGCAAGTCGTTCGGCACGGTTGGAGGGGCTTTCCAGCCCCATGAGCAGCCCGGCCTTCATCTGCGCGCGGGCGCGGGCGACTTCGGCAGGCGACATGTCAGAGGCCGCGCGCTTCATCTCGTCGATGGTGATATTGGCCAGTTCGGGCAGTTGCTCGGCGCTGGTGCCGGCGTAGATCGTGGTCATGCCCGTGTCGGCATAGGCGCCTGCTTGGGCGAAGATCGTGTAGCAAAGGCCGCGATTCTCACGAATCTCTTGGAACAGGCGGGAGGACATGCCGCCGCCCAGAGCTGAGGCGTAGATTTGGGCGATGTAGATGTCGTCGGAGCGGTACCCGGGGCTTTCAAAGCCAAGCGCGAAATGGGCCTGTTCCAGTTGTTTGACCTGTCGATATTCGCCGCCGCCGAAACGGGCGCTGTCGATCTGGTAGAGCGTCTTGGCGGGCATGTCGCCAAAGAGGCTTTCGGCGAGTTTGACGATTTTGTCGTGGTCCACCGCACCGGCAGCCGAAAGGATCATCTGCTCCGGCCCGTAGTGATCGGCGATGAAACGTTGCAGGTCGTCACGCGAGAAGGCCGAGACCCGCTCGCTTGGCCCAAGGATCGTGCGGCCGATGGGCTGATCCGGGTAGGCCTGCTCTTGCAGCCAGTCGAAAATCACATCGTCGGGCGTGTCGAGCGCTTGGCCGATCTCTTGCAGGATCACGCCGCGTTCGACCTCGACTTCCGAAGGGTCCAGCACCGGGTTGCGCAGAATGTCGGCGATCACGTCGAGGCCGAGCGCCACGTCATTTTCCAACACGCGGGCATAATAGGCCGTCACTTCGCGCGAGGTATAGGCGTTGATATAGCCGCCCACATCCTCAATCGCCTCGGCGATTTGCAGCGAAGAACGGGTCGCGGTGCCTTTGAACGCCATATGTTCGAGGAAATGCGCGATGCCATTTTGCTGCGGCGTCTCATGCCGCGCGCCTGCGTTGACCCAGACGCCGATGGCGGAGGAGGCAAGCCCTTCCATATGTTCGGTGACGATGCGAAAGCCGTTGGGCAATGTGGTCTGTTGTAGGCTCACGCGGAGAGGTTTCCTTTGATATGCGCTTTGAGCGCGTCGAGGTCGTTGGGCAGCCGGGTGAAACGTTCTTCCCGGTCGAAAAGGTCCGCCATGCGGGGCGGCAGGCCCGGGCGAATGCCGGTTGCGGCTTCGACCGCGTCGGGGAATTTTGCCGGATGGGCGGTGGCGAGGGTCACCATCGGGGTTGCCGGATCGCGCAGATCATCCGCGACTTTCACGCCGACAGCGGAGTGCGGGCAAAGCAGCTCACCCGTGGTCCGGCGACGGTCAGCGATGGTGGCGGTGGTTTCCTCTTCGGAGACGCGGCCCGAGCGGTAGATGTCTTGCAGCGCTTGCATCGCCCCTTGAGAGACGTCGAAACCGCCCTGCCCCAACTCGTCCATCAACTGCGCCACGGCACCGGCATCGCGATCATAGGCGTCAAAGAGGGCGCGTTCGAAGTTCGAGGAGACCTGAATGTCCATTGACGGGCTGATCGAGGGGGTCACGCTCCCCTTGTGATAGCCTTGGCCCGAGAGGCAGCGGTGCAGGATGTCGTTCTGGTTGGTGGCGACGACCAGATCAGCGATGGGCAGCCCCATGCGCTTGGCGATATAGCCCGCGAAGATGTCGCCGAAATTGCCGGTGGGCACGGTGAAGCTGATCTCACGCAGGGGCGCGCCGAGGCTCGTAGCGGCGGTGAAGTAATAGACCACCTGCGCCAGCACCCGGCCCCAGTTGATCGAATTCACCCCTGCCAGCCGCACGGTATCGCGGAAGTCGAAATCGTTGAACATGTCCTTAAGGCGGGCTTGGCAATCGTCGAAATCACCGTCGATGGCCAGCGCGTGCACGTTGGATTCCGCGGGCGTGGTCATCTGGCGGCGCTGCACGTCAGACACGCGCCCATGAGGGTAGAGGATGAAGACATCGACATTGTCGAGCCCCTTGAAGGCTTCGATCGCGGCGGAGCCGGTGTCACCCGAGGTGGCGCCCACGATGGTCACCCGCTCGCCCTTGCGGCCCAACGCGGCTTGGAACATCTGGCCGATAAGCTGCATGGCGAAGTCTTTGAATGCCAGTGTCGGCCCGTGGAACAGCTCAAGCAGGAAGTGGTTCGGGGCGAGTTGCACCATGGGCGCACGGGCGGCATGGCCGAAACCCTCATAGGCGCGGGCGATGATGGCGCGGAATTCTTCATCCGTAAAAGTGTCACCGATAAAGGGGCGCATGACGGTAAAGGCCACCTCTTCGTAGCTTTGGCCCTGCATGGCCGCGATCTGTTCCGCGCTCAACGTCGGGATCGTTTCGGGGACGTAGAGGCCGCCGTCACGGGCAAGGCCGGTCAGCATCGCCTCTTCGAAGGACAGAACAGGGGCGGAGCCACGGGTAGAGATATAGCGCATAGGGTCAGTCGACTTTCGGCGTTGCAGGGGCGCGGCGGCGGCGCAGGAAAAGGACGGTCATCGCCAGCCAGATGGCGGCGAGGGAAAACCAGGTGATCGCATATTGCAAGTGATCGTTGGGGATGCGGGCGGTATCGACGGGCAGCGGGGTGATCTTTGGGTCCGGCCCGGCGCCTTCGCGCATGACGATCAAAAGCGGTTCGGTGTCGAGTGTTTCGGCCATGACCTCAACATCGCGGGCGAACCAGATGTTGCGATCCATGTCGGCCTCGGGCGTGAAACTGTCGACCTCCTGAGGCCATTGCAGGTTGCCGGTCAGGGTGGCGGTGCCTGCGGGGGCGATAGCGTCTTTGTTCGATGTGGCGGTAAAGCCGAGGTCGATGAGCACGCGCCGTCCGCTCTCCAACGCCATGGGTGCAATGACGCGGTAACCTGCGCCTTTCTGCTTTTGGCTGACCAGCACATGCAGCGCCTGCTCCCCGATTTCTCCGCTGACGGTGACGGGCAGATAGGCGTCGGCTTCTGGATCGGGATCGGCGGGCAAGGCCACGGGTGTTGCGGCGATGCGGTTGTTGATGTCGGCTATGATCGCCTCTTTCCACGCCAGCCGCTGCACCTGCCAGACCCCGAGTGCGACGAGGATGGCTGCCCCGCCAAGGCCGACGATGATGAAGAACAGGCTGCGCCGCATTCGAATCTCTCTGGCTGAAACGACAAACGCGCGAAGAGGGCTTCGCGCGTTTGGGTTTTACGGGTGTGGGGCGCGGATGCAACCCCGCCCTATGTTCAGGGCTGGCCCCACATGTAGACGGCGAAGAAGAGGAACAGCCAGACCACGTCAACGAAGTGCCAGTACCACGCTGCCGCCTCGAAGCCGACGTGGCGTTCGGGGGTGAAGTGGCCGCGCATGGCGCGCAGCAGGCAGACGAAGAGGAAGATCGTGCCGATGATCACGTGGAAACCGTGGAAGCCGGTCGCCATGAAGAAGCTGGAGAAATACATGTCGCCGCCGAATGTCCAATCGTCATGGACCAGCAGTTCATAGTATTCGTAAGCCTGCAGCGCGGTGAAAAGCACGCCGAGGATCACCGCGATGGTCAGGCCCGAGATCAGGTCTTTGCGGTTGTTTTCATGGGCCAGCGCATGGTGCGCCCATGTCACGGCACAGCCCGACAGCAGCAGGACCAGCGTGTTGATCAGCGGCAGGTGGAAAGCGTCGACCGCGTGAATGTCGGGCTGGACGTATTCCGTGCCGACATATTCATACATCGGGTAAAGGGCCTGTTTGAAGAAGGACCAGAACCACGCGACGAAGAACATCACTTCGGACATGATGAAAAGGATGAAGCCATAGCGCAGGCCGATGCGCACCACGCCGGTGTGGTCGCCCACTTCGCTTTCCGAGACGACTTCGGCCCACCAGCCGAACATGACGTAGAGTGTGGCCACCAGACCGCCCAAGAAGACGAAGGGGGTCATCCCGTGCATCCACAGGACAGCGCCCGCCAGCATGACAAATCCGCCTACCGACCCCAGCAGCGGCCAGGTCGAGGGGGGGAGAATATGGTAGTCGTGGTTTTTTGCATGGGCCATGGTTGCGGGTCCCTCACCTTTGTTCAATCAGGTCGTTAATTGGTTGTTGTGGCGCTGTCCTGATCAAGGGCGGCATAGCCCTCGGGCAGGTCAATTTCGTAGAATGTATAGGACAGAGTGATGGTATGTACAAACTTCCCATCACGGTCTTCGACCATTTCCGGGTCGACGAAAAAGCTTACCGGCATCTGCACGCGCTCGCCTGGGGCCAGCACCTGTTCGGTAAAGCAAAAGCAGTCGATCTTCTCGAAGAAGGCCCCGGCGGTATACGGGGTGACGTTATAGCTCGCCTGCCCCGCCACCGGTTTGTCGGTCGGGTTGTACGCCTCGTAGAAAGCCAAACCGGTCTCGCCGATGCGGATCTCCATTTCGCGGACGACGGGTTTGAATTCCCACGGCATACCGTCGTTCAGGGAGCCGTCGAACCGCACCTTGACTGTCTGATCCAGCACATCGGCGCTGGCGGCAGAGACCTGACCCGGCGTGCCGCCAAAGCCGGTAACGCGGCAGAACCAGTCGTAGAACGGCACCGACGCCCAGGCGAGCCCGCCCATGAGCACCACCACGCCAACGGTTTGCATCACTGTTTTCTGAGGACCGGAAAGCGCCATTACTGTGTCACCTCGCGTTGCTCCGGGGGGAGTTCGAAATCGGTCTGGGTGATCTTGACGTAGGTCAACGCCATGATCAGTACCACGAAGGCGCCCAGCATCAGGCCCACGCCGATGTTGCGGCCGCGGCGGCGATTGTGAAGCTCATGCTCTGGTCGGATGCCCATTACCAGCCTCCCAAGCCAAAGGTGCGCAGGGCCGCTTCGCCCAGGATCGCGCCGAAGTGCAAGAAGAGATAGGCCAGCGACAGGCGGAAGAACTTGCGCTCTTCGTCATAGTCGTCACCCTCGGCCATGACCTCATCCCGCTTCCAGATGCGGTAGGCCCCCAAGAGGAAGGCCGCGTTCAGCACCAGCGCCACGGCGAAGTAGAAGATGCCGCCGATGGCAGTGAAGGCCGTGCCGATGGCCAGTGCAGCCAGAAGGACGGTGTAGACGAAGATATGCAGGCGCGTGGCCGGACGGCCATGGGTCACGGTCAGCATCGGCACCTTGGCGTCGTCGTAGTCCGAGCGCATGAAGAGCGCCAGCGCCCAGAAATGCGGCGGGGTCCACATGAAGATCAGCGCGAACATCAGCCATGCCTCGACCGAGAAGCTGCCCGTGGCCGCGACCCAGCCGATCACCGGCGGGAAAGCCCCCGCGGCACCGCCGATGACGATATTCTGCGGCGTCAGCCGTTTGAGCCACATGGTGTAGAAGACGGCGTAGAATAGGATGGTAAAGAGCAACATCCCCCCCGCCAGAAGGTTGGTCGCCAGCGCCAGCATCATCACCGACAGACCCGAGAGCGCCACGCCAAGCGTCAGCGCCTCTCCGGGTTGAACCCGGCCCGAGGGGATCGGGCGCCCGCGCGTGCGGCGCATCACCGCGTCGATATCGGCGTCCCACCACATGTTCAGCGCGCCCGAGGCTCCGCCGCCGATGGCGATGAACAAGATCGCGCAAAAGCCGATGACGGGATTGACCGAAACCGGCGCGGCCAACAGCCCTACGAAGGCCGTGAAGACGACCAACGACATGACGCGCGGTTTCAGCAGGGCGAAGTAATCCCCCAGCTGCGCGTCGTATTCACTTGTTGGCGTATTGGTGATGTCAGTCATCCCGAACCTTCCAAGGATAAACACGGGGCACGGGCCTGCGCCCTGCCCCGTGGCACTGGCTTACTTAGAGGCGACGGTCAGCGGCTGTTCGATGCCGGCATATTCCGCCTTGGCGTTGCCAAGCCATTCCGCATAGGCCTCTTCCGAAACCACTTTGACGGTGATCGGCATATAGGCGTGCGCCTGACCGCAAAGCTCGGAACACTGGCCGTAGTAGACGCCCTCCTGCTCGGCGGTGAACCACAGTTCGGCCAGACGGCCCGGCACGCCATCCTGTTTCACGCCGAAGGCGGGGATGGTCCAAGAGTGGATCACGTCGCTGGCGGTGACCTGCACGACGATGGTCTTACCCACGGGGATCACGACCGAAGTATCGGTGGCCAGCAGGAAGTCATCGCGGCTGTAGCCTTCGTCTTCAAGCTTGGCGACCATCGCGTCATTCAGCACGAAGGGTGTCACGTCCTCATCGCCATCGCCCAGCGTGGCCGGAGCGCCGATCATGTAGCTGTCAAAGGCGATCTCTTCGTCGACATATTCATAGGTCCAGTACCACTGGTTGCCGATGGCCTTGATCGTGATGTCCGCTTCGGGAATTTCCTGCTGACGGAACAGGATCGGCAGCGAATAGGCACCGATCAGCACAAGGATGAGAATCGGCCCGATGGTCCAAGCGATCTCGATCGGGGTGTGGTGGGTGAAGGACGAGGGGTTCGGGTTCCGCTTTTTGTTGTAGCGGATCATGACCCAGATGATCAGGCCGGTCACGAAGACGGTGATCGCGGCGATGATCACCAGAATCAGGTGATCCAAATCATGGATATCCCGCGCCAATTCGGTAACGGCGGGTTGAAAGCCTGTCTCGCCGTCAACAGGTCTGCCGATGACATCAAGCCCGTCAATGCGCAGGCTGTCCTGTGCCAATGCAGGCAGGGCGGCAAGGCTGGTCAAAAGACCGGAAAGGGGGAGTAGATGTTTCATATGTCGTCCTGATCTTGTGACCATTAAGAAGCCGATAAGCACCCCAAACCGCTGCTGCGATCCGGTGCCGTTGTAATCCTGGGTGCTTACAATCATATTCTGCCTACAAGATAAAGTCACATGCTTGCGTCATAGAGCCGCGCGAGACAGTTTTGTGACAGCAAGCAAGGATACCCCCGATGAGCCGCGCGCATTTCACCCCCTTCGAGGCCGATCTGGACCGAGAAACCGCTCTGAGCGTGCTGCGCGAGGCCGTGGCCGGTGCCGATGACGGCGAATTATTCCTCGAACGGCGCCGCTCTGAGGCGCTGGTTTTCGACGACGGACGCCTCAAAACCGCCAGCTATGACGCCGCCGAGGGCTTTGGCCTGCGCGCCGTGCGCGGCGAAGTCGCAGGCTACGCCCATTCGACCGAGATGAGCGAAGCGGCCCTACGCCGCGCGGCGGAAACGGCGCGGCTGGCAGTGGGCGATGGCGGTGGCACTTGGGCCGATGCCCCTCAGGCCAGCAACAAGCGGCTTTATACGGACGAAGACCCGATCGCAGGCCACGCCTTCCCGGTCAAGGTCGATACCCTGCGCGAGATCGACGCCTATGCCCGAAGCCTCGATCCCCGCGTAGTACAGGTGAGCGCCACGATCGCCGCCAGCATTCAGGAGGTCGAGATTCTTCGCCCCGAAGGGCATTCGGTGCGCGACGTGCGCCCCATGACGCGGGTCAATGTCTCGGTCATTGTCGAGCAGGATGGCCGCCGCGAGAGCGGCGGTGTCGGCGGCGGCGGGCGGATCGGGCTCGACGGTATGCTCGCCCCCGAAGACTGGCAGGCCAAGGTCCGCGAAGCCCTGCGCATCGCCTGCGTGAACCTTGAAGCCGTCCCTGCCCCCGCGGGCGTGATGGACGTGGTGCTTGGCCCCGGCTGGCCCGGCATCCTGCTCCACGAAGCCATCGGCCACGGGCTTGAGGGCGATTTCAACCGAAAGGGCTCCAGCGCCTTTGCCGGGTTGATGGGCCAACAGATCGCAGCCAAGGGCGTGACCGTGCTGGATGACGGCACGATCCCCGACCGGCGCGGCTCAATCTCTGTCGATGACGAGGGCACCCCCTCGGCGCGCAATGTGCTGATCGAAGATGGTAAGCTGGTCGGCTATATGCAGGACCGTCAGAATGGGCGGCTGATGGGCAGCGCCTCAACGGGCAACGGGCGGCGGCAGTCCTATGCGCATATCCCGATGCCGCGCATGACCAATACCTATATGCTGGGCGGCGAGGCGGCACCGGGCGATATCGTGGCTGACCTCAAGGACGGGATCTATGCCGTGGGTTTCGGCGGCGGTCAGGTCGATATCACCAATGGTAAATTCGTCTTCTCCTGCACCGAGGCCTACCGCGTGCAAAACGGCAAGATCGGCGCGCCGGTCAAAGGCGCCACGTTAATCGGCGATGGGGCCACGGCCTTGCAAAAGATCCGCGCCATCGGCAATGACCCGACGCTAGACCCCGGCATGGGCAACTGTGGCAAACAGGGGCAATGGGTGCCGGTGGGTGTGGGCCAGCCCACTTTGATGATCGGCGGGCTGACTGTCGGCGGCGCTGCGACCTGACGGCACGCTGGGGTTGAATCAAATACGCGGGGAAATGTTCATAGGTTGTTAAGCACTAAATCCTATACCTGATTCTGCAACGGACGGAGTTTCGGGATGACTGACAAGGACCTACATCCTTCTTCCACTCACCCCCCACTCCCACCCACCCAGGAAGATGAACAGTTTGCCCGGCTTCGTCTGTTGCGCTCTCGCCGCGTGGGTATTTCGACCTATCGGCGCCTGCTGGATGAACATGGCTCTGCCCAAGAGGCGCTGAAGGCGCTCCCGGAAGTCGCGCGTGCCGCCGGGATATCAGACTACCGCATCTGCCCCGAAGGGGTGGTTCAGGCGGAACTCAACGCCGCCCGCCGCGACGGGGCCCGGCTACTGGTCGAGGGGGAGGCACCCTACCCGCGCCTGCTCGGCGACCTCCCCGATGCGCCGCCCTTCCTATGGCTGATCGGCGACCCGGCATTGCTGGCCCGTCCGATGATCTCCCTCGTGGGCGCGCGAAACGCCTCTTCGCTTGGTCTACGCATGGCCCGCAGCCTCGCCGCCGAATTGGGGGAAGCTGATTTTGTCGTCGTCTCCGGACTAGCCCGGGGGATCGACGCGGCGGCGCATGAGGCCGCATTGCCCCGCGGCACCATCGCCGTGCAGGCGGGCGGGGTCGACATTATATACCCTAATGAGAACACTGCGCTGGCCCGTCAAATTGCCGCGCAGGGGCTGCGGCTGTCAGAGCAACCGATGGGGCTGCAACCGATGGCCCGGCACTTCCCCCGCCGCAATCGCATCATCTCGGGCCTGAGCCGCGCGACGGTGGTGGTTGAGGCGGCGGCCCGCTCGGGCAGTTTAATCACCGCTCGCGACGCTCTCGATCAGGGCCGTGACGTGCTGGCGGTCCCCGGCCACCCGATGGACGCCCGCGCGGCAGGCTGCAACATGCTGATCCGCGACGGCGCGGTGCTGGTGCGCTCTGCCGCGGATGTGTTGGAGGTTTTGCCGGATGAGAAAACTCAGCCCCCGCTACCCCGCAGCAAGCCCCCCGCGGCCCCGCGCCCGGAAACGCCGCCGCGAAACCAAAGCCCTGTCGCGAAGCTCCATGCGCAGATCCTCTCTCGTCTCGGCCATGCGCCGGTTGCGGAGGATCAATTGATCCGCGACCTGCAAGTGCCCAGCAGCGATGTCGCCCCCGCGCTCCTCGATCTTGAGATGGAGGGGGAAATTCAGCGCCAACCCGGCGGGCTGCTCAGCCGCTCTGCCTGATGCCGCGAAGGAGCGCGGCCCGGTCAAAGCGCCGCGAAACCCGGGACCAACCGCGCGGCACTTGGTCGGGCCAATCAAGCCTCGAATGCCGACCGTCAATGGCGCCGAAACGGCCCATCCGGCCCGCGAAACCGCTGCGCCGCAAACCCGTGATACGCAGCAGCTGCATTGACAAACACCCCTGCAATCCCACATGAGACAGCGCAAAGCCGCCCCCGTTTTTGATCTAAGGTGCCTGTATTTATGCCCGTCGTCGTCGTCGAATCCCCAGCCAAGGCCAAAACGATCAACAAATATCTGGGCGACGATTACACCGTTCTCGCCTCTTACGGCCACGTCCGCGACCTGCCGCCAAAAGACGGCTCGGTGGATACCGACGCCGATTTCGACATGAAATGGGAGGTCGCCAGCGACAGCAAGAAACACGTCAAAGCCATCGCCGATGCGCTGGCCCAAGACAACGCATTGATCCTCGCGACTGACCCCGACCGCGAGGGTGAGGCGATCAGCTGGCACCTGCAAGAGGCGCTGACCAAGCGCAAATCGATCAAGAAAGACACGCCCGTCAGCCGCGTGGTCTTCAACCAGATCACCCAGAAGGCGGTGACCGAGGCGATGCAGAACCCGCGTCAGGTCGACATGCCGCTGGTAGAGGCCTACCTCGCCCGACGCGCGCTGGACTATCTGGTGGGGTTCAACCTCTCCCCCGTGCTCTGGCGCAAGCTGCCGGGCGCCAAGTCTGCGGGCCGCGTGCAATCGGTCACCCTGCGCCTCATCGTCGAGCGCGAGATGGAGATCGAGGCTTTCCGCGCCCGTGAGTATTGGTCGGTAAAGGCGCTGCTCGCCACCCCGCGCGGGCAGGAGTTCGAAGCCCGCCTTATCTCGCTCGCCGGAAACAAGCTGGAACGCTTCGATCTCGCCGATGCCACGCAGGCCGAAATGGCGGTGCAGGCGATCACCTCCCGCGCGCTGAAGGTGATGAACGTCGAGGCGAAACCGGCGAGCCGCAACCCTTCGGCCCCCTTCATGACCTCGACCCTGCAACAGGAGGCCAGCCGCAAGTTTTCGATGGGCGCACGCCAGACCATGTCGACCGCACAGCGCCTCTATGAGGCCGGCCACATCACCTACATGCGAACCGACGGCATCGACATGGCGCCAGAGGCCGTCTCGATGGCGCGCGATGCGATCAAGGACCGGTTTGGCGCGGATTATGTCCCGAAAGAGCCGCGCATCTACAAGAACAAGGCGAAGAACGCGCAGGAAGCCCACGAATGTATCCGCCCGACGGATATGACCAAGGACGCCAAGGCGCTGAAGCTCGATGCCGATCAGGCGAAACTCTATGACCTGATCTGGAAACGCACGCTGGCATGCCAGATGGAAAGCGCGCGTCTTGAGCGCACCACCGTGGAGATCGGCAGCGATGACGCGCAGGTGGGTCTGCGTGCCAACGGTCAGGTCGTGTTGTTTGATGGCTTCCTGAAGGTCTACGAGGAAGGCCGCGACGATGTCGTCGACGAGGACGACAAACGCCTGCCCCAGATCAGCCAAGGCGACGCGATGGACAAGCGCAGCGTCACGCCCGAGCAACATTTCACCCAGCCCCCGCCGCGCTACACCGAGGCGACGCTGGTCAAGAAGATGGAAGAGCTCGGCATCGGCCGCCCCTCGACCTATGCCAGCATCGTCACCACGATTCAGGACCGCGAATATGTTCGCAAGGATGGCAACCGCCTGATCCCCGAGGACAAGGGCCGTCTGGTGACCGCCTTCCTTGAGAATTATTTCCGCCGCTACATCGGCTATGACTTCACCGCCGATCTGGAGGATCAACTCGACAAGGTCAGCGCCGGGGATGCCGCCTATAAAGAAGTGCTGCGCCGCTTCTGGCGCGATTTCTCGGCCGCCATCGCGGAGACGTCGGAGCTGCGCATCACCGAGGTGCTGGAAAAGATCAACGAGGTACTGGAGCCGCATCTCTTCCCGCCCACCGAAGACGGCAGTGACCCGCGGCTTTGCCCCAATTGCGAGATTGGCCGCCTGTCGATGCGCACCGCGCGCTCAGGCGGTGCCTTCATCGGCTGTTCGAACTACCCCGAATGCCGCTATACCCGCCCCTTCGGCCCACCAGACCCGGAGGCCGAAGCCTCCGCCATTCCGCCCGACGGCAAGCTGCTGGGTGAGGATCAGGGCGACGAAATTCGCGTTTTCAAGGGTCGCTTCGGGCCTTACGTCCAGCGCGGCCCGGTGACGGAAGAGAACAAGAAACCCCCGCGCCAGTCGATCCCCAAGGATTGGGTGCCCGAGGATCTGACGCTGGAACAGGGCGTGATGCTCCTGTCGCTCCCGCGTGAGATCGGCCCCCACCCCGAGGATGGCGTCATGGTCTGGGCCAACATCGGGCGCTATGGGCCTTACATCAAGCACGCCGAAAGCACCTCGCATCGGGGCGGCACCAATGCCAATCTCGAAGGCATCGATGAGGTTTGGACCGTCGGCATGAACCGCGCGGTGCAGTTGTTGGCCGAGAAAGTCGCCAGCCGCGGTGGCCGGGGCAAGGCCGCGAAACCGATCCGCGAGATGGGCGAGCACCCGGATATGGGCGGCGCGGTCAACGTCATGGAGGGCAAATACGGGCCTTATGTGAAATGGGAAAAGGTGAACGCCACGATCCCGAAAGAGATCGAACCGGCAGACCTGACCATGGAGCGCGCGGTGGAGCTGATCGAAGAGAAGCTCGCCAAATCCCCCGCCAAACGCAAAGCGGCGACGAAGAAGGCACCGGCCAAGAAGACGGCAGCCAAAAAGCCCGGGGCGAAAAAGACGGCCACCAAGAAGGCTCCGGCAAAAACGGAGGCCAAGAAACCCGCGGCCAAGAAAACAACCGCGAAAAAAGCCGACAGCGCGTAAGCCGCGCCTAGGCACAGCAACCGCGCCGGGGGATCGGCGCGGTTCCGCCTGTGGCCTGCCTTTATATCCAGCATCATGAATATGTGATTTGCCATTCCCCTTCGATTTTCGGATCAGGGGCGGCGGCAAGACCACTATGAAAGGCAGATCAATGTCAGGCATGAAATTCACCCGGCGCGGGCTGATCGCCGCAAGCGGCGCGGCGCTGATGACGCCGCAGATCCTGCGTGCGCAGGAACCCGGCCAAGCGCCCCGCGAATATTCCGCCGAACCTCCGGTGTCGCGCAACACGTCGAGCTTTGCCACCCAGCGTTGGCAGGACCATTTCGACAGCCTTGGCAAAGGCGCGATCGTGGCGGACACCACCAGCCGCGCCCTGCATTACTGGAGCGCGGACGGCCAGACCTACAAGGTCTACCCCACCTCGGTGCCCGCCACCGAAGAGTTGACCAAGCGCGGCTATACCGAAATTGTGCGCAAGAAAGTCGGCCCTGATTGGACGCCCACCGCCTCCATGATGGAGCGTTTCCCGCATTACAAATACATGCCGCCGGGCCCGGACAATCCGCTCGGCACCCATGCGATGTATCTTAGCTGGCCTGCCTATATCATCCACGGCACCCATGACACGCGCAAGATCGGGCGGCGGTCTTCGGACGGCTGCATCGGGCTTTACAACGAGAAGATCGAAGAGCTTTTCGGCCTCTGCCCCGTGGGCACGCAGGTGCGCATCATCTGACCTTCCGGGCGGCCTTTCCTGCGTAGCACCACGTAATTGACACTGCCACGACGCAGGGTCACATATGGCGCAGCGAAACTGTAGGGAGGTCGCCCGTGAACAAAATCTATGGATCCGCCGCCGAGGCGCTGGAAGGCGTTCTATCGGACGGCATGCTGATCGCCGCCGGGGGCTTTGGCCTTTGCGGCATTCCGGAATTGCTGTTGCAGGCGATCAAGGAAAACGGGGCCAAAGACCTCACCTTTGCGTCGAACAATGCGGGCGTCGATGACTTCGGCATCGGCATTCTGCTGCAATCGCGGCAGGTGAAAAAGATGATCTCCTCCTATGTGGGGGAGAATGCCGAATTCATGCGCCAGTATCTGTCGGGCGAACTGGAATTGGAATTCAACCCCCAGGGCACCTTGGCCGAGCGCATGCGCGCCGGTGGTGCGGGCATCCCCGGCTTCTACACCAAGACCGGCGTCGGCACCCAGATCGCCGAGGGCAAGGAAGTGAAACAGTTCCACGGTGAGGATTACATCCTCGAAGAGGGCATCTTTGCCGATCTGTCGATCGTGAAAGCGTGGAAGGCCGATGACACCGGCAACCTCGTCTTCCGCAAGACCGCGCGCAACTTCAACCCGCCGGCGGCCATGTGCGGCAAGGTCTGCATCGTCGAAGTCGAAGAGATCGTCCCCCGCGGCAGCCTCGACCCCGACCACATCCACCTGCCGGGCATCTATGTGCATCGCATCATTCAAGGCGAGCACGAAAAACGCATCGAGAAGGTCACGACACGCAAGCGGGAGGACGCATAATGCCTTGGGATAGAGATCAGATGGCGGCGCGGGCCGCAGAGGAACTCGAAGACGGCATGTATGTGAACCTCGGCATCGGTATTCCGACGCTGGTGGCGAATTACGTCGGCGACAAGGACATTACCCTTCAGTCCGAGAACGGCATGCTGGGCATGGGCCCCTTCCCCTACGAGGGCGAGGAAGACCCAGACCTGATCAACGCCGGCAAGCAGACCATCACCGAGCTGAGCCGCACCGCCTATTTCGACAGCGCCATGTCCTTCGGCATGATCCGCGGCGGCAAGATCGCGGCGGCGATCCTCGGCGCCATGGAAGTGGCTGAGAACGGCGATCTGGCGAACTGGATGATCCCCGGCAAGCTCGTCAAGGGCATGGGCGGCGCGATGGACCTCGTGGCCGGTGTCCGCAAGGTCATCGTCGTGATGGACCACCAGAACAAGGCCGGTGACTCGAAGGTCTTGAAAGAATGTACCCTGCCGCTGACCGGCAAGGGTGTGGTCGACCGGATCATCACCAACCTCGGTGTGCTCGATGTGGTCGAAGGTGGCTTGAAAATCGTCGAATGCGCCGATGGCGTGACCGAGGAAGAGCTGCGCGCCGCGACCCAAGCGACCATCGTATGAAAATTCAGCCCTCGGCGGCTTCCGCCGGGGGCATGCCCGTCGCGATCAGTTCATCGCGGCAAAGACGCAGCCATCGCTGATCAGTTCCGGCGGGGTCAGGCAAAGCCCCTGCGCCACTTGGAACGCCGCCAGCACCTTGGGCACATAGTCGCGCGTCTCAGCAAAAGGCGGCACGCCCGCATGCTTGCGCACCGACCCCTCACCCGCGTTATAACCCGCCAGCACGAGAATCGGATCGCGGTCGAACTCCCCCATCAGCCAGTCGAGGTATTTGACCCCGCCTGAGATATTCTCGGCCGCGATCATACTGTCGCGCACGCCAAAACGGGCGGCGGTATCGGGCATCAGTTGCATCAGGCCAGCCGCCCCCGCCCGGCTCACCGCATCGGCCCGGCCTGCTGATTCCACGCTGATCACCGCCAACACGAGCGCCGGAGAGACCTTGGTGCCCACGGTGGCGCGCAAGATGTCCACCCCATTGCTGCGCGCGATATCTTGCAAATGTTGCAGGCGCGGTGCGGGCACTTTGCCGTTGGAAAGTGCTGCCATCGCGGGGGCCAACCGCCCTGCCCCGCCCCTATCCGCCGCGGGAGAGACCTTTTCCCAGAACCAATCGAACTGCCCCGCGTTCAATGGCGCAATCGCACCGCTCGGCGTCGCAGCCACGGCGGGCCCTGCCTCCACCTCCGCAGCCGCGGCGGCGCGGGCTGCCGGATCAATTTGCACGGTGATGCGTTTGGCCCCCTTCTTGGGCGGGGCGACTCGCTTCGCGGAAAACTCAGGAAAGGGTTTCGGTCCCTCCGCCACGGCGGCAGGGGCCATGAGGGCCGTGACCAGCGAGATTGCCATTATGCGATACATGCCTGCTCTACCTTGCGTCTGACGCGCCTTTGATCGGCAATATCACATGAATCGCGGAATCGGACCAGCGTTCGGTGCGGGGATCATGGCGATTTCGCCGCAATTACGAAGTCCGGCGATGGAAAAGCGCCGCCGCAAGGTTCGGCGAAAGAATAAAACGCAATCTAAACAGTGCGTTAGTGAATTTTCACAAGAAAAGGGCGAAGGGTCTGAAAAAGGCACGTTTGCTGCCAAATTCGCGCCCCAATCTGACGGCTATATAGGGTCATACCAAGTCGGACAGCTTCAAATGAGAGAGCGAGGCAAACCGGACGGCGAGGTTAAGACCTTTTACTCAGTGATCCTTGGAGGGACATGACATGATGAACTTTATCAAAAACTTCCGCAAAGACGAAGACGGTGCCGTGACAGTTGACTGGGTCGTTCTGACCGCTGCGATCGTTGGCTTGGCTATTGTTGCGTTCAACACCATCGGCAACAGCGCACAAACAATGGCGAACAATATCTCTGACGACATCTCTGATTTCGAGACCACCGCTACGCGCACTTCCCAAGACTAATGTAGCTGCAAGAGGCTACATGCTTCTAATAGGGGCCGTCTTCTGTGAGAATGCGGCCCTTTTTCACGCCATAGGTCTGCGATCGGCAGGAGCTTCCAGTGTACAACTTCCTTAAGAGTTTCTCGAACGATCAGAGCGGTGCTATCAGCGTGGAATGGGTCGCCCTGACCGGCGGACTGGTGGGCCTAGCAATTTTGGTACTTGGGTTATTTTCCGATAGCATTGACGTGCTGCTCGAGTACATCCGGGTTAAACTCAGCACCTAGCGTCAAATCTGCCCCCCCATGCCAAACTCCTCCCCCTCGCCCCCGCACAGACCAATTCTCGCCATAATCGGCAGCTAATTTGCCGGGGTGATCAAAGCGAGCCGAGATTCGCTTCCATAGCAAAGAGGTAACATCATGCGAGCCGTATTTGGATTGGTTCTTTTGGTAGGTGTCGCACTTGCCGGCGGGGCCGTTTATCTGGCGAAAGACCGGATTTCACAGTATCAAGCCGCCAACGCGCAAGCCCAAGCCGCGCTGGCGCAGGTCGTGCCGACGAAAACTGTTTGGGTGGCCGACAAGCCTTTGAAATACGGACAGCCCCTTACCCGCGAAGACGTTCGCGCCGTGAAATGGCCAGAGAATGCCATTCCCGAAGGTACATTCTTCGAAGAAACCGTATTGTTCCCTGAGAACACCAAAGAACAACGCATCGTGCTGCGCAACATCGAGAAAGATGAAGCGATCATGGCCGTCAAGGTGACCGAGCCGGGCGAAGATTCCGGTCTCACCTCCCGTTTGGCCCGCGGCACGCGTGCCTTCACCATCAAAGTCGACGTCTCTAGCGGCGTTTCGGGCTTCCTGCGTCCCGGCGACCGGGTGGATGTCTATTGGACGGGCCGCGTGAACGTGGGTAACCAATCCAGCAACGGCGATGTGACCAAGCTGATCGAATCTGGCGTGCAACTGATCGCCATCGACCAGAGCGCCGATGCGCTGGTGATGGAAGAAGCCTCGATCGCCAAGACAGTGACAGTGGCCGTGAAGCCGCAACAGGTGGCCGCCCTCGCCCAAGCGCAATCGACCGGCAAACTCTCCCTCGCTCTCGTCGGCACGAATGACGACACCGTGGCCGAAGCCATCGAAGTCGACCAACGCTCGCTTCTGGGAATCGAGGCGCAAGAGACCATCGCCGAAGTAACCAAGGAAAAGGTTTGCACGATCCGCACCCGCCGCGGGGCCGAGGTGGTCGAACTGCCGATCCCTTGCACAAACTGACCTGAAAACAACCTCTTGCTAAGTTAATGAAGGCGCCGCACCCCCATGCGGCGTCTTTCCTTTTTGCAGCTATGTTGCGCATAGCCCACATGCACAGCGCCCGCGAAGAGCTTGATTCTTGCAATAAATTTGGAATTGCCGCAGAGTGTTGCCAAACGAGGGCAAAAAGACCCATCCCGAGGCGTGATCAAAAAGGCAGGTCACATGAAAATCGATAGATTTCTGAAAGCGGCCCTGCTGGGGCTGACACTGGGCGCAATGCCGATGGCATTGACCCTGCCCAGTTCAGCTGGCGCCGATACGCTGCGCGTTGTCAAACGCGGCACTAATTCCAGCCTCGACGTCCCGATGAACCGCGCCGTGGTGGTGGAAAGCGACATTCCCTTCGCGGAACTCAGCATCGCCAACCCCGGCATCGCGGATATTTCCTCTCTGTCTGACCGCACGATCTATGTGTTGGGCAAATCGCCGGGGCTGACCACGCTCACGCTGCTCGACGCGGCGGGACAGCTGATCACCAATGTCGATGTCCGCGTCGCGGCGGATGTCTCTGAATTCAAAGAACGGCTGCGTCAAATCCTGCCGGGTGAGAAGATCGAAGTGCGCACCGCCAATGACGGTATCGTGCTGTCGGGCATTGTCTCTTCCACACAGCGGCTGCAACGCGCGCTCGATCTGGCCGAACGCTACGCTCCCGAACGGGTCAGCAACCTGATGAGCGTGGGCGGCATTCAGCAGGTCATGATGAAGGTTCGTTTTGCCGAGATGCAGCGCAATGTGTCGAAATCGCTCGGCTCCTCGCTGGCAATCAACGGCGGCTCCGATTTCAGCGCGGGCACCGGCAGCACCAATACGTCAGGCGGGGTCGCGACATCGCTTGGTGGGTCGATCCCGTCGGCAAACCAGAACGCGGGCGCGGTGCTTTTCGGTTTCAACGCAGGCTCTACCCAAGTGGGCATCCTATTGGAAGCATTGGAAGAAAAAGGCGTCGTCCGGTTCTTGGCAGAGCCGAACCTCGTGGCGCTTTCGGGGCAAGAGGCCAAGTTCCTCGCCGGGGGCGAGTACCCGATCCCGGTCGCCCAAACCAGTGATACGGTGTCGGTGGAGTTCAAACCCTTCGGCGTAGAACTCGCCTTTATCCCGCGCGTCGTGGACAAGGATATCATCAACCTTGAGATGAACGCCGCCGTTTCGGCCATCGACGCAAGCAACAGCATTTCATTGGGCAACGGCATCGAGATTTCCGCCTTCACCCGGCGCGAAACCTCGACCACGGTCGAGATGCGTGACGGGGAAAGCTTTGCCATCGCGGGCCTTTTGACCGACGACTTCACCGACAGCACGCGGCAACTGCCGTGGATCGGCGATGTGCCGGTGCTGGGCGCGCTGTTCCGTTCGGCAGATTACCAGCGCAGCCAGACCGAACTGGTCATCATCGTCACCGCCCATCTGGTCACCCCGACCCGTGGCGAAGCGCTGGCCCTGCCCACGGACCGCATCAAGCCGCCCTCTGAGAAAGACCTGTTCCTGCACGGGCGCACGGCGGATGGCACCCGCACCCCCAGCCGGGGTGCTGCGGGTGAAGTGGCCAAGCAGGACTTCCGCGGTTCCTACGGTTATGTACTGGATTGATCCGATGACACGCAGACATATCACGTTGATCGCGGGCACCGCGGCCCTTGCCGGGCTCGCCGCCTGCGCCCCCAGCAACGATCCGGTCTATACGCAGTTCTACCGCGAGGCGGGGTCGATCGTGGACACGGGCCAATTCGGCAATGCCACATTGCACAACCGCCAAGTCATGACCGGCGAAAAGCGTGTGACCTTTGATCTGGCGAACCGTTTCTCGAACGAAGTCCGCTCGACCGTGACCTTCGCCTTCAACTCGGCCCGACTGGACGCGAATGCGAAAGCCATCCTGCGCCAGCAGGCCAGCTGGATTCGCCAATTCCCCGAGATTCGCTTCCGCGTCTATGGCCACACTGATCTGGTCGGCTCGCAGGCCTATAACCGCGGCTTGGGGCTGCGCCGGGCGCAGGCCGTGGTGCGCTATCTCTCGACCTTGGGAATCAGCCCCAGCCGTTTGGAAGCCGTTGTTTCCTTTGGCGAAACGCAGCCGCTGATCGTGACCCAGGGCCGCGAGCGCCGCAACCGGCGCACGGTGACCGAGGTCAGCGGCTTCGTCCAGGGCCACCCGATGCTGCTGGACGGCAAATATGCGCAGATCATCTACCGCGAATATGTAGCCAGCGCCGTGCCCCCCTCTCAGCTAAGCTCCGGTGCCACCGAGGCAGGCGGCGGCGGGGAGTAAGGGTAAGCCCTTCTTTCGCACGGATAATATTCCCCCGCGCCTTTGGGCCGCGGGGGTTTTCGTCTCTGAAAAGCCATGTCCAATCGGGCGCGAATGGACGTATCGTTTCAAGATACCCAACAATAGAGGCTTTTTGGCCCCAATCTCGCCCCAGTTGGGGGTGATATTCGACGCAGAAGGATAAATGTGCCCGGCTCAAGAGCCGCGCATAAGGCAGAGGTCAGAGCGTTCGCAGCGACAGAATATCGCCGCCCTCCGGCCAAACCGTTGATGTAAAGGACAAAAGGTCATGAGCAGCACTATGCCACAACCCGAAGCAGCGCCGATCGTTGCCTGCACAATCAGCCGTGATGTACAGAACTTCGACCTCTTGATCGAAGATATGGAAGCCACTTTGGGCGAAAGCTGGGGCGATCTGGGATTCGCCGAGGCGCTGGCATTCTTCAGCCAACCCGAAGCCGAGGCGATGGAATTCGTCGCCCTCGCCATGGATGAGACCGACGAGGACAATCTCGTTTTGATGAGTGAAATCATCACACAGGCCAAGGCGCGCGACATCCGGGTGATCCTGATCGCCGAAGACATGACCCCCGCCGCGTTGCATTCGCTGCTGCGGAAGGGGGCGGATGAGTTCGTCCCCTATCCGCTGCCCGAAGGCGAATTGGCACAGGCCATTGCCCGCGTCCGCGCCGGAGAGAATGCCCCCCCTGCCCCCGCAGCCGACAACAGTGCGCCGCAGTTGAAGGCCGGTGCGCAAAAGGATGGCGCACTGATCGTCGTGCATGGTTTGGCTGGCGGCACCGGGGCCACGACCCTTGCCGTAAACCTCGCTTGGGAACTGGCGAATGCCGACAAGAAAAACCCGCCCTCGGTCTGCCTGCTGGATTTCGACCTGCAATATGGCTCGGTCGCGACCTTCCTTGATCTGCAACGCCGCGAGGCAGTCTATGAGATGATGTCCGACACGGAATCCATGGACGAAGAGATCTTTGGCCAAGCGCTGCAAACCTTTGAAGACAAGCTGCATGTGCTGACCGCCCCGGCAGAGATGCTGCCGCTCGATATCGTGACCAACGAAGATATCGACCGCATCCTCAACATGGCGCGCAACCAGTTCGACTATGTCATCGTCGACATGCCCTCGACGCTGGTTCAATGGTCCGAGACGGTGCTGACCAGCGCGCATGTCTACTTTGCCATGCTGGAACTCGACATGCGCTCGGCCCAGAACGCGCTGCGCTTCAAACGGGCACTGCAGTCTGAGGAACTGCCCTTTGAAAAGCTGCGCTATGTGATGAACCGCGCGCCGAAATTCACCGATCTCAGCGCCAAGAGCCGGGTCAAGCGCATGGCCGAATCGCTGAGCATTTCGATCGACGTGCAGATGCCCGATGGCGGCAAGGCGGTGACCCAGGCCAATGACCACGGGCTGCCGCTGGCCAATTCCGCGCCGAAAAGCCCACTGCGCCGCGAAATCGCCAAACTGGCAAGCTCCATCCACGATCTCAAGGGCGAGCAGGCGCAAGCCGCCTGAGCCCCCTAGCGAAAGACCGTACCGATGTTCTCGAAATACAAGAAACCAGCCTCTGCCACCCCGAAAGCCGCCGCCCCCGCGCCGGCGCGTGAGGCCAAGCCAGCCAAAGCCGCCCAGCCCGCCCCCGCGGCACCTGCGCCCGCACCGGCAGCCAAACCGGTTTCAATGCGCCGCGCGGTCAAACCCGCCGCCGCTTCCCCCGAGGACCGTGAGGTCAAGCGCAAGCAGCGGATGAGTGAGATCAAGCTCGAACTGCACCGCGCGCTCTTGGACAACCTCAATCTCGCCGCGCTGGAACATGCCTCGGAAGCTGATTTGCGGCAGGAAATCAACGATATCGCCGTCGAGATCCTTTCCGAAAAGAGCATCGTGCTCAACCGCGAAGACCGCATGACGCTGAACTCCGAGCTTTATGACGAGGTCACCGGTCTTGGCCCCCTTGAGACGCTGCTGAAAGACGACAGCGTCAACGATATTCTGGTGAACGGCCCGCAGCAGATTTTCGTCGAACGCGACGGCAAGCTGCAATTGACCGACATCACCTTTAAAGACGAAAAACACCTGCTGCGGATCATCGACAAGATCGTCTCGGCGGTGGGGCGTCGGGTGGATGAAAGCAACCCTTACGTTGACGCGCGTCTCAAGGATGGCTCGCGTTTCAACGCCATGGTGCCCCCGGTGGCCGTCGATGGCTCGCTCGTGTCTATTCGTAAGTTCAAGAAAGACAAGCTGGGCATCGACGATCTGGTGAACTTCGGCGCCTTCTCGGAAGAGATGGCCGCCTATTTGCAGGCCGCCGTGGCCACGCGTCTCAACATCATCGTGTCGGGCGGTACGGGCTCGGGTAAGACCACCACGCTCAACGCGCTGTCGTCTTTCATCGACAATGCTGAACGCATTCTGACCATCGAAGACACCGCCGAATTGCAACTGCAACAGACCCATGTGGGCCGGATGGAAAGCCGCCCGCCCAATGTCGAAGGCAAGGGCGAAGTCTCGCCTCGCGACTGTCTGAAAAACGCCCTTCGGATGCGCCCCGACCGCATCATCGTCGGCGAGACGCGCGGCGAAGAGGTCATCGACATGTTGCAGGCGATGAACACTGGCCACGACGGTTCCATGACCACAATTCACGCCAACTCGGCCCGCGATGGCATCAGCCGTCTGGAAAACATGATCGCCATGGCCGGGATCGAAATGCCGCTCAAGGCGATGCGAAGCCAGATCTCCTCGGCTGTGAACCTGATCGTGCAGGCCAGCCGCTTGCAAGACGGCTCGCGCCGGATGACCTCGATCACCGAGATCACGGGCATGGAGGGCGAGGTCATCTCGATGCAAGAGATCTTCCGCTTCCAGCGCGTCGGCCTGACGCCCGAGAACAAGATCATCGGCCATTTCACCGCCACCGGCGTGCGCAGCCACTTCTCTGAGCGGTTCCGCATGTGGGGCTATGACCTGCCCGCCTCCATCTACGAACCCGTGGCGGCCCAGTAAGGATTGATGCAATGAGTGCCGAACCAATCATCTATGGCTTGATCTTCATCGGCGTTCTGGTGCTGGTCGAGGGGCTGTACCTTGTCGCATTCGGCAAATCCATCAGCCTCAACAGCCGCGTGAACCGCCGCCTTGAGATGCTGGAGAAAGGCGCGCGCCGCGAAGAGGTGCTCGATAAGCTGCGCAAGGAAATGCAGCAGCATATGAACGCCAAGTCGATCCCGCTCTACTCCCTGCTGTCAGAACGTGCGCAGAAGGCCGCGATTGCCTTCACGCCGCAGCAGTTGCTGATGATCATGGCCGGATTGGCCGCTTTGGCCTTTCTGGGGCTGACCATCGGCACCGATACCTCCGTGTCGGTGCGCGCGCTGATGTCCATCGCCATGGGCGTGGGCGCAGTGTTCTTTTGGGTGTCGCATAAGGCCAGCAAACGCATGGCGATGATCGAAGAACAGCTTCCCGATGCGGTGGAGCTGATGGTGCGCAGCCTGCGGGTGGGGCACCCTTTCTCCAACGCGATCTCCATCGTGTCGAAGGAAATCCAAGACCCGCTCGCCTCGGAATTCGGCGTGATCGCCGATGAAGCCGCCTATGGCCGCGATCTGGGCGAAGCGCTCAAGGATATGGCCGAACGGCTCGACATGCAGGATTTGCGCTTTCTCGCCGTCGCCGTGACCATTCAGCAGCAATCGGGCGGCAACTTGGCCGAGATCCTTGCCGGTCTTGCCAAGGTGATCCGCGCCCGCTTCCGCCTGTTCCGCCGTGTCAAAGCCATCACAGCCGAGGCGAAATGGTCGGGCAAGTTCCTGTCGGGCTTCCCGCTGGCCGCGCTGGTGGTGATCAACCTCGGCGATCCGCATTACTACGACGAGGTGCGCGATCACCCCTATTTCATTCCCGCCTGTTTCCTTGTGGGGATCTTCCTTGTGCTGAACCTTTTCGTGATGCGCATCCTTACCAATATCAAAGTCTGAGAGGCCGGGGATGGAATTTTTCAATCAGCTTAACGATCAGATCAACCAAGCCTTGGGGCCGATGGGGCTGATCATCATCATCGGCACTTTGGGCGTCGCCTTGGTGGCGACCACGCTGGTCTTGATGTTGCGCCAGCCCGAAGACCCGCTGACCAAGCTCAAGCGCACCAGCTCTGCCCCGACGGGCGACGGTTCGCGCGAGAAGCTGCGCCAATCGGATCAAAACGCGCAGTTGCAGAAATTCGCCAAGTTTCTTGAGCCTGAGGACGTGGCCGAACTCAGCGCCAAACAGTTGATGCTGCGCCAAGCTGGCTATCGTTCGCGCGATGCGGTGCGGCTTTATTACTTTGCCCAGTTTGCCCTTGGGATGCTCGGGCTGGTGGGCGGCCTGATCTATACCAATGTCTTGGGCGGCGGCGAAGGGATGACCACGCAGCAGACCATGATGTGGGCCATCGGCCCCGGTGCCATCGGGTATTACCTGCCCAAATACTGGGTCAAACGCCGAGTCGATTCCCGCAAAGAAGAGATCACCCGCGGCTTTCCCGACGCGCTGGATATGATGCTGGTCTGCGTCGAAGCCGGGCAATCGCTGGATCAATGCATCGTCCGCGTCGCGCGCGAGTTGCGCGCCTCCTACCGCGCCCTCTCCGAAGAGTTCGAGATGGTCGCCTATGAGATGAAAGCCGGTAAGGACAAAGTATCGGTGCTCAACGACATGGGCGAACGTTGCGGCGTGCAGGATGTCTCTTCTTTCGTGACCGTGCTGATCCAATCGGCGGCCTTCGGCACCTCCATCGCCGACGCCCTGCGCGTCTATGCCGCCGAGATGCGCGACAAACGCGTGATGCGGGCCGAGGAAGCGGCAAACAAGTTGCCAACCAAGATGACCCTTGCCACTATGGGCCTCACCGTACCGCCGCTGCTGATTATTCTGATCGGCCCCTCGGCACATGGCATCTCGCAACTGGGTCAGGTAGGGAATTAATGACGGGCAAAATTCGGCGCAGCCTCACCCGCGCCGTTTTCATCGGGCCGATCTTGGGCCTTGCTCTGGCCGCCTGTTCGACAGGCGGCTTTTCCGCGTTGCGCGGGGATCAGACACCGAAAAACCTCTATGCCCCCGGCGTGAACCAACGGGCCGAGGCGGTGGATGGGATCGAGGTGGGCCATAGGCTCATCGCGGCGGGGCAATATGAATTGGCCATCAAATCCTTCAACCGCGCCGCGCTGGAGCATGGGCTGACCGGGGAAATCCTCTCGGCCCTTGGCAGCGCCAACCTCGGGCTTGGGCGTTTGGGACAGGCCGAAACCCTGCTGCGCCGCGCCGTTGAGAAAGACGCCGCCGAGCCGGAAGTTTGGAACAACCTTGGCGTCGTGCTGATGGAAAGCGGCCAGACCGCCGAGGCCGAGCAGATTTTCCGCAAAGCCTATGCGCTCGACAATGGCGAAAGTGACGCAATTCGGGACAATCTGCGCTTGGCGCTCGCAAAAACGGAAAAATCTGTTATAACAGAAGTCAATGAAGATAATTACAAATTGGTGCGGCGCGGCAGCGGAGATTACCTGATCCGTCCGACACCATGACCCGGCAGAGCAGTAAGAGGACGCAAAATGCGCCATCCAATCATTCTGGCCGTCTGCATGGCAGGCGTCACCGCGCTTGCAGGCTGCGGTGAAAAAGACGCGAACGCCACCGTTGAACGGGCCTTCAAGGACGTCAATGTGGTGGATGAAACCAACCTTTCTGACGTGATGCTGACCGTGGCCGACCCCAATGAGGCGGTGAGCTATTTCGCGCGGTCCATCAAGGAAAGCCCCGACCGGATCGACCACCAGCGCGGGCTCGCTGCGTCACTGGTTCGCGCCAAACGCACGACCGAGGCCGTTTCCGAATGGGACAAGGTCACCAAGATGGAAGGTGCCACCCCCGAAGACAGCGTGCAATTGGCCGATGCGCTGATCCGCTCGGGCAACTGGGCGCGGGCCGAGACGGTCCTCAACGGCATCCCCCCCACCCATGAGACTTTTGCCCGCTACCGGCTTGAGGCCATGGTCGCCGACAGCAAGGAACAGTGGGACCGCGCCGACAGCTTTTACGAGATCGCCGTCGGCCTGACCACGACCCCCGCCGCCGTGATGAACAACTGGGGCTACTCCAAACTGACCCGCGGGGATTACCCCGAGGCCGAGCGTCTGTTCGGCGAGGCGATCCGCCAAGACAACACGCTTTTCACCGCCAAGAACAACCTCGTCATGGCCCGCGCCGCACAGCGCGACTATACCCTGCCCGTCATGCCGATGGAGCAATCTGAGCGCGCCCAGCTTTTGCACACGATGGCCCTGTCGGCGATCAAACGCGGCGATGTGGAGACCGGCAAGGGCCTGCTGCGCGAAGCGATTGACACGCACCCCCAGCATTTCGAAGCCGCCGTCCGCTCTTTGCGCGCATTGGAAAACGGCTGATCCATGGCGATCTCTGCCACGGCGGCCCTGTGGTTTCTGCCCTTCGTCCTGCCGATCTGCTTCTATGTCGCCTTCACCGACATGAAGCAGATGCGGATCACCAATCAGGCGGTCTTAGTGCTGACCGCGATCTTTGTGCTGCTGGGGCTGTTTCTGCTGCCCTTTGACACCTATCTCTGGCGTCTGCTGAGCCTTGTCGTGGTCCTAGTGGTCGGCATCGTCCTGAACGCCGCAGGGGTCATGGGGGCCGGTGACGCAAAGTTCGCCGCCGCCGCCGCGCCCTATATCGCATGGGGCGATATGCGATTGCTGATGATGCTTTTCATGGCCACCCTTCTCGCCGCCGCCGCCACGCATCGCGGGGTGAAATACACCCCCCTGCGCCGCCTCGCCCCCGATTGGCAAAGCTGGCAAGAAACCAAGAAATTCCCCATGGGTCTCGCCCTTGGCACCACGCTGGGGCTCTATCTGATCTTGGGAGCGCTCTTCGGGGTCTGACCGTCCCGCTGCAAACTCTTTTCATTGCGAAAAAGCGTCCACATTCACGCCATATTCAAGATTTACCCTCCAGTCTGACCGACAAGCCGCACCGCCGCATGACTTTCCAAGGAAGCCATTGATGAACGCCCCGACCAGCACCGTGCTTGCCCCGCCGCCCCCCAAGCGGTTGGAGGATATGAAGCTGCCCATCGTGATGATGCGCGATATCCTTCTGAAAACGATCTTTCGCAAGAACGTCGAGATGGTCAGCGATCTGGCCCAAGCGCTCTGCCTGCCGATCCCGGTCACGCAGGAGATGGTCGACCAAGCCCGCAGCCAACGCCTGATCGAAGCCACCGGCACGCTCAGCGCCACCAGCGGCAATGAGATGGGCTATCAGTTGACCGACGCGGGCAAGGCGCGCGCATTGGATGCGCTGGCGCAGTCGGAATATTTCGGCGCCATGCCCGTCCCGCTTGAGGTTTACCGCGAGCAGGTCAAACGCCAATCCGTGCGCAATCTGCAAATCACCCGTGACCAGTTGACCGGCGCCATGGGCCATTTGGTGCTGCCCGACAGCCTGCTGGATCACCTCGGCCCCGCCGTCTCTGCCGGGCGGTCGATCCTGATGTACGGCCCGCCGGGAAACGGTAAATCCAGCATTTCCAATGGCATACGCGACGCGCTTGGTGATCGGGTCTATGTCCCCCGCGCCATCGAATACGCAGGCCAGGTCATCACCGTCTATGACCCGATCGTTCATTCCGCCGCCGAGGCCGAGGTGCAAGACCCCACCTCCCTGCGCCGGATCACGCGCTATGACGCCCGCTATGTCTGCTGCGAGCGCCCGACGGTCATCACCGGTGGCGAACTGACGCTCGACATGCTTGATCTGGTCTACAACCCCACGGCCCGAACCTATCAGGCGCCGCTGCAACTCAAAGCCACTGGCGGCATCTTTATCGTCGACGACCTTGGCCGCCAGAAAGAGCCGCCGCAAAGCATCATCAACCGCTGGATCGTGCCGCTGGAGGAAAGCAAAGACATCCTCGCCCTGCAATCGGGCGAGAAATTCGAGGTGCCCTTCGACACGCTGGTGATCTTCTCTACCAACTTCCACCCGAATGAGATTTTCGACCAAGCTGCCCTGCGGCGTATCTTCTTCAAGATCAAGATCGACGGCCCGGACCAAGAGAACTTCCTCAAGATCTTTGCCATGGTTGCCCGGAAACGCGGCATGCCACTGGATGAGGCGACGCTGATCCATCTACTCAAGGTGAAATACCCGACCATCGACAATGTCTATGCGAATTACCAGCCGAATTTCCTGATCGACCAGATGATTGCAATCTGCGATTTCGAAGGCATCCCCTATCAGATGAACCCCGATCTGGTGGACCGGGCGTGGGCCAATATGTTCGTTCGCGATGAGGTGATCGTTAAATAACCTCCGCCGCTGGCACCGCGCCCTGCCGATACTACATTGGGTGTCATGCGCGCCCTACCCCCCAAATTCGCCGATTGGTTCGCCCAGAACGGCTGGTCTTTGCACCCGCACCAGCAAGAGATGCTGGACCGTGCCGAGGCTCCTGCCCTGCTGCTCATCGCCCCCACAGGAGGCGGCAAAACGCTGGCCGGTTTCCTGCCAACCCTCGTCGATCTGGCCGAAGAAGAGCACGAGGGGATGCACACGCTCTATATATCGCCGCTCAAGGCGCTGGCGGCGGACATCAAACGCAACCTCACACGCCCGGTCGAGGAGATGCGCCTGCCGATCCGCATCGAAGACCGCACCGGCGACACCTCGCAGTCGCGCCGCCGCCGCCAGCGTGCCGACCCGCCGCATATCCTGCTGACCACCCCCGAAAGCCTCGCCCTGCTGACCTCCTATGAGGACGCCGCGCGCACCTTTCGGGGCCTCAAACGCGTGGTGATCGACGAGATCCACGCCCTGGCCGAAAGCAAACGCGGCGACCAGCTGATGCTGGCCTTGACCCGGTTGCAAGCCCTCTGCCCCGACCTGAAACGCGTGGGCCTCTCGGCCACGGTCGAAGACCCCGCGGCCATCGCCCACCTGATGGCCCGCCACCCCGACCCCTGCGAAGTGCTCTTGGCCGATCCCGGCCCCGCCCCCGACATCCAGATGCTGCGCACAGAGGAGGCCCCGCCCTGGGCCGGCGGCGGCGCGGCCTATGCGATCCCCGCGGTCCTCGAACAGGTGCGCCAACACAAGACGACGCTCATCTTCCACAACACCCGCGCGCAGGCCGAGATCTTCTTCCACAAACTCTGGCTCGCCAACGAGGACGCCCTGCCCATCGCCATCCACCACGGCAGCCTCGACCGCGCGCAGCGCGAGAAGGTCGAGGCGGCGATGGTACGCGGCGATCTACGCGCCATCGTCTGCACAGGCACGCTTGATCTGGGGATCGACTGGGGCGACGTGGACCTCATCATCCAGATCGGCGCGCCGAAGAACGTGAAACGTCTGGTCCAGCGCATCGGCCGCGCCAACCACCGCTACAACGCCCCCTCCAAAGCGCTCCTGGTCCCCGCCAACCGCTTTGAAGTGGTGGAATGCGTGGCGGCGCTAGAGGCCGTGCTCGAAGGTGCACTCGATGGCGATCCGCGCGGGCAAGGCCCGCGCGACGTGCTCTGCCAGCACATCCTCATCGCTGCCTGCGCCGGCCCCTTCGACGCCGAGGACCTCTTTGCCCAAATCCGCACCGCCGGGGCCTATTCCAACCTGTCACGCGCCGCCTTCGACGCCTGCCTCGATTTCTGCGCCACGGGCGGCTACGCGCTGCGCGCCTACGACCGTTGGCAACGGCTGCTGCAACGCCCCGACGGGCAATGGCAACTGCGTGACCCCCGCGCCGCGCAACGCATCCGTATGAACATCGGCACCATTCAGGACACCGACAAGCTCAAGGTCCGCATGAAACGCAACCGCGGCGGCAAGCCCCTTGGCGAGATCGAAGAGGGCTTTGCCGCCACGCTCACCAAAGGCGATACCTTTCTGATCGGCGGGCAAATCGTGCGCTACGAAGGGCTGCGCGAAACCGTGGTCGAGGTCAGCCGCAACGCCGCGAAGAAGCCGAAAGTGGCGACCTTCGGCGGTACGAAATTCGCCACCTCCACCCAACTATCGGCCCGCGTGCAACAAATGTTCACCCAAGACAGCTGGCCCGAACTGCCCTCCCACACCGCCGAATGGCTCAGCCTGCAACGTGAGGTCAGCCAACTGCCGCAGCCCGGCACGCTGCTGGTGGAAAGCTTCCCCCATGACTTTGCCGAACAGACGGTGTTCTACGGCTTTGCCGGACGCAACGGCCAACAAACGCTCGGCCTTCTGCTCACCAAACGCATGGAAGACCTTGGCCTACGCCCTCTGGGCTTTGTTGCAACGGACTATGCCACGCTGATCTGGGGGCTCTCCCCCCTCGACGACCCGGCTCCGCTGCTTGATCCGGCGATGCTGCACGAAGGGCTCGACAGTTGGCTTGCGGGCAATGCCGTGATGAAACGCACGTTTCGCGCCGCCGCCACCATCGCCGGGCTGATCGAGCGCAACAGCCCGCAGGCGCGCAAATCCGGACGGCAAACGACCTTTTCTAGCGATATCCTCTACGACACGCTGCAGCGCTATGAACCGGACCACCTGATGCTCGACATCACCCGAGAAGAAGCCCTCAGCGGGTTGGTGGATTTCGGCAGAATCGAAGAAATGCTCGGGCGAATTGCCGGGCGGATCACCCATCGCAAGCTCTCCCGCGTAAGCCCCCTGGCCGCGCCGCTGTTTCTCGAAATGGGCCGCGTTCCGGTCGAAGGCGCCGGGCAGGATCGTCTGTTGGCAGAAGAGGCGGAACGTTTGATGGAAGCCTCCGGCCTCGCGCAACTCACCCCGCCGCCCTCGGATCAGCCGCCATGGCGGGATGGTCGTTGAACATGAGCGTTTCGCGGGCGGAGAGGTTCTGCAAGGTATTTGAAAAAGGATGAAGATGATTAAGGGTTCTTTAACCAAGGTGGCGCATCTTCCTCTCGCGGTACAGGCTGAGGAGCCGATGACCGCAAAGGATGAAGGCGCGTCTCCGGTCCGGTAACCACCCGATCGCGGGGCGCGCTTTCTGCAGTTCATCCTTTCTTAAATACCTCTGCGCTGACCTTTCCGTCTGCGCAACCTTCGCGTTTGGCCCCTTGCCAAATCAGTGCCGATCTCAGATGAACAAAGGATGAACGGACTTAAGTTTTCATTCGCCGGGGCGGGGCTGACTGCGCTTGGTTCTGGCGCGCTTTGGTGGCGCGAAAGGGATTTGCTTTGTGTGAGCGATCTTCACTTGGGCAAGTCGGAACGGATTGCGCGGCGCGGCGGGTCGGCGCTGCCGCCTTATGAGACGCGCGATACGTTGAAACGGTTGGCGGCGGACCTGTCTTACACTCAGGCGCGGCATGTAGTCTGCCTTGGCGATAGTTTTGATGACCTCGGGGCGGCGCAGGCGCTGCCAGAGGAAGAGCGGCTTTGGATTCTTGGCCTGCAGGCCGGGCGGCGGTGGGATTGGATCGAAGGCAATCACGACCCGGGCCCGGTTGGGTTGGGCGGTACCCATTTGGGTGAGTTGGCGCTCGGCCCGCTGACCTTTCGGCATATCGCGGCGGAGGGGACCGGCGGCGAGGTGTCGGGGCATTATCATCCCAAGGCATCGATCCGCGCGCGGGGCCGCAGCATCTCGCGTCCGGCGTTTTTGTTTGACAGCAAGCGGCTGATCCTGCCTGCATATGGCACCTATACCGGCGGGCTGCGCAGCCAGTCGCGGGTGCTTTGTGATTTGATGGGGCCAGAGGCCTGTGCGGTGCTGACCGGGCCGCAACCTGTGGCGATCCCCATGCCCGGAAAGAAGCGATGATGGATGATCAGATTGAACGCCGGGTGCGGGAGAGTTTTGCCAAGCAGACCATGATGCAGACCTTGGGGGCCGAGATCATCGAAGTGCAGTCGGGTCTGGTCAAGGTTGCGGCGCCGGTCCTGCCGGGCGCGATGCAGCAGCAGGGTTTTGGCCATGCGGGGCTGACCTTTTCCATTGGCGATTCCGCGGCGAGCTATGCGGCCTTGAGCATGTTGCCGCCGGAGGTCGATGTCGTAACCTCGGAGATCAAGATCAACCTTCTGGCTCCCGCCAGGGGAGACCGGCTGATTGCCACGGGCCGGGTGGTGAAACCGGGCCGGCGGCTTTGTGTGGTCACGGCAGAGGTGCATGCGGAAACGGATGGCGCCGCCAAGCTCATCGCCATCCTGCAGGGCACCATCGTGCCGGTGCCGGGCGCTTAGGCGGTCAGCCCTTCGGGTTCTGCCAACCCATTGGCGCGGCAACAGGCGGTGACCGTATTGGCCAGCAGGCAGGCGATGGTCATCGGCCCGACCCCGCCGGGCACCGGGGTGATGGCCCCGGCGCGCTGGCTGGCGCTGTCGAAGTCCACGTCGCCAACCAGTTTGGTTTTCCCGCCGGTCTCGATCCGGTTGATGCCCACGTCGATCACCGTCGCGCCCTCTTTGATCCAATCGCCGGGCACCATTTCGGGGCGGCCAACGGCGGCGACCACGATATCGGCGCGGCGCACCACTTCGGGCAGATCGCGGGTGCGGCTATGCGCGATGGTCACCGTGCAGCTATCGCCCAAGAGCAGCTGCGCCATCGGTTTGCCGACAATGTTGGAACGGCCAATGACCACCGCGTTCATACCCGTCAGATCGCCGTGATGGTCGCGCAGCATCATCAGGCAGCCCAGCGGGGTGCAGGGCACCATGCTTTTCTGCCCTGTGCCTAGCAGGCCGACGTTGGAAATGTGGAAGCCGTCCACGTCCTTGGCGGGCGAGACGGCGTTGACCACACGGCTTTCGTCCAGATGATCCGGCAGCGGCAGTTGCACGAGGATGCCGTGGATCTCGGGGTCGTTGTTCAACGCGTCGATCAACTTGAGCAACTCGCCCTGATCAACGGTCGCGGGCAGCTTGTGTTCGACCGATTTCATACCGACTTCGCGGGTCATCTTGCCCTTGGAGCGGACATAGACTTGGCTTGCCGGGTCTTCGCCCACCAGCACCACGGCGAGGCCGGGGGTGACACCGTGATCCGTCTTTAGCCGGTCGACATGGCCCGCGACCTTCTCACGCACCGTTGCTGCAAAGGCTTTACCATCGATGATTGTCGCTGCCATATCCGTCTCACTTTCGCTCGCTGCAGGTTGAACATGCTCTACATCACCGCGACGGCGGGTCATTGCAACCCGCCTTAGAACAATCCCTCCACATCGCCATCGGCGTTGAGCTTGATTGCCTCGGCAGAAGGCACCCGCGGCAGGCCCGGCATGGTCATGATCTCACCGCAGATGACGACAACGAAACCCGCCCCTGCTGAGAGGCGCACCTCGCGGATGGGGACGCTGAAACCAGTGGGCGCGCCGCGCAGGTCGGGATCGGTCGAGAAACTGTACTGGGTCTTGGCCATGCAGACCGGCAGATCGCCATAGCCCTGCGCCTCCCAATCCTTCAACTGGTTGCGCACCTTTTGGTCGGCCAGCACTTCGTCGGCACGGTAAACACGTTTGGCGATGGTCTCGATCTTTTCGAACAGCGGCATCTCGTCGGCATAGAGCGGGGCGAAATTCGCGTGATCGCCATCGGCGATCTCTGCCACGCGGGTGGCCAGATCGGCGGAGCCTTCCGAGCCCAACTCCCAGTGGCGCGAGAGGATCGCTTCGGCCCCTTGGGCCGCGACATAGTCCTTCACAGCCGCCACTTCGGCATCGGTATCGGTGACGAAATGGTTGACCGCCACGACCACGGGCACGCCAAAGGATTTCACGTTTTCGATGTGGCGGCCAAGGTTGGCGCAGCCCTGTTGCACTGCCTCGACATTCTCGGTCCCTAGGTCGGCTTTCGCCACGCCGCCGTTCATCTTCATCGCGCGCACCGTGGCGACGACGACCACCACCGAAGGCGCCAGCCCCGCCTTGCGGCATTTGATGTTCATAAATTTTTCGGCCCCGAGATCGGCGCCAAAGCCTGCCTCTGTCACCACATAATCTGCCAGTTTCAACGCTGTGGTCGTGGCGATGACCGAGTTGCAGCCATGGGCGATATTGGCGAAGGGCCCGCCGTGGACGAAGGCGGGGTTGTTCTCAAGCGTCTGCACGAGGTTCGGCTGCATCGCGTCTTTCAAAAGCACCGTCATGGCCCCATCCGCCTTGATGTCGCGGGCATAGACCGGACTACGGTCGCGGCGGTAGGCGACGATCATCGCGCCAAGGCGCTCTTGCAGATCGGTGAGGTTCTTGGCCAGACAGAGGATCGCCATGACCTCGGAGGCTACGGTGATGTCAAAGCCCGTCTCGCGCGGGAAACCGTTGGGCACACCGCCCAAGGAGGCGGTGATCTGGCGCAGGGCGCGGTCGTTCATGTCGACCACCCGGCGCCATGTGACGCGGCGGGTGTCGATCTCCAACTCGTTGCCCCAGTAGATGTGGTTGTCGATCATCGCCGCCAGCAGGTTGTGCGCGCTAGTGATGGCGTGGAAATCGCCGGTGAAATGAAGGTTCATCTCTTCCATCGGCACAACTTGGGCATAGCCGCCGCCCGCAGCGCCCCCCTTCATCCCGAAGTTCGGCCCGAGAGAGGCTTCGCGGATGCAGACCGCCGCCTTTTTGCCGATCTGGTTCAGCCCGTCGCCGAGCCCGACGGTGGTGGTGGTCTTGCCCTCCCCCGCCGGGGTTGGGTTGATCGCGGTGACGAGGATCAGCTTGCCGTTCGCGCGGTCCTGCACAGAGTCGATAAAGGATTGGCTCACCTTCGCCTTGTCATGGCCATAGGGCAGCAGGTCGTCGCTTGAGATGCCCAGCTTCGCGCCGATCTCTTGAATAGGGCGTTTCGCCGCTTCGCGGGCGATTTGAATGTCGGTTTTACAAGCCATGAGAATCCCCTGTTGCCGTTGGTGGCGATCTTTATTCTTTAGCCATAGCGCGACAAGCCCCCGACGGGGGGCCGTGTTTCCGACACTCAAAGTTCGCGAAACGGCGCGCGCTTAGCCCAGATGCGGCCAGACCGGCTGGTTCGGCACGAAAAGCCGCAGCGTGTCGCCCAAGCTCAACGGCCCCTCCCGCTCAACCCATGCGGTCACGCCGCGTTTGCCTTGGGCGGCGGCTTTAAAGGTTTTGCCATGGCCGGGGGCCTCCACCTCGATCTCACGGGCAGGGAGGTTGCAGGGGCCGTTTTCGATGTCCACGACCAAGGTGGTGCCATGCTCGTTTTGTAGCCGCGACCCCGGCGGGACGAGGGTGAAATCCGGGATCCCTTCAAGGATGATCGAAGCGCCCAGCAGGGTCGGGTCGAGCTTGGGAAGGTCGATGGCGGCGGCGATCTCGGCCATCTCTTCGGCGGAGAGGATGGAGAGTTGGCGCGTGTTGCGTATCTCTGTTCCCTTGGCATGCAGGTTGCGCACGCGCACGCAGGCCGGACGGGTCAGCCCTGCGTGAAAATCCCCTTCGATGCCCGCATAGGTCGCAAAGACCTGTTCCACCGCGACCGAGCGGATGTTTTCGCGGTCCTGAGGGACCATGCCCAGCCAAGTGATCCGGGCGGTATGGTCTGTCTTGCGCAGTTCGGGCATGGGGCGTCCTTTGACGTGGTTTGCTGTGGCATCCTATGCCTATTGCCGGACCAGATGTACCTTGAAACCGCCCCCACTCAATGAGGCTTTGGCAAGGGTGCCCGCTGTATAGACAAGCGCCATCCCGAAAGATTTGAGATAAAATGGCGAGACATAGCCCGGCCCCATGACTACACGAAAGGACATATCACAGAACACCGAAGCCCCTTCCTCTCGGCTGCTCTGCGTCACGATCTGCACCACGCGGCGCCCATCGTAGAGCGACAGCGGCGCGGGGCAGCTTTTGCCGGTGGCTAGCGCCGCGAAAAGCTCCGGCGGAAACAGGACACCGGGCGGCACCGCCTTGGCATCCGACATTTTCGTCATTTCCGATGACGGCGTGATCTTGACCGAGGTGACCTGCCGCCCCGCCCGTTCAATCGCGATATCGCGCGTCTCGCTCCCCCGGTTTGAACCGAGATAGCTGACCGCGTTCCCTTTCGCCTTGGAAACCGCGTTGAAACTGCCGTTCTTGATGCCGAATGGTGCGTTGTCGAGCGACAGCAAGAAAGCGGCGTTCCGGCTTTGGCCGTTGAACTGCAAAGTCCCCAACTGCCGCCCGCCCAAGGCCACGGCGTAGGTTTGCGGATCGGCCAAAGCGCGTCCGGCGTTGACGGCCATAAGAAGGGCAAGGGCAGAAAGGATGCGTCGCATGGGACCCCGGCTTGTCGAGAATTCCGCCTCTATGTAACGCGACGGCGGCTGCGACGCGATAGTGGAATTCCCGCCCCTCAACGAATGCCCCCCCAAAATGAAAAGACCCCGCCGAAGCAGGGTCTTTCAAATGTCGTAGGTCGGATCAGACCGAAGGTTCAGGTTCCATCCCGCCATCCTTCGGCGGGGTTTTCTTGCCCTTCGCCTTGGGGATCGCGGTGACGCTCGGCGCGCTGCCGGTGTCGGAGTTGTCGTCGTCGGAATCCTCTGCTGGCGGCAGGCCGTCCATGACGCGTTTGATCTCATCGCCGGTCAGGGTCTCATACTCCAGCAGACCTTGGGCCAGACGCTCGAACTCCACCTCTTTCTCGGTGATGATCTTCATCGCGCGATCATAGCCGTCTTGGATGAACTGCTGCACCTCTTTCTCGACCAACTCCTTGGTATTGGCTGAGACGGAGAAGCCCGCAGTGTTGCCCTGATAGCCCTGCGCGGCTTCGGAATAGTCGATATTGCCGACCTTATCCGACATGCCCCATTGCAGCACCATCGCACGCGCCAGCGCAGACGCTTGCTGGATGTCGCCCGCCGGACCGTTGGAGACCGAATCCGGCCCGTATTTGTGGATTTCCGCCGCCTTGCCCGCCATGGCCATGGCCAGACGCTGGTGGCATTCGTCCTTGAACATGTTCAGCCGGTCGATCTCAGGCAGGCTCATCACCATGCCGAGCGCGCCGCCGCGCGGGATGATCGTGGCCTTGTAGACCGGGTCGCATTTGGGCAGCGTCATGCCCACCAGCGCGTGACCGGCCTCATGATAGGCGGTCATTTCCTTCTGCTCGGCGGTCATCACCATCGACCGGCGCTCGGGGCCCATCATCACCTTGTCCTTGGCCTGCTCGAAATCGACCATAGTGACGAAACGCCGGCCGACACGGGCGGCCATCAGCGCGGCCTCGTTCACGAGGTTCGCCAAATCCGCACCCGAGAAGCCCGGCGTGCCGCGCGCGATGATGCGCAGATCGACGTCCGGCCCCAGCGGGGTCTTGCGGGCGTGGACCGAGAGAATCTTTTCGCGGCCCTTGATGTCGGGGTTGGGCACGGTGACCTGACGGTCGAAACGGCCCGGACGCAGCAGCGCGGGGTCGAGCACGTCGCGACGGTTGGTCGCGGCGAGGATAATGACGCCTTCGTTGGACTCGAAGCCGTCCATCTCGACCAGAAGCTGGTTCAGCGTCTGTTCACGCTCGTCGTTGCCGCCGCCGTAGCCGGCGCCACGATGACGGCCCACGGCGTCAATCTCGTCGATGAAAACGATACAGGGGGCGTTCTTCTTGGCCTGTTCGAACATGTCGCGGACACGGGATGCACCGACGCCGACGAACATCTCGACGAAGTCGGAGCCCGAAATGGTGAAGAAGGGCACGCCAGCCTCGCCCGCAATGGCGCGGGCCAGCAGGGTCTTACCGGTGCCCGGAGGGCCCACCAGCAGCGCGCCCTTGGGGATCTTGCCGCCGAGGCGCGAGAACTTCTGCGGGTTGCGCAGGAATTCGACGATTTCTTCGAGTTCTTCCTTGGCCTCGTCGATGCCCGCCACGTCGTCAAAGGTCACGCGGCCGTGCTTTTCGGTCAGCATTTTGGCCTTGGATTTGCCAAAGCCCATGGCCCCGCCCTTGCCGCCGCCCTGCATGCGGTTCATGAAGTAAATCCACACGCCGATCAGCAGCGCGATGGGCAAGAGCGACATCAGGAAGGTCTGGAAACCAGACTGTTGCTGGGGGCGCGCTTTGACAGGGATGTCGTTGTCGATCAAAAGCTGGGTCAGCTCGGCATCGCCGGGTTTGATCGTCAAGTAGTCGGCACCATCCGCTTGGCGGAATCGCACTTGCTCACCATCCAATGTCACATTTCGGACATCCCCATCCTGTACGGAGGTGACGAATTCGGAATAGCTGACTTCGTTGTTTTGCAGCGACCCGCTGGACCCGCTGAACAGGTTGAACAGCGCCAGCACAAGCAACATCAGGACAACCCAGAAGGCGAGGTTACGAACATTTCCCAAGGGAATTCTCCTAAATTCACATGGCCGCGGGCAAGTCCCGCAACCCAAGGGGCGCCCGTTCGGGCAACCACCATACTAAGATAGACATGATGCGCTCATGTTCAATGCGATAATGGCGCTGTTTTGTTCCATTCCGCGCCGCTTTCGCGCCGGACATGCCATTTCTGGTCCAGCCCGGCAAGGGGCGCGGCAAGCAGCCGCGGGCCCTGCCAGATGGCCGGGGTCGACAGCAAGGCGGCACGGGGTCGCCCAAGGCTGCGCCAATCGGGGCATTGGGCCAGCCCCTCTGGGCCAAGCGCGCGCAATTCGGCCTCCGGCGGCAGCCCTTCGGGGGGGATCGCACGCCAGCGTCCGTCCCAAAGCTGATCCGCAGGCACGCGCAGATCGCGCACCGCGTTATACTCGCGAAAGATCCAGATTTCACCGCGCCGGAGCAGTGCCTGACACCCCGCCAGCGTGGCCGCCTGCCCTTCCGCTAGCCCCGCGATCAAAGCGGCCACGGGGCCGCGGCGCGGGGGGTATGCGCCGCCGTTGATCTGCCCAATTGCCCGGAGCATCAGGCGGCGGCGGATCTCGTTCGGCTCGGCGAAAAAGGCATCGGCCTGCATCACCTGCGCGCCCGCCTCCATACGCAGAATATCGCCCGCGGCGCGATCGGTTTGGACGTCCAACGCCGCCCGGGCGGTGGCCATGTTGCGCGCGACCTCGGCCAAAGTCTCTACATCGATGCCAAGCGGCGCGAGGGCATCGAGGCTTTGGCGGGTTCTGATCCGGGCATAGCGCGGGTCATCGTTGCCGGGGTCTTCGACCCAGTGCAGCCCCGCCCGCTGCAGATGATCGCGCAGGGCCGCGCGCCGGGCAAAAAGCAGCGGGCGCAGCCATGTGACACCGAACCTTTCGCTGCGCGGCGCCATCGCCGCAAGCCCATCGACCCCCGACCGGCGCGCCAAGCGCATCAGCACCGTCTCGGCCTGATCGTCCGCCGTATGGCCAAGGGCCACGACGGGTAGCCCGCGCCGCGCGGCCCAACCGGCCATCAGGCGATAACGCGCCTCCCGCGCGGCGTTTTGGAGATTGCCCTGCCCGTCCCAATCGCGCCAGTGCAGGGTTTCATGGGCCAACCCCAGTCGGGCGGCATGGCGCGCGACCATGGCGGCCTCTTCCGCCGCTTCTGGGCGCAGTCCATGGTCGACGGTCACGGTCTCAAGATGGCTGCGCGTCGCCGTCGCCAACCCATGCAGAAGCGACAGCAGCGCCATGGAATCGCCCCCGCCCGAGACGGCGACGCCAAGGCGGGGCGGCAGCGCGCCGCCCAAGCCAGAAAGCAACCCCTCGGTCAGCGCTGCATCAGCCGTTGCGGCGGGTGCAGTCATCTGCGGTCAGGAACAACCCAGCGTCTGGCGCTGCGCCTCGGCTTGGCTGACCTGCGGGGCGTTCGGGAAGCGCACGCCGACTTCCGAAAGGGTCACGCAGGCCTCTTGGGTCTGCTCCAACACGCCAAGGGCGCGGCCTAGTTCAAAGAGCGACCGCGGGGCCACCGGCCCTTCGGGATCGGTACTGAAGGCCGCGAGATAGGCGCGCGCCGCTTCACGGTTGTCGCCCAGACCGGTCAGGGCTTCGCCCCGGCGCATCTCGGCCTCGGCGGCTAGCGGACCGCCGGGGTAGGTCGTATTGAAGGACGCAAAGAGATCGGCGGCGCTGCGAAAGTCACCCGATGCGAGCGCCTCCTGCGCCCGCTCGAAATCGGCCTTCTCGCTGACCGCCAGCTCTGCTTCGTTGATGGGGGTGATGATGCCGCCAGATGTACCTGCGCCACCGCTGCCGGGGGTCACTTCGACAACCTCGCGATCTGCGTCGGGAGCGGGGGCTGCCACGGCGGGCGCCTCCCCTCCGCCGAGGGTCGACGTCTCACCCAAAGCGCCCAGATCGCCGCCTTCAAGCTCAACCAGACGGTATTCCAGATCGCCGATCCGGTTGGTGCCATCGGCGACGATCCGGTTGATGCGGTTCTCCATCTCCTCGGTCTTGGAGGTGAGGCGCTGCAACTCGCTCTCCATGGTGCTGACCCGCTCCAACACCGAATTGCCGCCGGTCTCGACCGAGGCGCCGCCGGTGGTCGACAATTCGCGGCGCAGCTTTTGCACCTCGACGTTGAGCACGGTCAGCTGCTGGCGAATGTCCGCCAGCGTTTGATCGTTGTCCTGCGCCATAAGCGCGGCGGGGGCGGTCATCAGCCCCATCACGGCCACGAAGATATATCGCTTCAGCACATCGGCCTCCTTGGATTGGTCATTGCTTGGGCAGTTGCCGCGATCAGCTGGTCAGCGCGCCGCCAGCCAGCACGGTCACCGCGCGGCGGTTCTTGGCATAGCAAGCCTCGGCCGAGCAAATCTCGATCGGGCGCTCCTTGCCGTAGCTGATGGTCTTGAGCCGCGAGGCCGCGATCCCGCGTGAGATCATGTATTCGCGCACCGCGTTGGCGCGGCGACCGCCAAGGGCAATGTTGTATTCGCGTGTGCCCTGCTCATCGGCGTGGCCTTCGATCACGGCTTGGTAGTCGGAATTGGCCTGAAGCCATGCGACCTGCCCGTCAAGCGTGGCGCGGCCTTCGTCGGTCAGGGTGGATTGGTCCACAAGGAACAGCACCCGGTCGCCCACGGCCTGCTGGAAATAGGCGGTGGAGGTCGGGTCATTCGCGCTGCCCGGCACCACGCCGGCGTTGACCCCGGCCCCTGCATTTGCCCCGCCCATGCCATCGGCACCAAAGCGGTCAGGGTTGGTACAGGCCGACACGGCCAATGCGGAAATCAAAAGCGTGCTGGTCAGAATGCGTTTCATGGGGTCTGCCTTCTATGTGGTGGCGTTATCGTTGCTGGTATTAACACAGGCGCGGGATCATTGGAATTGCCCGCACCCGTGGGTGGCATGTGGAAACCTTAGTCTTGCAGCGGTGACCACGAGGGGTCAGAGCCGCCTTCGGGCGTGCGCACAGGCTTGAGGTTGCGCCCCGAAATATCGACGGAATAGAGCGAGGAAGACCCGCCCGCCCCTTGGGTTTCGCGCGCGAACATGATGACCCGCCCGTTGGGGGCCCAAGTCGGACCCTCATCAAGGAAAGAAGCGGTCAGCAGACGCTCTTCCGAGCCATCCAGCCGCATGACACCGATGTGGAAGCGGCCCTTGTTCTGCTTGGTGAAGGCCACCAGATCCCCGCGCGGCGACCAGACGGGCGTGCCGTAGCGCCCCTCGCCAAAGGAAATCCGCGTCGCCTCGCCCCCGGTGGCGGGCATGACATAAAGCTGCGGGCTGCCGGAACGGTCACTTTCAAAAACGATCTTGCTGCCATCGGGCGAGAAGCTCGGCGCCGTCTCGATCGCGGGGGTGTTGGTCAGGCGCACCGACTGGCCGCTGTTGATGTCCATCGAGTAGATATCCGTGTTGCCGCCTTGGCTCAGCGAATAGACGACCGTCTGACCGCTGGGCGAGAACCGCGGCGCGAAGGCCATGGAGCCTTCGGCGCTTTGCAGCGCGCGGCGTTGGACGGTGCCGATGTCGAGCACATAAATGCGCGGGAAGCCGCTTTCATAGCTGGTGTAGAGCACACGGTCCCCGCTGGGCGAAAAACGCGGCGCCAGCACGATAGAGCCGGATTCGGTGAGGTATTTCAGGTTCGCCCCGTCATAGTCCATCACGGCCAGACGTTTCTGGCGATTGTCCTTCGGCCCGGTCTCGGAGACGAAAACCACGCGGCTGTCGAAATAGCCGCCCTCGCCGGTGATCCGGCTGTAAACCGCATCGGCCACCTTATGCGCCATGCGGCGCCAGCCGTCGACGGTGCCGCTAAATTGCAAACCGCCCTGCCCGCTGGCATCCAGCAGCTCTTCACCCGAGAAGACGTCATAGACGCGAAATTTCACGTTCACGCTATTGCCGGTGACATTGACCGCCCCGGTGATCAGCGCCTGCGCGTTGATCGCCTTCCAATCGGCATATTCCACCGGCGCATTGAAGTCGCTCACGGTAGAAATATAGGCGCTGGCCGGAATCTCGCGGAACAGGCCAGTGCCGGTCAGATCGTCCGAGACGACGCGGGCGATGTCGACGGCCAATTGCCCCGCCTCACCGCTTTCGGGCTGAAAGCTGGGGACGGCAAAGGGCAAGGGTTCGATGGTCGGGTCGTCGATCACGATGCGCAACGGCTCGGCGCGCGCGGTGTCCGGGGCTGCCGCGAAGACGGTCGCGGCCCCCAGTGCCAGAAGTCCCAGAAGTCTCGTCAGCATGTTATCGGCTCCTCATTGGATCGAATGTCATCTCGATGTCTTGCCACTGGCTGTATTTTTCTTGTGGCAGGTCGTAGCCGCGGCTGCCGCAGCGGATGATTGCACGTTTGGCCGCCTCGAAGGCCTGCCTTGCTGCGGCATCGCCACCGCCCGAGGCGCTGAGCATCCGGATCGACCCGATTACCGGCGTGCCGTCCTGATTCATCTGCAGCCCCACGATCACCGTGGTCCGCGCCGCTTCGGTCGACAGCGCGCCGATGTTCCAGCAGGCGGAAACCGCGACGCGCAGGCTCTCGCGCTCGCCCGACGACAGCGGCGGGCCGCTCGGCACCGGGGCTTCGGCCTCCGGCTGGCCGAGGACTTCGCTCAGCGCATCGGCGATGGCGTCTTCGGTCGTGTCCTGCGCAGGTTCCTCGGCGGGCTCCGGTGTCGGTTCGGGGGCGGCTTCCTCCTCGGGTTCCTCCGGGGCCTCGGCCACCTCGACGGGCGGCGGCGGGGCCGGACGGCGACCGGGCGGACGGGCCGAGGCCGCCGGGGCCTGATCGGCCTCGGTCACGATCTCGGTCGTGCTGTCCTCAGGCGTCTGCGCCTCTTGCGGCTCTTCTTCGACGGCAACTTCCGGCTCGGCCTCGGGCTCGGGCGCGACGGCGGGCTGTTCGTCAAGGTCGGGGCGCGCTTCGGGCTCGGGCGGGGCCACGGGCTCGGGCGCCACGCGCGGGGCCTCGCGGGGGCGGGCCTCGGGGGCGATCTCGGGCACCAGAACGGCGGTGTCGCCGATGGGCTCGTTCAGTTCGGGCGCGCTGTCGTCCACTTCGGTCTGCGGCGGCAGTTCCAGCTCGGTCACCTCGGGCGGCCTGTCCTCGGGCGGGGTCTCGGTCTGCACCGGCTCGGGCTGTTCGATCTCGGCATCCGGCTCGGCGCTGACATCGGGCGCCTCCTCGCTCGGTGCGGGCAATGCGGGCTGGGCCACCTCGGTAGTCGAAGCGGGCGGCTGCTGGGCCGCGACGAGCGCGTCATATTCCGCCGCCGAGATCACCGAGACCTCGGTCATCTCGACCGGGTCCGGCTCGGAGGTGAAGATATTCCCGAACAAAAGCCAGCCGATAAGACCCAGATGCCCGGCACCTGATATGTAATGCCCGGTATGCACCGCTCAGCCACCCGACGTGTCGCTGCCGTCCATCGCCGGGCCGCCGATGTCGGTCACTAGACCGATGTTGGAAAATCCGCCCGCGTTGAGCGCGCCCATGACCTCCATGACCTGCGCATAGGGCACCGCGCCATCGGCGCGCAGGAAGACCCGGTCGCTGGCCCGCTCGGCCGCGATGGCGCGCAGCTTGGTCACCAGCTGGTCGCGTGGCGTGTCGGTGGTCTGGATCTGCACCGCGCCTTGGGCGGTGACGGTGACGGTCAGCGGCTCTTCCTGCTCGGCTGGCAGGGCCGTGGCGGCGGTCTTGGGCAGTTCCACCGGCACGCCGACGGTGAGGAGCGGGGCCGCGACCATGAAGATGATCAGCAGCACCAGCATCACGTCCACGAAGGGCGTGACGTTGATCTCGGCCATCGGCTGGGCGCGGCCGCGCCGCCGCCCCTTGCCGCCTTGCTTTTTCATGACACCCGCACCCATGGCTTAGCTGTCCAACTGGCGGCTGAGGATGGTCGCGAATTCGTCCGAGAAGGCCTCGTAGGTGCCGAGGATCCGGTCACTGTCGGCGCTCAGCTTGTTGTAGAAGACCACCGCCGGGATCGCGGCGAGAAGGCCGATGCCGGTCGCCAGAAGCGCCTCGGCGATGCCCGGGGCCACAACGGCGAGGTTGGTGTTCTGCTGGGCCGCGATCTCGATGAAGGAGTTCATGATGCCGAAGACGGTGCCGAACAGCCCGACGAAGGGCGCGGTGGAGCCCACGGTCGCCAGCACCGGCAGCCCCTTTTGCAGGCGCTCGGCCTCCTTGGCGATGGCCACGTCCATCGACCGGTCGATGCGCGCGGTGGCGCCGGGAATGAGCGCCCCGTCCTCGCGGTGGGAGCGGCGCCATTCCGACATGCCGGCGGCGAAGATCTTCTCCGACGGGCCGTCGGGATCGGCGCCAATCGTGTCAAAGAGACCGTCCAAAGGCTCACCCGACCAGAAGGCCCGATCGAACTGCGCCGCCTCTGCACGGGCTTTGCGGTATTGGATGGTTTTCTGAATGATGATCGACCAAGACCAGAAAGAGGCCCCGATCAGCATGATCATTACAAGTTTGACCGTGACCGTCGCCTTCGCGAACAGACCCCACAGGGAGAAATCGATCCCCTGTGCCAATGCCAGCGTCTCTGCTTCCATTTAACTATGCTCTTTTACTGCCGCCCCTTCGGGGCATTCTGCCTCTGGGTTCTATCTCTGGGCCCTATTTTCCGGCCTCAATTTGGAGCAAAGCTAACGGACTGCAACCTAGATTGCCAGAATTATGGTATCACCGCGCCGGATCGCCGTCCGACAAGCGGAGTTTCGCTGGCAGCCGCGTGGGTTTTCCGCCCGTTGTCATGCAAACGGCGGTAACTTTGGCGCGAAAGATGACCTTGCCATCGCGCAGCACGTCTTGGTCGAACACCCAACGCACCGGCCCTTCGGCCTGATGGGTCGTCTGCACCTCCAGCCGGTCGCCAAAGCGCGCGGCGCCGAGGTAATCCGCCTCCACCCGCGTCACGACAAAGACCAGCCCCTCGTCGCGCATGGCGCGTTGATCAAGGCCGATCTGTTCGACAATGTCCGACCGCGCCCGTTCGATATAGCGCAGGTAGTTGGCGTAATAGACGACACCCGCCATATCGGTGTCTTCATAGAAGATGCGGACCGGGAAGCTATGGCTCATGACGCCACCTGCACCCGCGCGGCAAGGCGCAGCGCGTGGCTAGCATCATTGGCGGCGGGGGGCATCACCGGGTCATAGGCGGCGCGGATCACATCCGCCACCTCGGGGCGCAGCACCAGCGCGTCATCGGCCATCGCCAGCGGGGATTGCTCCTGAAAGGCATCCTCGGACCACAAAAGGATGACCTGCACCGCTTGGCTCAGCGCCAGCACCTGCGCGGACATGTCTTGCAGGCTCTCGTCCATGCGCAGGAAGACGAAAGCCGCCTTGATCGCGCCGTTCTCGTCGAAACGGAAGAAACGGTACTGGTTCGCCCCCGCGGCCTGCAGCCGCTCGACCTGCGCCGCGAGGTCGGGCACCAGCCCATCCATACCCGGCACGTCCAAAAGCTCCGCCCAATCGGCGAAGAAGAACATCATCAGGTTGCTGCCCAACTCCGGGTCGGTTTCGGCCATGTCGTGACCGGCAAGCGTGGCCACCGCTTCGAGCGCGCCTTTCACCACCGGCAGCGCCTCTTCCTCGATCCCGAAAGCCACGGGGGCGATGGGACGGCCCCAGCGGGCAAAGGCGAACTGCCCGTCGCGGCGGGTGAAAAGGGTCTCGATCTGCTCTGCGGTCATCGTCATCTGGTCTACCTTCGCTCCGAAACGTCAGCCAAAAAGGTCGCTCTGCCCTCTGGGCGCGGCAAGCCCGAGATGGCTCCACGCCTTGGCGGCCAACATCCTGCCGCGCGGGGTACGCTGGATCAGCCCCTGCTGCAACAGGAACGGCTCGATGACCTCCTCCAGCGCATCGCGGCTTTCCGAAAGCGCGGCGGAAAGCGTCTCGATCCCCACCGGGCCGCCCTGGTAATTCTCGGCCATCAGGCGCAGGTAGCGCCGGTCGGCCCCATCGAGGCCGAGGTGATCGACCCCGAGCCGGGTCAGCGCCATATCCGCCAACTCGCGCGTCACGCGGCCATCGCCTTCGACCACGGCGAAATCCACCACCCGGCGCAACAGCCGCCCGGCGATACGCGGCGTGCCGCGGGCGCGTTTGGCGATCTCGCGCGCGCCGCCTTCGTCCGCCGGGGCGCCGAGCTTGCGGGCGTTGCGGTCGACGATGATGTAAAGCTCGTCCTCGGTGTAGAACTGCAGCCGCGTCGGAATGCCGAAACGGTCGCGCAGCGGCGTCGTCAGAAGCCCCATGCGGGTGGTGGCGCCCACCAGCGTGAAGGGCTGCAACTCGATCCGCACGGTGCGCGCGGCGGGGCCTTCGCCGATCACCAGATCAAGCTCGAAATCCTCCATCGCCGGGTAGAGCACCTCTTCGACCGAGGCGTTCAGTCGGTGGATCTCGTCGATGAAAAGCACGTCGCGCGCCTCGAGATTGGTGAGGATCGCGGCAAGGTCACCGGCTTTGGCCAGCACCGGGCCGGAAGTCATGCGAAAGCCCACGCCAAGCTCGCGCGCCATGATCTGCGCCAGTGTCGTCTTGCCCAAGCCCGGCGGCCCGTGGAACAGCGTGTGATCCATCGCCTCGCCGCGCTGGCGGGCCGACTGGATGAAGACCGACAGGTTCGCCCGCGCCTCCGCCTGCCCAACGAATTCGCTGAGCATTTGTGGCCGCAGCGCGCGGTCGGTGTCTTCGGGCAGCGGGTCGGGCCGCACGGTTGGGTCGATGTCGGTCATAGGGCCTCGTTATGCCGTAGGGTGCGTGGTTCTTCCAGCGGAAGGTTCACGCACCAGCCGCCGCGCGCATTCATGCTCACCCCTTCGGCGCCAGCAGTTTCAGCGCCGCGCGAATGAGCGCCTTGGTATCGGCCTCGGGCGTCTCGCCTGCCGCCTGCGCCACGGCGCCCGCCGCATCGCCCGGGGCATAGCCGAGGTTACCGAGCGCCGAAAGCGCCTCGGACTGGGCAGAGGCATTGGGGGCGGCAGGTTTCGGCGCGGGGCGCGGGGCGGCAGCTTCAATCACCGCCTCGTCGGCGGCGGCCTCAGTCTCGCCCATGGCGTCGGCCACGGTGCCGGTCATCGCCATGACGCCGGGCGCCTTGTCCTTGAGGTCAAGCACCACGCGTTGGGCGATCTTGGGCCCGATGCCCTTCGCGGCCTTCACCGCGTTCCAGTCACCAAGCGCGATGGCGCGGCTCACGCCATCCGGCCCCAGCGTGCCGAGGATCGCGAGCGAGGCCTTGGCCCCCACCCCCTGCACCGAGGTCAGCAGCCGGTGCCACTCCTTCTCCACCAGCGTCTGGAAGCCGAGAAGCTGCATCAAGTCCTCGCGCACCACGAGGTCGGTATAAAGCGCCACCGCCTCGCCCACGCCCGGGAGTGCTGCCATGGTTCGGTCGGAGACATAGACGAGGTAACCCACCCCGCGCACGTCGATCAGCACATGATCCGTAGCGCGGTAGTCGATGCGGCCCGAAAGCTTGCCGATCATGCGCTTGCCCTCGCCACCGCCTGCGCCAGCGTGCTCGCCCCGCCGTGATGCGCGTGGCAGATCGCGATGGCCAGCGCGTCGGCGGCATCCGGCCCCGCAATCTCGATCCCCGGCATCTGCATCTTAACCATATGCGCCACCTGTCCCTTATCCGCATGGCCGACGCCGACCACGGTTTTCTTGACCTTGTTGGGGGCATATTCGCCCACCGTCAAACCAAACTGCGCGGGCACCAGCATGGCGATGCCCCGCGCCTGCCCCAGCTTCAACGTCCCGGCGCCATCCTTGTTCACGAAGGTCTGCTCAACCGCTGCCGCTTGGGGCCGCCATGCCGTCAGCACGCGCGTAAGCTGCCCATGCAAGGACAAGAGCCGCGCGCCAAGGTCGTCGCCTTCGGAGTGACAGATGCCATTGGCCACATGGGCGATTCGGCTGCCCGAGACATCGATCACGCCCCAGCCCAGATTGCGCAGCCCCGGATCTATGCCGATCACCCGTATCATCTCTGCCCCTCGATAAAATTGTTGCTTTTTTGGTGCACTAGCACGAAAGGCGAACATCGCAAAGCCCTGAAGCGTGGCGGGCGCTTTGCGACAGGCGCTCTGTCGCTTTTAAACCGCGGTGTCGAATTGCGCCTCTCCATGGTTCAAAACCGACATGCCGGGCGGTGAATTTTTCCCGTAATGAGAGTGGGTTAACCCTGTTTTCGACCCATGCAAAAAACGCAGGCCTCACTGTCGTTTTTGAGGGATTGCGCGGGGCGAATTTCGGGCATACTTGCCAAAAATTCCGTTCGGTAAGGAAGGCCATCCTGCCCTCCTGCCGGCGCAACCTGAGATCAAACAAAGGACGGCCCCATGGCAGCTTTCGACACCACCCGCACCGCTTACGGCTCCCCCTCGGCCGTCACACGTATCCTTGGCTTTTTCGGCGCCTTCTTCGCTGCGGTTGAGGCTTGGCAAGACAGCCGCGCCACCCGCAAGGCGCTGTCGGACCTGACCGATCTCGAATTGCAAGACATCGGCTTGATCCGGGGCGACATTGACCTTGTGGCGCAGAACCACTTCGTGCGTTGACCCTACGGGATAAACATCAGCCCCATTAGAAAAGCCGTAGCGGAGAGCCTCCGCTACGGCTTTTTCTTTACGCAAGGGGCGGTGCCACGTTACCGCATGATCGGGCCGGTCAGCTCGGACAATGTCTGGGTCACCGGGTCGATGGCCATCATCTTGGCGCCGATCTGCTCAAGGTTCGACCCATTGGCGAGGCGCGAAAGGCGTTCGTTATAGGTCACCGGGCCGATCGCGGCGAGGGTGAAGGCTTTGAAGCCGAAAAACACCAGAACGATCAGGAAAAGCCCTGTCATCGGGAACCCCCGGCGGGCGCGTTTCGGCAAGACGGAGATCAGCCCGTCGCGTCCGACGCGGGTGACATGTCCTCGTTCCAGCTTCCGATGCTTGCGCCCCAGAAGTTCGATCCGTTTCGCGAATTGAGCGTGTCCTTCAGCCATCACAGCCTCCGTAGCAATCCGGCCCCCACCGTTTGCTGCCAATTTGAATAAAGTCCAAATGTGGCAACAAAGCGGCAAAAGGCTCGAATGCAACGAAAATGAGGCGTGAATTATACTTTCGTTTGAAGCGTCAGTGTCGTCCAGTCACCAATGCTCTCGCGGTGGGTCAGATTGATGCCAGATCGTGCATAAACCTCGATCACCTCTTCCGCCTGTTCGTTCAGCAGGCCGGAGAGAATCGCATAGCCGCCGGGTTGGAGCGCCGCCGCCATGTCGGGGGCCAGCGCCACCAGCGGTCCTTTGAGGATATTGGCAAAGACCAGATCGAAAGGCGCGGCTTCGGCCAGCGCGGGGTGGTCGAAGCCCGCCGCTTCCACGCAGGTCACGCGGCCCGTTAGCCCGTTGGCATCGACATTGGCCTGCGCCACTTCGACCGCGACCTCGTCGATGTCGCTGGCCAGCACGGTTTCCGGCCAGATGCGCGCGGCGGCCATGGCCAGCACCGCGGTGCCGCAGCCGATGTCGGCGACGTTGCGGCCGTGGAACCCCTCGTTCGCCAGCCGGTCCAGCGCCTTGAGACAGCCCAAGGTGGTGCCGTGATGCCCGGTGCCGAAGGCCATGGCGGCCTCGATCAGCAGCGGCTCGCAGTCTTCGGGCACCTTGTCCGCGTCATGGCTGCCGTAGACGAAGAAGCGGCCCGCCTCCACCGGCGCCAATTCGCGCCGGACATGGGCGACCCAGTCGGTCTCGGGCAGTTCGGAGACGGTGAATTCCTTGGCGCCCATGGCCTTGGCCAGCACGGCAAGTGCTGCGGTATCGGGCGCTTCTTCGAAGTAGCCGCCGACTTCCCACAGGCCCGAGCCGTCCTCGACCTCGAAAACACCCACGCCGGTGGGCTCAGGGGTCAGCCGCTCCATCGCCTCGCCCAGAGCATAGGCGGGGTCGCGGCCTTCAAGGGTGGTCAGGGCGGTGAAAGTGGGCATGGCGCGGTCCTTTGCTGCGGTGCGGTTGCGTTTCGCCTAGGGCCACGCGCGCGCCGGGTCAAGCCATGCCGGGTTTTGCCCGTTACTCGGCGGCCTGCGCCACGACAGGTTGAAAGATCGTCTCATGCCCCGGCGCGGGGTGGCGCGGGATCAGCAGCGATAACATCAAAGACACCGCCGCCATCCCTGCCGCAAGGAAGAACACTGCCGCCGGAGAGGCCAGCCACAGAAGCCCCAAGAGTACCGGCAGGAAGACCGCGGCGATATGGTTGATGGTGAAAGCCACCGCCGCCGTGGGCGCGATATCCGCCGGATCGGCGATCTTCTGGAAGTAGGTCTTCAGCGCCAATGCGAGGGCAAAGAACATGTGGTCAATGACATAGAGCGCCGCCGCGATCACCACGCCCCAGCCGAGGTAATAGACCCCGCCATAGGCCAGAAAGACCAAGATCAGTCCGATGTATTCCACCGCCAAGGTCCGGCGTTCGCCGAAATGGCCCACCGCGCGGCCCATCAGCGGGGCAAAGAGCATATTGGCGACAAGGTTGATGAGGTACAACATGGTGATCTCATGCACCTCAAAGCCGAAGCGCTCGACCATCATGAAGCCCGCGAAGACCACGAAGATCTGCCGCCGCGCGCCGGACATGAATTGCAGCGCGTAATAAAGCCAGTAGCGGCGGCGCAGCACCATTTTCTTGTTCTGCACCGTGGGCGCCTCGAACTGCGGATAGGCCAGCATGGCGGTGATCGCGATAGCGACGGTGACACCGCCACCGATCATATAGACGATGCTGTAGCTCAGGCTCAGCGTCTCCCACAGCGCCATGATCGCCAGATAGGCCACCAACGTGGCCAGCGAGCCCGCGGCCATGAGCCAGCCGATCATCCGCGGGGCGTCCTCGATCTTCAGCCATTGTAGTTGCAGCGACTGGTTCACCGTCTCGTAGTAGTGAAAGCCGATGGAGCTGAGCATGGTGATCGTCAGGATACCGCCCATGGAGGGGAAATAGGCCGTGACCGCCGTGGCCGCGCCCAGAAGCGCGAGCGAGACCAGCCCCAGCACCTGTTCGCGCATGAAGAGCAGGATGGCGATGACACCGATGGCGAAGAAGCCCGGGATCTCGCGCACCGTATGCAGCAGCCCGATGTCGGACCCGTCGAAATCCGCGACCTCGATGACGAAGTTATTGAGCAGCGCCGACCATGTATTGAAGGCAATCGGCATGGCCAGCGCCATGAGGAACAGCAGGGCCACGGGACGGCGCCAGAACGGCAGGCGCTTGGCCTCTTCGAGGGTGATAAAACGGGTCATGGCAATTCATTACGCCCAAGGCCCGGGGATGGCGAGAGAAAAGGACGATCCGGCTCAGGAGCCGGGCAGTGCCAGACCGGGGGCTGGCGCACACGAACTTTCAGGTGGGCACTTTATGGCAGCAACTCATATGAAACATGCGCAAGCCGCCACTCCGATAGCAAAAGCGCCAGACCATGGGCCGGTCTGGCGCTGCCCGGCGGCCTTCGGCCTTGATTCCGGGCTGTTTTGTTCGATGCAGATGCCCTGCCAGCCAGCCTCAATAAAAACTCTGCGGATCGATATCCACCGCCAGCCGCAAGTCCCCCTTGAGCCGCAGCCCGCCGACCCAGCGGCCCAGCGCCTCCTGCAACGCCACGCCTTTATCCGCCTTCACCAACAACCGCACCCGATGCCGCCCACGCACCCGCGCGATCGGCGCGGGCGCCGGGCCGAAGACCTGCGCCCCCACGGCACGCAAAGGCGCATCATGCCGCGCCAGATGGTTGCCCAGATCGAAGACCGCCGCCGCATCGCTGCCGCTCAGGATGATCCCCGCCATGCGCCCATAGGGCGGCACCCCGGCTTGCCGCCGTTCCCCGGCCTCGGCGGCCCAGAAGGCCTCCTCCTCACCCGCCAAGATCGCCCGGATCACCGGGTGCTCGGGCTGATAGGTCTGCAACAGCGCCGCGCCCGGCGCCTCGGCCCGGCCCGCACGCCCCGCCACCTGCCGCATCAGTTGGAACGTCCGCTCCGCTGCGCGCAGGTCCGACCCGGTGAGCCCGAGATCGGCGTCGATCACCCCCACCAGCGTCAGCTTGGGAAAGTTATGCCCCTTGGCCACCAGCTGCGTGCCGATGATGATATCCGCCGCCCCCTCGGCGATGCCTGCGATCTCGGCCTTGAGCGCGCGGGCCGAGCCGTACATGTCAGAACTCAGCGTCGCGATCCGCGCCTCGGGCCAGAGCGCTGCCGCTTCTTCGCCCAGACGCTCCACCCCCGGCCCCACGGGCGCGAGCTTGCCCTCGACCTCGCAAGAGGGGCAGGCCTCGGGCATCGGCTTGCTCTCACCGCATTGATGGCAGACGAGGCGTTTCAGGAACCGGTGTTCAACCATCCGCGCATCGCATTGGTCGCAGCCGATCTGCTCGCCACAGGCACGGCAAAGCGTGACCGGCGCATAGCCGCGGCGGTTGATGAAGAGCATCGCCTGTTCGCCGCGCGCCAGCCGCGCGTCGACCTCGCGCTTCATCTCGCCCGAAATCCATTTATCCCCCGGCAGCCCCGCCTGCCGCATGTCGATCGCGCCCATCTGCGGCATCACCGCCGGGCCGAAACGCGAGGTCAACTCCAGCCGCCGGTACTTCCCGGCCTCGGCATTGGCCCATGTCTCGAGGCTCGGCGTGGCGCTTGCGAGCACCACCTGCGCGCCGCAGATTGAGGCCCGCAGCACCGCCATGTCCCGCGCGTTGTAGAGCACGCCGTCTTCCTGCTTGTAGGAGGTGTCATGTTCCTCATCCACGACGATCAGCCCGAGGTTCTGGAACGGCAGGAACAGCGCCGAACGTGCGCCGATCACCAGTTGCGCATTGCCCTGCCCCACCATGCGCCAGATGCGGCGCCGCTCCGTCATGGTCACGCCCGAGTGCCATTCGGCGGGCTTGGCGCCGAAACGCTCTTCGACACGCTCCAAAAACTGTTCGGTGAGCGCGATCTCGGGCAGCAGCACCAGCGCCTGCCGCCCGGCCTGCACCGCCGCCGCCACGGCTTCGAGATAGACCTCCGTCTTGCCCGAACCGGTGACCCCGCGCAAAAGCGTGGTGCCGTAGGTCTCGGACTTGATCCCCTCGCGCAGCACTGCCGCCGCCTTGGCCTGATCCTCGGTCAGCGCCTTGCCCGGCAGCGAGGGATCGAGCGGGCGGAACGGCAGGTCGCGGGGGCTTTCCTCCTCGCGCACGGCGCCTTGGTCGACCAGCCCTTTCACGACCGAGGACGTCACCCCGGCCATCTCAGAAAGCTCCTTCAGCGTGAAAGCCAGATCGCCATATTCCTCCAGCACCGCCATGACCCGCTGGCGCGCATCGGTCATGCGCGACGGCACGCCCTCACCGGCCCGGTAGATTTTGCGCATCGAGGGCGGATCGCCCAGCCCCGGCGCACGGGTTGCCAACCGCAGCATGGCGGGCAGCGGGGTCAGCGTATAGGCTGCGGACCGTAGCAGAAACTCGCGCATCTCCTCGCGCATCGGCGGCGCGTCGAGCACCCGGATCACATGGCGCACCTTGTTGATGTCGTAATCCCCAGCCCCCGGCCCCCAGACCACACCCATCACCTTGCGCGGCCCCAGCGGCACCTCGACAAAGGCCCCTGCATGGCAACCGCCCTCGGGCGCGCGATAATCCAGCGCGCGGCCCAAAGGCTGGGTGGTCATCACCGACAACAACTCACCATGGTGGTAGAATTCAGCCATACCTGCTGCATGCTCCGTGTCGCTTGGGGGAATTGAGGCTTTAAGCATCGCAGATCATGCGGTAAAGCCAAGGCAACGAATTGACCCGATAGCGATCACATTCCAACCCGGAAGGAAAGCCCATGAAATTCTTCGTAGATACAGCCGAGATCGACGCCATCGCCGAACTCAACGACCTTGGCATGGTTGACGGCGTGACCACCAACCCCTCCCTGATCCTGAAATCGGGCCGCAACATCCTTGAAGTCACCAAAGAGATTTGTGACCTCGTCGATGGCCCCGTCTCCGCCGAAGTCGTGGCGCTGGAAGCCGACGCGATGATCGCCGAGGGCCGCAAACTGGCCGAGATCGCCGACAACATCACCATCAAACTGCCGCTGACATGGGACGGGCTGAAAGCCTGTAAGGTTCTGTCGGGCGAAGGTCACATGATCAACGTAACACTCTGCTTCTCGGCGAACCAAGCGCTGATCGCGGCCAAGGCGGGCGCGACTTTCATCTCGCCCTTCATCGGGCGTCTCGACGACATCAACCTCGATGGCATGGACCTGATCCAAGACATCCGCACCATCTATGACAACTACGGTTTCGAGACGCAGATCCTCGCCGCCTCCATCCGCAGCGTGAACCACATTCTGGACGCCGCACGCATCGGTGCCGACGTGATGACCGCGCCGCCAGAGGTGATCAAGAAACTGGCCGCGCATCCGCTGACCGACAAGGGGCTGGAGCAGTTCATGGCCGATTGGAAAAAGACCGGTCAGAACATCCTCTGATCCGGCCTTAACGCGCGAACATCAAACCCCTTCCGCCCGTGGCGGAGGGGGTTTTTCTTTGCCTTAGGCCGCACTCCCTTCGACCGTCAGGTGATCGCCCGACCACAGGCCCGGACGCACCTCGGCCTCGGCCGCGCCTGCGCGGATGCGGCGGCATTGCCCCACGGGGATCGCCGGGGCTTGCAAGACCAGATCCATGCCCTGCGCCGCCGTCTGGGGCGGCAGGGCCGCATGCATCCCGTCCAATGCCACCGACACATCGCAGGGCAGATAGACGCTCGCCCCGCCCACGCCGGTATCCTCTTGCCATGGGGTCAGCGGCGCGCCGACGGCGCCGACACAGCAGACGGCGGTTTGCAATTCGATCGCCCGCGCCCGCGCACAGCTGAACACACGGTTATAGCCGGTGATCATATCGGTCTTGGCGGGAATGATCACCAGATCGAGGTTCAGCTCCCCCAGTTTTGACCAGAGCGCGGTATATTCCGCATCAAGACAGATCGCGATGACACAGCGCAAACCGTTCCACTCGAACAGGTTGATCCCCGTGCCCGCGATGGTCACGCCGCTGGCGCCATTCGCCTCAAGCGGGGTCAGGCTCAGCTTGTTCTGCACTTGCAGCCCGCCATCGGGGGTTAGAAACCACGCTTGATTAAGGTAACCTTCGGGTGCATCGACCGAAGGGAAGGCCACGGGAAAGGTGCCGGGCAGCAGGGCCACGCCGGCTTGCTCAACCATGCGCCGCATCGGGTCGAGCGCCAGCGTGGCGGTCTGCGCGAGCCAGCCAAGCTGCTCTTCCGCAGGTAAGTCGGCGGGGGCGAAACTCAGCCACTGCGCGCAGCAGAACTCGGGCATCACCAAAAGCTGCGCCTCGCGCGCGGCGGCCTGCTGCAACCGCGTCTCGACACTGGCGAGCCAGCTTTGCAGCGAGTCCGGCGCGACCTGAAGGTTGGCGGCCCAAAGATCGACAGAGACATGTTCCATGTAAGATTTCCTCTCCCGGCAAAGACCTGTTCCACCGCATCCGGGGATATGCGGCAGGCTTCGATCAGCTACGCGCGGCCCTACGGCTGAAATCCGCGCGTCGACCGGGGCTAACACGTCTGCGCCGCTTTTGTTCCGCCGGGCTTCGTTCTACATCCCGGCTTGACGCAATGCGGCAACAAAGATCGCAGGCGGCAGCACCCGTGACCAATTGGGGGCAGATCTTGACGCCCCAGCATGCTATGACACCGCAAATCAAAAAGAGACGCCCATGAGCAGCAGCCCCAAAATCGACGACGCCCTGCGGGAGGCGATCATCTCAGCGCCTGACGTCATTCTTGACGACAGCGACGTGATGCAGGCGCTGATCGCGGCCAATGAAAAGGCCATGGGCGGCAATATCGTCGATCTGCGCGGCATCGCGATGGAGCGGCTGGAAACCCGTCTTGACCGGCTGGAGGACACCCACCGCAGCGTGATCGCGGCGGCCTATGAGAACCTCGCCGGGACCAACCAGATCCACCGTGCCATCCTGCGCATGCTCGACCCGGTGGAGTTCGAGACCTTCCTGCGCAACCTCGGCGGCGAAGTGGCCGATATCCTGCGCGTCGATGCGGTGCGGCTGGTGTTGGAATCTACTCAGAACGACAATGACCCGGCGGTGCAGCGCTTGGGCGATGTGCTCAGCGTGGCCGAACCGGGGTTCATCGACGACTACCTGAGCCAAGGGCGCGGCGGCATGGTGCGGCAGGTGACCCTGCGCGCGCTGCAAGATGGGTCCGAAGCGCTTTATGGCAGCAAGGCGGGGTGGATCCGCTCGGAAGCCTGTCTCAAGCTTGATTTCGGCCCCGGTCGGCTGCCCGGCCTGTTGGTCATGGGCGCCGAAGACCCGCATATGTTCGGCCCGCAACAGGGCACCGATCTGCTCACCTTCTTTACCGGCGTGCTGGAGCGATCCATGCGCCGCTGGCTGTCTTGAGCGAGAAGGCAAATCCGCTGCTGATCAGCCCCGCCGCGCGGGACGCGCTTCAGACGTGGTTGGAACACCAAAGCGCGCTGAAGGATGCGGCCGAAAATACGATCATCGCCTACCGGGGCGATGTGACCGAATTTCTTACCTTCATGACGCTGCATAAGGGCGACACCCAAGGTCTGGGGGCGTTGGCGAAAATCACCATCAGCGATATGCGCGCATGGATGGCCAGCACCCGCAGCGGCGGGGCGGGGTCACGCTCTGTCGCGCGCAAACTCTCGGCGGTGAAAGCCTTTTACCGCTGGCTGGCCGAGCGGGAGGGGTTCGAGCCCACTGCGGTCCTCCTCGCCCGGTCGCCCAAGTTCACCAAGAAACTGCCCCGCCCGCTGGCCGAAGACGCCGCCCGCGCGCTGATCGACTGTGTCGAGACCCAAGCCCGCGCGCCATGGGTCGCGGCGCGTGACGTGGCGGTGCTGACCCTGCTCTGGGGCTGCGGACTGCGGATTTCCGAAGCGCTGGCGCTGAAAGGCGGCGATGCGCCCCTGCCCGCCAGCCTGCGCATCCTTGGCAAAGGCGGGAAGGAACGGGTCGTGCCGGTCTTGCCCGCCGCCCGCGCCGCGGTCGCAGACTACCTCGCCCTCTGCCCGCACCCGCGTGAGGCGCAGGCCCCGCTGTTCCGCGCCATCCGCGGCGGTGGTTTGGGCGCGCGCGCCGTGGCGCAGGTGATGGCCGATGCGCGGATGCAACTGGGCCTGCCCGCCAGCGCCACGCCCCACGCCATGCGCCACAGCTTTGCCACCCATCTGCTCGACGCGGGCGGTGATCTGCGCGCCATTCAGGAGCTTCTGGGCCATGCCTCCCTCTCGACCACGCAGGCCTATACCGCCGTCGATACCGCGCGGCTGATGGAGGTCTATAACAACGCCCATCCCAAGGCGGGCCGCTGAGCCCCTTGCACCCCGCGCGTCAATCGCCATATTGGCCCCAAGCGAGGACGACCTCCCCCATTTGGGCAGCCACTCGGGACGACCCGACCAATACCGGGACCACCCCATGCGCAGCACCGCAGACCGCATCCGCCACGCCCTTAGTTTTGAGATCATCGCCCTGCTGATCGTCACCCCCGCCAGTGCTTGGCTCTTTGACAAGCCCATCGGCCATATCGGCGTCGTCGCCGTGGTCAGCGCCAGCATCGCGACGGGGTGGAACTATCTCTACAACCTCGGCTTCGACCACGCCCTGCGCCGGTTGCGCGGCACGGTGAAAAAGACGGTGCCGATCCGCGTGCTTCATGCCGTGAGTTTCGAGATCGGGCTGCTCTTCGTGCTCTTGCCCTTCATCGCGTGGTATCTAGAGATTTCTCTGCGCGAAGCCTTCTTGATCGACGTGTCCCTGGCGGTGTTTTACCTGATCTACGCCTTCGTGTTTAACTGGATCTACGACGTGCTCTTCCCCGTCTCGGAACCCGCAAACGCGTCTTAATCTGCCCTGAGGCGGCGAACGAATTCCGCCGCCGCTTCCGCCGGATCACGCGCCCCATCGGCCACGGCATCGCTGAGCCGCGTCAGATCGTCCTTGGCCTGCGGGGTCTCAAGCTGCGCCAAAAGCCGCTGCTTCACGTCCTGCTCAAACCAATAGCGCGCCTGTGCGGCGCGGGTGCGGTCCCAGAACCCGTTTTCGCGGCGCCAGTCGGTCAGTTCCTGCAAGGCGGCCCAAGTCTCCTCTAGCCCGTTTTCTTCCAGCGCAGAGACGGCGGTGGCACGCGGAAAGCCCTCGGGGTCTTGCGGGCGCTTGCGCAACAGGCGCAGGGCACCGGCATAGTCAGCGCGGGTGCGCGCGGCGGTGGATTTCAGATCGCCGTCGGCCTTGTTGATGACGATAAGGTCGGCAATCTCCATGATGCCGCGTTTCACGCCCTGCAACTCGTCCCCGCCAGCGGGGGCCAGAAGCAGCACGAAGGCATCCGACATCTCGGCCACGACAGTCTCCGACTGGCCCACGCCCACGGTCTCGATCAGCACCACGTCAAAGCCCGCCGCCTCGCAGAGCCGCACCGCCTCGCGCGAGCGGCGCGCGACGCCGCCCAGGTGGGTCTGGCTGGGCGAAGGGCGGATGAAGGCATTGGGGTCGCGGCTCAGCCGGTCCATCCGCGTCTTGTCGCCGAGGATCGAGCCGCCGGTGCGCGCCGAACTGGGGTCCACCGCAAGCACCGCCACGCGTTTGCCCTGCCCGGTCAGCATCATGCCGAAGCTTTCGATGAAGGTGGATTTGCCCACACCGGGCGTGCCCGAAAGCCCGATGCGCAGCGCCTGCCGGTCGGTGGGCAGCTTCGCCAACAGCTCCGCCGCCGCCGCGCGGTGATCGGCGCGGCCCGATTCCACCAAGGTGATCGCCCGTGCCAATGCGCGGCGCTCTCCTGCTATGATGCCTTCGGCCAATGTCTCGATATCCATGGGGCAACTTTTGCGGGGGCGGCGTGGAATTGTCCATCCCCACCCTTGGCGCGGCGACGGCTTTGCCCGATAACCGCGCCATGTCCAACGCTGATTTCGCCCTGCCCATCGACGCCGTTCTGCCGGATGTGATCGCCGCCCTGCGCAACACGGGCCGCGTCGTGCTGCAAGCGCCCCCCGGCGCGGGCAAGACGACGCGGGTGCCGCTGGCGATGCTGGAGGCCGGGCTGACCCAAGGCCGCATCCTGATGCTGGAGCCGCGCCGCCTTGCCGCCCGCGCTGCCGCTGCGCGCATGGCCCAAAGCCTCGGCGAGGAGACCGGCCAGACCGTGGGTTTTCGCGTACGCGGCGCCTCGGCGGTGTCCAAGGCCACGCGCATCGAAGTAGTCACCGAGGGTATTCTGACCCGCATGTTGCAGGACAACCCCGACCTGCCGGGCGTCGGCGCGGTGATCTTCGACGAATTTCACGAACGCTCGCTCAACGCCGATCTTGGCCTCGCGCTGGCGCTCGAAGTCGCGGGCGCGCTGCGCGACGACCTGATGCTGGTGGCCATGTCCGCCACGCTCGACGCCGCCCCGGTGGCCGCGCTGATGGAGGCGCCGATCGTGACCTCCGAGGGGCGCAGTTTCGAGGTTGAACCGCGCTGGCTCGACAAGCCCATGGGCAAACAACGGCTAGAGAACGCCGTGGCTGACCTCACGCTGAAGGCGCTTTCGGAATCGCCCGGCTCCGCGCTGGTCTTCCTGCCCGGCGAGGGGGAGATTCGCCGGGTCGAGGCGCTTTTGCGCCCCGCCCTGCCAGCAGATTGCACCCTCGCCCCGCTTTTTGGCGCGCTTGATTTCAAGGCGCAGCAGGCCGCCATCGCGCCCGCGCCCTCGGGCCGCAAGGTCGTGCTGGCGACCTCCATCGCCGAGACCTCCCTGACCATCGAAGGCATCCGCATTGTCGTCGACGCGGGCCGCGCGCGGCGCGCGCTCTTCGATCCCGCCTCGGGCATGTCCCGGCTGGTGACCGAGCGGGTGACCCGCGCCGAGGCGACGCAGCGCGCGGGCCGGGCCGGGCGGCTTGATACCGGGGTGGCCTACAAGCTCTGGACCCGGGGCGAAGAAGGGGCGCTGGCGGCCTTTCCCCCGGCCGAGATCGAGGCTGGCGACCTCACCGGTTTCGCCTTGGAACTGGCGCTCTGGGGCGCGCAGGCGAGCGATCTGAGCTTCGTCACCCCGCCCCACGCAGGCCGTCTGGCCGAGGCGCAATCGGTGCTCCAGATGCTGGGCGCGCTGGACGCTGCGGGGCGCATCACCGAACATGGCCGCACCTTGGCAAAACTCCCCCTGCACCCACGATTGGCGCATATGGTGGCCCGCGGCGGCCCTCGCGCGCCGATTCTGGCGGCCCTTCTGGCCGAGCGTGACCCGATGCGCGGCGCACCCGTCGACCTTGCGCAGCGGATGGACGCGCTGGCCGGCAAACGCACTGCCACGCCGCCCCATGCGCCCACGCTAGCGCGCATCAAGGCCGAGGCGAAACGCCTTGCACGCGGCGCGAAGGGCGACGGGCCGGACTCCTTGGGCGTGCTGGCGGCCCTCGCCTACCCCGACCGCGTCGGGCTGCGCCGCAAGGGCGAGGCACCGCGTTATGTGCTCTCGGGCGGCAAGGGCGCGGTGCTGCCAGAGGCCGACCCGATGGCGGGCGCGCGGCTCTTGGTGGCCACGGACCTCGACGGCGACCCGCGCGAGGCGCGCATCCGGCAGGCGGCGCTGATCTCGGACGCCGAGCTGCGCGCTACCTTCGCCGATCAAATCCGCTGGCAGGATGTCTGCCTATGGTCGCGCCGTGAGGGGCGTGTGCTGACCCGCAAGCAAGAGGTCTTTGGCGCGCTGGTTCTAGAGGACCGCACATGGCCCGATGCGCCCGCCGATGCAGTGGCAGTCGCGATGCTGGACGGGGTGCGGCAATTGGGGCTGAACCCCGGCAAGACGGCGGCGCTGTTTCTGGCCCGCGCCCGGCTGATGCCCGCGCCCTTCCCCGATTTCACCGAAGCGCATCTGATGGAGACGCTGGAAGACTGGCTGCTGCCGCATCTCACGGGCGTGCGCAGCAGCGCCGATTGGAAAGGGTTCGACATCACCCCGGCGCTCAAAGCCCGGCTGAGTTGGGAGCAGCAACAAGAGTTGGACCGCTCGGCCCCTGCCCATTTTGAAACCCCGCTCGGGCGGCGCGTGGCCATCGACTACAGCGGAGAGACCCCCGGCATCGCGCTGCGTTTGCAAGAGATGTTCGGCGTAACACGGCACCCGACGGTGGGCGGTCAGCCATTGCAGGTCACCCTGCTGTCGCCTGCACAGCGCCCGGTGCAGGTCACGATGGATATCCCCGGCTTTTGGGCAAGCTCCTATGCCGATGTGCGAAAGGACATGCGCGGGCGGTATCCGCGTCACCCGTGGCCCGACGACCCCACGGTGGCGGACCCGACCCTGCGCGCCAAACCGCGCGGCACCTGACAAGACAACGCGCGCCGAAAGCGGCGCGCGATCCGTTCGGGTGAGACGTACCTGTTAAGCCGCGACGAACTTCAACGAGACGCCGTTGATGCAATGCCGCTTGCCCGTGGGCTCTGGCCCGTCATCAAAGATATGGCCCAGATGGCTGCCGCAGCGGTCGCAATGCACCTCGGTCCGGCGCATGAAGAAACTGTTGTCGGCCATGGTCTCGACCGCATTGTCGAGCGGCTGATAAAAGCTCGGCCAGCCGGTGCCGCTTTTGAACTTGGTCGCCGCATCATAAAGCGGCTGATCACAGCCCTTGCAGATGAAGGTGCCGGGGCGTTTCTCGTCGTTCAGCGGGCTGGTAAAGGCGCGCTCCGTGTCGCCTTCGCGCATGACCGCATATTCCAGATCGCTCAGCATCGCGCGCCACTCGGCCTCGCTGCGGGTAACCTCGAAGTCGCCCTCGACATAGGCCGCCGATGCCCCGCGCGCGCCCAACCCGATGGCGGTGGCGCCCAGAAAGGTCGATGTCAGAAAATGACGTCTGTTCATGGTGTTACTCCTCGCGTTCGGATGGGATGGCGGCGGGCCAGCATGGGGGTACTGGCCCGGCCACATCATGCAGGTTGCCTATTACTTGGGCACCAGCACGCTGTTTACAACGTGGATCACCCCGTTGGACTGGTTCACATCTGCGATAGTCACGCGCGAGGCATTGCCGCTTTCGTCGATGATATAGACGTTGCGGCCCTTCACCTGCGCCGACAGCGCATCGCCGGAGACGGCGTTGAAGTGGTAGAACCCATCGCTGGAGGCGCGGGCCTTGGCGGCGATGTCGGCGGCGGACCATTTACCGGCCACCACATGGGCGGTCAGCACTTTGGTCAGCATGTCCTTGTTCTCGGGCTTGAGCAGGGTCTCGACAGTGCCCGCAGGCAGCGCGTCAAAGGCGGAGTTGACCGGGGCGAAAACGGTGAACGGCCCTTCGGAGGCCAGCGTGTCGACCAGACCGGCGGCCTTCACGGCGGCGACCAGCGTGGTGTGATCGGCGGAGTTCACGGCGTTTTCGACGATGTTCTTATTCTCGAACATGGGCGCGCCGCCCACTTCGGGATTGGCGGCGATGGCACCGGTGGCCAGCAGAGCGGCAGTGGCGGTGGCGGCGGCGAATGTCTTGAGCGTCTTCATTGGGTTTCCTCCCTTGAATGCCCCCCGTTGTGGGCGGCGATACTGGACCCACGGGGCAGACGTGAGAGGAGTTTCAGAATGGTTCAGAAAATTCGCAACAAAGTTATAACGCGTTGTAAGGGGGGTGAAAAATGAAACGCCCTGCTCGGTCAAAGCAGGGCGTTTCGGGGTTTAGAGCTCCGCCACAGCACCAGCGGCCATGACCTCCCCGGTGGGGACACCGCCGGGTGCGCCGCCGGGCGGCTCATCGGTGATGGCCAGCGTGATCTGCGCCGCCTCGGGCGCCAGATCGGCGGGCAAGGCCACGCGGTTGACCTCCCCCTCAGGCAGCACGCCCAAAGAGATCGGCGCGCGGTCCGGCAGGATTGCCCAAAGCTCTAACACGCGACCCGCGGGCGCGTCGCCCGAGACACGGCGCAGCGCGATATCGCCGCGCGACATATCCATGACGGCCAGCAATTCCAGCGCGCTGTCCTCGGCGGCCATGCGGGTGGCATAGACCTCTGCCGGGGGCCGCATCTGCGGCTCGCGCAGCATCGGCAGGGCAAGGAAGGCCACAGTGGCCAGTGCTGCCACCGAAACCCCCTGCCACAGCCAGAGCCGCTGCAACAGCGGTACCTGCCGCGCGGGGAAAAGCCGCGCCATCAGCGCGCGGCACAGCTTCGCGGGCGGGGCGACGGGGGCGATATCGTCGGTCATCGCCACGAAACGCTCCTGCCAATCGGCCACGCTGCGGGCAAATTCACGGTCTTGCATCAGGCGGGCGCGTGCCGCGGCACGGTCTTCGCCTTCCAAAAGGCCCAAGGCCATTTCGGCGGCCAGCAGATCGTCGTCTTCGGGCGGGGTGATGGGGGTGTCGCTCATACGCTCATACACTCCCGCAGGGCCATCAAACCGCGGCGCAGCCAAGTGCGCATGGTATTGAGCGGCACGTTGAAACGTTGCGCCAGATCGGCATAGCTGTCGCCGTCGAGGTAGGCGCCCCGCACCGCCGCACCGCGATCCGCTTCGAGATCATCCAGACAATTGGTCAGGCGCTTGGCCTCTGACGCGGCCACGGCGGATTGTTCGGGGCTCGGTCCCGGCGCGGCAAGCTCCAACCCCGGCGTGTCGATGTCCTGATGGCCCTTACGGGTGGCGCGCAAACGGTCGATCGCGGTATTGCGCGCAATGGTGATCAGCCACGTCATCGGCGACAGACCATTGGCCTGATAGCGGTCGGAATTATTCCAGATTTTGACGAAACTGTCCTGCATGGCATCCTCTGCTGCGGCGCGTGTATCCAACACACGCAGGCAGACCCCGAATAGTTTCGCCGACACCCGATCATAAAGCGCCTCAAAGGCGGCACGATCCCCCAATGCGACCTGCGCAATCAGACGTTCAATCTCTTCACGGTCGCTGTCCAAGGGCCACTCCTTCGGGCGGTCATGTCTTTCGCGACACGTCGATCATGGTGCGACGGCCGCTGCAAAAGTCAACGATGCAATAGAAGCGCATCTTTCGAATGCCACCCTGCCCCATCCTTGGGCAGTCGCGCAACCCATCGCGGGAAAACGAAAATTCGCGCCACCGTTCACAGAGATTGCAGGCTTTGAAAGCTTAGGCTACCCACGATTCAGAGGGGAATGCGCAAAGGGAGACTGTGCATGCAAAACGCGCTTGAGACATCCTATGACGTGGTGATCGTGGGCGGGGCCATCTATGGCTCGGCTTTGGCTTGGTGGTTGACCAACACGCCGGGGTTCGACGGCGAGGTGCTGGTGGTCGAGCGTGATCCAACCTATGAATTCGCCTCGACCAGCCATACGAATTCCTGCATCCGCCAGCAGTTCAGCGCCCCCGTGAACATCCAGATTTCGCAATTCGGGGCCGAGTTCATCAAAAACTTCCGCCACTTCATGCATGACGATCCCGAGGTGCCGGAACTGGCGCTGCAAAGCTTTGGCTACCTCTATCTTGCCGACACGCCCGAGTTTGCCCAGACCCTGCGCGAGGCGCAGGGCATCCAGACCTCCATGGGCGCCCATACCCAGCATATGACCAAGGATGAGATCGCCGCGCGCTATCCCTTCTACATGCTCGACGATGTGATCGCTGCCAATCACAATACGGTGAATGAGGGCTATTTCGACGGCGGCACGATGTTCGACTGGTTCAAACGCATGGCCAAGCGCCGCGGCGTGACCTTTGTGCATGACGAGGTGACCGGCATGGTGCTGAACCCCGCGGGCAGTGCGGTGGATGCGGTGACGCTGAAGTCCGGCGCGACGGTCTCCTGCGGGACGGTGGTCAATGCCTCTGGCCCTCGCGCGGCGGCGACGGCGCAGATGGCCGGGATCACCCTGCCCGTGGTGCCGCGCAAACGCTACACCTTCATCTTTGACGCCGCCGAGCCGCTGGAAATGGACCTGCCGCTGACCATCGACCCCAGCGGCGTGCATATGCGCCAAGAGGGCAAATATTACATGGCCGGCTGCCCGCCAGAGGATGACTATGACGCGGCCTATGATGATTTCACCTTCGTCCATTCGATCTGGGAAGAGAAGGTCTGGCCCATCATCGCTACCCGCGTTCCGGCCTTTGAGCGGGTCAAGGTGATCAACGAATGGGTCGGCCACTACGCCTATAACACCGTCGACCAGAACGCGATTCTGGGTCGGCACGACAAGGTCGCGAACTTCGTCTTCATGAACGGCTTTTCCGGCCACGGCTTGCAACAGGCCCCCGCCATCGGGCGCGGCACGGCAGAGTTGATCACCCATGGCGGCTACCGCACGCTCGACCTAACCCCGCTAGACTACGCGCGGATCGTGCGTTCCGAGAAATTCGTCGAAAGGGCTGTGATATGAAATTGCGCGAGAACAGCTTCCTCACGGCCATTCGCGCCGGTCAAAAGCAGCTTGGCCTCTGGGTCTCCCTCTCCAACGGTTATGCCGCCGAGGTGGTGGCCCATGCGGGCTATGACTGGGTGATGCTGGATATGGAGCATGCGCCCAGCGACATGGCCTCAGCCCTCGGGCAGCTACAGGCGTTCTCGGGCAGTGAGACCACGGCAATGGTGCGGCCCGACTGGAACGATGCGGTCAAGGTCAAACGGCTGATGGACCTCGGCGCGCCGGGCCTGCTGTTTCCCATGGTGCAGACCCCTGATGAGGCCCGCGCCGCCGTGGCCGCCTGCCGCTACCCGCCGCGCGGTATCCGGGGGGTGGCCGGGCTGAACCGCGCCAATCAATTTGGCCGGGTCGCGGATTACAACGCCGAGGTCGAGAATCAGACCGCCATCCTGATCCAGCTTGAAACCCGCGCCGCCGTCGAAAACGCCGCCGCCTTTGCCGAGGTTGAGGGGATCGACGGCATCTTCTTTGGCCCCGCCGATATCGCCGCCGACATGGGCCATCTGGGCCAGACCCTGCACCCCGAGGTCTGGGAGGTCATCCGCCCCGCGGCCAAACTCTTGATGGACAAGGGCATTCCCGTGGGCACGCTGGTCACCGACCCCGATTTCGCCGCCCAACTGCTGAACGAAGGCTTCACCTTTGTCGCCTGCGGCACGGATGTGGGCCTTTTGGCCCAAGGGGCCGATGCGCTGCGCGCGAAGGTGCGCGACAAGATTTCTGAGACGTGAAAGGAAGATGTTATGAAATTTAAGAAACTGGTCCTGACGGGCGCCGCCGGGCGCCTCGGCTCCTACCTGCGTGAGCCGCTAGCCGGCATGTGTGAGGAACTGGTCAGCTCCGACATCGCCGAGGACATTGGCAAGCTTTACGACGGTGAGCGTTATCAAAAGGCCGATCTGGCGGAATACGACCAAGTCGCGGCCCTGATGGAGGGCGCCGACATGGTGGTGCATTTCGGGGCCATCGTGGACGAAAAACCCTTTATGGAACTGCTCGGCCCGAACTTCGTCGGCTCTTACAACGTATGGGAAGCGGCCTATCAGGCGGGCGCACGGCGCGTCGTCTATGCCTCGTCGATCCATGCGGTGGGGATGCACAAAAAGGCCGATTTCATCGGCATCGATGCGCCTCACAAGCCCGACACTTTCTACGGCCTCGCCAAATGCTTCACCGAAGACCTCGGCTCCATGTATTGGGACAAACGCCAACTTGAATCCGTACATCTGCGCATCCTCAGCGCGGCACAGGTCAACAACTCCCGCGCGCTCGGCTCTTGGCTCAGCTATGACGACCTGATCCAACTGGTGACCCGCGCGGTGGACACGCCCTCGGTCGGATTCTCGGTGATCTACGGCGTGTCGAACAACGACCGCGCCCCGGTGGACAACTCGAAAGCCTCCTTCCTCGGCTACCGGCCTAAGGACAATGCCGAGCAATTCGCCGAAAAAGTGCTGGCCGAGGAAGGCCCCGTGGACATCACCGACCCCGGCCAGATGTGCCACGGCGGCCCCTTCGCCAAGGTCGATCTGGGCGAAAGCGGCATCGCGCAGATGACCATCGTCGACGACAAGAAAGAGACCTAAGCGGCCAAACGAAAGGGACCGTCATGAAACTGCAAGACCTCGATATCATCGTGACGGCCCCGCCCGCCCCCGGCTGGGGCGGGCGCTATTGGATATTGGTCAAGGTGACCACCGACGCCGGCGTAACCGGCTGGGGCGAATGCTATGCCGCCAGCGTCGGGCCCGACGCGATGCGCGCGGTGATCGAAGATGTCTTTGCCCGTCATATGCAGGGCGAAAACCCCGAGAATATCGAGTTGATGTTCCGCCGTGCCTATTCCGCAGGCTTCACCCAGCGGCCAGACCTGACCGTGATGGGCGCGTTTTCGGGGCTTGAGATCGCCTGTTGGGACATCTTGGGCAAGGACCGTGACCGCCCGGTGCATGCGCTGATCGGCGGGCGCACCAATGACCGGGTGCGCGGCTATACCTACCTCTACCCCCTGCCGCATCACAGCATGGCGGATTTCTGGACCTCGCCCGAGATGGCGGCGGAATCGGCGGCGGATTGCGTGGCGCGCGGCTATACGGCGGTGAAATTCGACCCCGCTGGCCCCTATACGCTGCGCGGCGGGCATATGCCTGCAATGTCGGACATCAGCACCTCAGCGGCGTTCTGCAAGGCCATCCGAGAGGCGGTGGGCGACCGCGCCGACCTGCTGTTTGGCACTCACGGGCAATTCACCACCGCGGGCGCAATCCGGCTGGGCCAAGCGATCGAACCCTATAGCCCGCTGTGGTACGAAGAGCCGATCCCGCCAGACGCGCCTGAGCAGATGGCCAAGGTCGCGCGCGGCGTGCGCGTCCCTGTGGCCACGGGCGAGCGGCTGACCACCAAGGCCGAGTTCGCGCCGCTGTTGCGGGCGGGCGCGGCGGAGATCCTGCAACCGGCCCTTGGCCGTGTGGGCGGCATCGCGGAGGCCAAGAAGATCGCCACCATGGCCGAGGTGTACAACGCGCAAGTGGCGCCGCATCTCTATGCCGGGTCGGTGGAATGGGCCGCGAATGTGCAGCTTGCCACCGCGATCCCGAACATCCTGATGTGCGAATGTATTGAGACGCCATTTCATGACCAATTGATCAAAGGGTCGATCCGGGTGGAGGACGGCTTCATCACCGCCCCCAAAGCGCCCGGTCTGGGGATCGAAGTTGATGAGGAACTCGCCCGCGCGCATCCCTATACCGGCGACGGGCTGCATCTGGAGATGCGCGAAGAGCCTTGCGACTATGTGAACGGGAATAATTTTCAGGGCGGTGCGCCAGCGGATAGCCACTAGGCGCGCGTACCCGGCCCGGATTCAAGCCGCAGGCGCCGGGCCATCGCCTGCCCGCCCCCCCCCCGGGTCGGCGCTGGCCCTCAGCTACCCCAACAGCTTCCGCGCCGCCGCGACGATCCCCTCGCGTGAGGGCAGCGTCGCCGCATAGGCCGGACCCGTTGCGATGAAACTGTCCTCCGCCGTCAGCCGCGCGAAACGCTTCACACCGCGCTCGGCCATCAGCGCCATCAGCGCCTCCGCCTGCCCGCCAGTGCGGCGGCATTCGTCGACGATCAGCACAGGCCGATCCCCGATGGCCGCAATCAGCGCCTGCTCCGGCATGGGGGCCAACCAACGCAGGTCGATCACCCGCACATCGACGCCCGCCTCTGCCAAATCCCGCGCCGCCTGCTGGCTCAGATAATGCCCGTTGCCATAGCTCACGATCGCCAGTTCCGCGCCCTCGCCCGTGACGCCGACCTCGCCCAGTCCGATCCGCCGGTCCGGCGCCGGATAGCTGCGCATCCAGCCGCCATCCCCGGCCTCCATCAAATCGCGCATTGGGTAGAGCGCGATGGGCTCGACAAAGACCACAACGCGCTGCTCCTCCCGCGCCAAACGGTGCGCCTCCCGCAGCATCATCGCCGCGTCGTCCCCCGCCGAGGGGCAGGCGATGATAATGCCGGGAATGTCGCGCAGCACGGCCAGCGAATTGTCGTTATGGAAATGCCCGCCGAACCCTTTCTGATAGCCCAGCCCCGCGATGCGCAGCACCATCGGGTTGCTCCACTGCCCGTCCGAGAAGAAGGGCAAAGTCGCCGCCTCGCCGCGCAGCTGGTCCTCGGCATTGTGCAGATAGGCGAGGAACTGGATCTCCGGCATCGGCACGAAACCATTGTGCGCCATCCCGATGGCAAGGCCCAGAATGCTCTGCTCGTCCAGCAGCGTGTCGATCACCCGCCCCGGGCCGAAACGGTTCTGCAACTTCTGCGTGACGCCGTAGACCCCACCCTTGCGGCCCACGTCCTCGCCCATCAGCATGGTCTCGGGATGGGACAGCATCAGGTCGTGCAGCGCCCAGTTGATCAGCCGCGACATGGGCTGGGGGTTATCCATCTGCCCCATGTCGCTGCCAAAGGTCTCGGCCCGCGCCTCGGCGCTCGGCCCGTTGCTGGGCGCGCAGTCGCGCTTGGGCGGCACGAGGCTCGCCATGACGTCCGACGCCGCCTTCAGCCGGGGGCGTTTCACCACCTCGTCAGCCGCCTTCGCGACCGCCTCTTGCGTATCGCGGTAAATCGCCAGCGCTTCCTCGGCAGACGCCCCAGCCTCCACCAGCAGCCGCGCGGAATGCAGCAGCGGATCGTTGGCCTCATCCGCCTCCACCTCGGCGCGGGGCAGATAGGAGGTCGCCACATCCGCCCCGGCATGGCCATAGAGCCGCACCGTGCGCAGGTGCAGGAAAGCCGGCTTACGGTGCACGCGCACGTAATCCGCCGCCTCCTTCGCCGCCGCATAGGCCGCGTGAAGATCAAGCCCGTCGCCCTCGAAATACTTCAGCCCCGGTCGGGCAGACATCGACGCCTTGATCCAGCCCGTCGGCGTCTTGGTCGAGATGCCGATGCCGTTGTCCTCACAGACAAACAGCAGCGGCAGCGGCACGCCCTGCACGGCGGTCCAGCAGGCGGCGTTGATCGCGCCCTGCGCGGTGGAGTGATTGGCCGAGGCGTCGCCGAAACTGCACATGGCGATGCCGTCGCGCGGCAGGATCGCGTGCTCGGGCCGGTGCCGCCGCGCCATGCCGATGGAATGCGCCGCCCCCACCGCCTTGGGCAGATGGCTGGCGATGGTCGAGGTCTGCGGCGGGATCATCAGTGGGCGCGAGCCCAAGACCTTGTGCCGCCCGCCGCTGGTCGGATCCTCCGCCGAACAGGCAAAACTAAGCAGCATGTCGCGCATCATGTCCTGCCCGCCCGCCTGATCGGCCCGGGCGATCTGGAAGGCCGCATCGCGGTAATGCAGGAAAGCGATGTCATCGACGCGCAGCGCCGCCGCCACCGCTGCCATCCCCTCGTGGCCGGAGGAACCGATGGTGTAGAACCCCTGCCCCTCCTTCTGCATGACGCGGCTTTGCAGGTCGAGCGCCCGGCTCAGCACCTGCGCGCGGTAGAGCTGCTCCAACTGGTCGCGCTCCAGCGCCTTTTCGGAATGGGTGGAATCGGGAAAATCCCCCGCCGCAACGCGACGGAGGAAGTTCTCATGAACGATGGCAACGCGGTCCATGGGGCCTCTTGAAATAGAAATTAATCGCCCTCGGCGAAAGCATGTCGGCCAGAAAGAAAGGCGCCGCCCCTCTTTCTGGCCATAAGTATTTTGGATGGCTGGGGGAGGTTCCCCCGATGCCGGTGTTTAGAAGAACGCCTGCAGGCCGGTCTGGGCGCGGCCCAGGATCAGCGCGTGCACGTCATGGGTGCCCTCATAGGTGTTCACCGTCTCAAGGTTCATCATGTGGCGGATCACTTGGAATTCGCCCGAGATGCCGTTGCCGCCGTGCATGTCACGCGACATGCGCGCCACGTCGAGCGCCTTGCCGCAGTTGTTGCGCTTGACGATAGAGATCATCTCGGGCGCGGCGTTGGCGGCATCCATCAGACGGCCCACTTGCAGCGAGCCCTGAAGGCCGAGCGAGATTTCGGTCATCATGTCCGCGAGTTTCTTCTGGAACAGCTGCGTTTGCGCCAGCGGCTTGTTGAACTGCTTGCGGTCCAGCCCGTATTGCAGCGCGGCGTGCCAGCAGAACTCGGCGGCACCCATCGCGCCCCAAGAAATGCCGTAGCGGGCGCGGTTGAGGCAGCCGAAGGGGCCTTTCAGACCCTGCACATTCGGCAGCAGCGCATTTTCGCCGACTTCAACACCGTCCATCACGATCTCACCGGTGATCGAGGCGCGCAAGCTGAGCTTGTTGCCGACCTTGGGCGCGCTCAGACCCTTCATGCCTTTTTCCAGCACGAAGCCGCGGATTTTGCCGTCATGCGCCTCGGACTTGGCCCAGACCACAAAGACATCGGCGATGGGGGAGTTCGAGATCCACATCTTGGAGCCGGTCAGCTTGTAGCCCGTGTCGGTCTTCACGGCGCGGGTCTTCATGCCCGCGGGGTCGGAACCCGCATCGGGCTCGGTCAGGCCAAAGCAGCCGATCCATTCGCCCGAGCAGAGCTTGGGCAGGTACTTCTGGCGCTGCTCTTCGGAGCCATAGGCATAGATGGGGTACATGACGAGGCTCGCCTGAACCGACATCATCGAGCGGTAGCCGCTGTCGACACGCTCAACCTCACGCGCGACGAGACCGTAGGACACATAGCTGCCGCCGAGACCGCCGTATTCCTCGGGGATGGTGACGCCGAGAAGGCCCATCTCGCCCATCTCGCGGAAGATCTCGGGGTCGGTCTTTTCCTCGGCAAAGGCTTCGATAACACGCGGTTGCAGCTTTTCCTGCGCATAGGCGCGGGCGGAATCGCGGATCATGCGCTCGTCTTCGGTCAATTGGCTGTCGAGGCGGAAGGGATCCTGCCAATCGAAGGTACCAAGATCGGGTTTGTCCTTGGCGCGCAGCTTGGGGGCGTCAGCGGTCATGATGCATCCTTTCGGGTGATGTGATTTGCGGCAGTATTGCAAATCGGCGGCGCGAACTCTATCGCTGCTTTGTCCTGAGTTCATGAGAAAAAGTCATATGATCGCGCCGCGCCGCTTCCTGCCTTCGATCTCGGCTCTGCTGTCTTTTGAGGCGGTCGTGCGGCTGGGCACCGCCACGGCGGCGGCGCAGGAATTGAACCTCACGCAGAGCGCGGTGAGCCGTCAGATCAAGACGCTGGAGGAACAGCTGGGCGTGACGCTGATGATCCGGCAGGGCCGCCGTCTGACCCCGACGCAGGCCGGGTTGGATTATGTAACGCAGGTGCGCGACATCCTGAACCGGCTGGCGCAGGCCTCGGTCTCGGCCCGGACGAACCCTACGGGGGGCACGCTTAATCTGGCGATCCTGCCTGCCTTCGGGATGCATTGGCTGGCCCCGCGCCTGCGCGATTTCGCGCGTGACCACCCGGAGGTGACGGTGAACCTATCGACTCGGCTGCGGCCCTTCGCCTTTGCGGGCAGCCGATTCGACGCCGCCATTCATTTCGGTCATGAAGATTGGCTCGGCGTGCGCTACCTGCCGCTTTTGCCGGAAACGGTGGTGGCGGTCTGCGCGCCCGATCTGCTGCCCGCACCCTTGGAGGATGCACGCGACGTGCGCCATCTGCCGCTGCTTCATCTGGAGACCCGCCCGCGCGGATGGGCGCGCTGGCTGTCCTCGCTCGGCGTGACGGATGAGCCGCCCGGCGGCATGATGTTCGACCAATTCTCGACCATGGCGCAGGCGGCCATTCACGGGCTGGGGGTGGCGCTGCTGCCGACCTTCTTCGCCCGCCCCTACCTGCGCGACGGGCAATTGGTGCTGGCCGCTTCACCGACCACGCAAAGCATCGGGAACTACTACCTCGTCTGGCCCGACGACCGCGATGAGACGGCGGCGCTTGCGTCATTCCGCGGCTGGCTGGCCCAACAGGCGGAGCCTGCGACGGCGGGGTGAGCCGCGCAAGGCTGGCCCAAGTTATGCCGCATTTACCTTGTAAGAAACCGGCTAACCCGCCCGCATCGGGCGTTCCAAAGGAGCAGATGATGCTAAGTTCATACCGCAAAAGCACCGGCGCTCTGGCCCTTGCCCTGAGCCTCTGCGCCGCTGGCGCCATGGCCGAAAGCCGCAACGTGCTGATCGTCGACGGCGCCTACTTCCCATCGCTGTCCCATGTGCAGCCGGGCGATCAGGTGGTCTTTACCAACAACGCCACCGGCAGTCATACGATCACCGGCGAGGACGAGGCATGGACCAGCGGGCCGATCCCCGTGAACGGCAGCTACACGCTCGACATCACCGCACAGACCCCGACGCGTTTCAGCGGGCAGACTTTGGAAGAGCCTGCTTTCGAAGGGGCGATCAGCTTCGACTGAGCCCGCACCGGTTTCAGCCCTTCAAAGCCCCGCTTGCGACAGCGGGGCTTTGTCGTTTCAGCGCTTGACCTTATTGGGCAAAAACGCGGTCCATATCGGCGAAACCCTTGACCTCGATCGGATTGCCCGACGGGTCGCGGAAGAACATGGTCGCTTGCTCGCCCGGCTCCCCTTCGAAACGCAGCGAGGGTTCGATCACGAAGTCGACCTCTGCGCCCTTCAGCCGCTCCGCCAGCGCCTTCCAATCCTCCATCCGCAGGACGACGCCCAGATGCGGCATCGGCACCATATGCTCACCGACCTTGCCGGTGGCCTCTGTCTTGAAAGGCTCGCCCAGATGCATGGAGATCTGGTGGCCGAAGAAGGAATAATCGACCCAAGTTTCGGTCGAACGGCCTTCGGTGCAGCCCAGCACATCGCCGTAGAAGGCGCGGGTCTCATCAAGGTCGCGGACGTTATAGGCAAGGTGGAAGGGGGTGAGCATAGCGGTCTCCTGTTTGGTTACCGCATGTGTATCCCTTGGCGGGAGAGGTGCAAGGGGCTGGCTTGCGGGGGGGGGGGGGGACGCGCAGCTTAGGCAACAGCCCGGAAACAAGGGCGTAGGCCCGGCTACTCGTAAACAAAAAGGGCGCGCCCCGCTGGACGCGCCCTCTCGCTAAGGCCCGAGACCCTTACTTCATCTTGATGCGGCCATCGGTGTAGGGCTTGTAGCTGCCGTTCTTCGCCAGATACTCCGCCGTCACATCCGCCAGATCGGGGCCGAAGTCATAGGCATTCTCGGCGTCCTTGAACATCGCATAGCCGTCGCCGCCATTGCGGACATAGTTGTTGGACACGGCGCCATAGGTCTTTTCGGGATCAATCGGTTCGTCACCCACCATCACATCGCTGATGCGGCTGCCGGGCTCGGCCTTGGGATCAAAGGTGTAGGACATGCCCGCCACCTGCGGGAAGCGGCCCGCGCCGTCTTCCAATTGGCTGACACCGTTCTCCAGCGCCTCGATCAAAGTCGCACCGCTGATCTGGAAGGTCGAGAGCGTGTTCTGGAACGGCAGCACGGTCAGCACTTCGCCCATGGTCACCTCGCCTGCGTCGATCGAGGCGCGCAGGCCGCCCGCGTTGGAGATCGCCACGTCGATACCTTGATCCTTCACCCGGTCCAGCATGGCGTCGGAGACAAGGTTGCCCATTGCGCATTCCTGCGCGCGGCAGACATCACGGCTGCCTTCGATGGTCTCCGAAGTCTCGGCCACGACCTTCTGGCGCAACTCCTCCAGCGGGGCGGCGCGTTCGGCAACCAGATCAACCGTGGCCTGATCCTCTTCGACAGAAGCGTCAAGCAGGATCGGATCGCCTGAGATCGAGGTCACCTCGCCCGCATCATCGAAGGTGACATTCACCTCGCCCAGATACTTGCTGTAGGCATAGGCCTGCACGATCGGCACGTCGTTGACCATGGTCGGATAAGCGCCCTCGGCCCGTTCCTCGCTGTTGCTCAGAAGCGTGTGGGAATGGCCGCCGACGATCAGGTCGACGCCGGTCAACTCCTCGGCCAGCCGCTTGTCGGCGGCAAGCCCCACATGTGTGAGCAGGATGATCTTGTTAACCCCGTCCTCGGTCAGCGCGTCGATCTCGGCCTGCGCCGCATCCGCTGCGGGGGAGAAGATCACCTCCGCCCCGGGCGAGGAGGTTTCGGGCGTATCTTCGGCAAGGACGGAAACGATGCCGATACGCTCTCCACCAACCTCAACCACGGTGGATTTGCCGATCTCGCCCTCCAGCCCCTCGACACCGCTCACGTCGATATTGGCCGAGAGCACCGGGAAATCGACCTGTGCCACGAAATCGGCCAGCCCCTCGGGGCCGTCGTCAAACTCGTGGTTGCCCACGGCCATCACGTCATAGTCGAGCTCTGACATGAACTCGGCCGCCATGTCGCCCTTGTAGCGCGTGTAGAAAAGCGAGCCTTGGAACCAGTCGCCTGCATCCAGCAGCAGGTGGTTCTCGCCCGCGCGTTCGCGTGCGGCTTCGATTGCGGTGACCATGCGCGCGACGCCGCCAAAGCATTTTCCCTCGGCGTTATCCTCGGCGCTGCAGGGGCCGTCATATTTGCTGATCGGCTCGAACCGGTCATGGAAATCATTGGTATGCAGAATGGTCAGATTATACTCGGCCGCCGCCATGCCGCTGGTCAAAGCCAGCGCAGCGGTCGCGGTCAGGAATCGTTTCATGATAGTTCCCCTGTTGCTTGTTATGCCGGTATCGTGGCGCGGGGTTTGGCCCGTGTCAAAGGTCATATGACCTGCCCTATGGTCACCCGCGGGTCTTGACCCCGCCCCGCCCGGCGGGCATCAGAAGCCATGCTGATTTTCAAGATATTCCGCGCAGACGAATGGGCTGCGCTGCGCAAGAACGGGGTCTCGGACGGGGCGCCGATCGATGTCACCGATGGCTATGTGCATTTCTCCACCGCCGAACAGGCGGCGGAAACCGCTGCCAAACATTTCAAGGGGGAGGACGGTCTCTTCCTGCTCGCGCTTGAGGCCGACGCTCTGGGCGATGCGCTGAAATGGGAGCCCTCGCGCGGCGGCGCGCTTTTCCCCCATCTCTACCGCCCGCTCAAGATCGAAGACGTGGTCTGGGCGCAGCCCCTGCCGCTGGTGGATGGCGTGCATGAATTCCCCGCAGGTCTCGGCGAGGCCAGCAAATGACGCCGCTCTTGGAAAGGCTGGGCCTGCGGGCGCTGCACCGGGTCGATCCCGAAGCGGCCCATGGTTTGGCGATCCGCGCGCTGCGCGCAGGGCTTGCCCCCGCGCCGGGGCCGCAGACTTCGGCGCGGCTGCACACCACGCTTGCGGGGCTGGACCTGCCGAACCCTGTTGGGCTGGCGGCGGGGTTTGACAAGAACGCCACTGCAATCGCCCCCCTCTCCCGCGCCGGGTTTGGCTTTGTCGAAGTGGGGGCCGCCACGCCCCTGCCCCAGCCCGGCAATCCGCGCCCGCGCCTGTTTCGCCTGACCGAGGATCGCGCCGCGATCAACCGTTTCGGCTTTAACAACGAGGGGATGGAGGCGATCTGCGCCCGGCTTTCGCGCCGGGGTACGGGGGTGCCGGTGGGGTTGAACCTCGGCGCGAACAAGACCAGCAAGGACCGTGCTGCCGACTTTGCCCGCGTGATGACCGCCGCACGCAACCACGTCGATTTCGCGACGGTCAATGTCTCGTCCCCCAATACCGAAAAGCTGCGCGACCTTCAGGGCAAGGCGGCGCTGTCGGCCCTGCTCGAAGGGGTGATGGATGTGCGCGGCGCCACGCCGGTTTTCCTGAAAATCGCCCCCGATCTTAGCGAATCCGAGATTGAGGATGTCGCCGAGGTTGCCCAAAATTCGGGCGTTGCTGCCATCATCGCGACCAATACCACGCTTGACCGGACTGGCCTTGCCAGCGCCCATGCGGGCGAAGCGGGTGGTCTGTCCGGTGCGCCGCTGTTCGAACGCTCGACCCGCGTCTTGGCGCGGCTGGCGGGGCTGACGGATATTCCGCTGATCGGCGTCGGCGGGGTGTCGGACGCGCAGACCGCCTATGCCAAGATCTGCGCCGGGGCCTCTGCCCTGCAACTTTACACCGCGCTGGTCTTCGGCGGCCTCGGACTGGTGCGAGAGATCACCACCGGGCTGGATGCGCTCTTGGCTCGCGACGGTTTTGCCAGCGTGGCCGAGGCCGTGGGCAGCAAACGCGAGGACTGGCTATGATCACCCTATGGCATAACCCGCGCTGTTCGAAATCGCGGCAGACGCTGGCGCTGATCGAAGCGGCGGGGGTGGAAGTAACACTCCGCCGCTACCTCGAAGACGCGCCGACACGGGATGAGATCATCGCCGCCCGCGACGCCCTTGGCCTGCCTGCGATCAAGATGATGCGGACAGGCGAGACGCTGTTCAAAGAGTTGGGCCTGACCAAGGACAGCCCCGAAGAGGCTCTGATCGACGCCATGGCCGCCCATCCGATCCTGATCGAGCGCCCCATCGCCTTTAGCACTGGCCGCGCAGTGATCGGCCGCCCGCCCGAAGCGGTGCAGGCGCTGCTCTAGCCCGCCGCGCGCTCCAACGCCGGATAGCGCAGCGCCAAGGTGATGCCGCGCACCACGAAGGACACCAGAAGCGATATCCAAAGCCCGTGATTGCCCAGGCTTGGCACCAATGCCAGCGCGGTCACGGCATAGATCAGAAACGACACAAGCATCATATTGCGCATGTCGCGCGACCGCGTGGCGCCGATGAAAATACCGTCGAACATATAGGCCGCACAGCCCAGCAGCGGCGCCGCGACCATATAGGGCAGATAGACCCGGGCGAGCTCTTGCACCTGCGGGGCCTTGGCCATCAGGTCGATAATCGCGCCACCGCTGACGGCAAAGACCACCGCCAACAGCAGGCTGACCAACAGCGCCCAAGCGGAGGTCAGCACCGCCCCGCGCCGCAGCACATCGCGCTGCCCCGCGCCGTAGGCCCGGCCAATGATCGCCTCGGCGGCGAAGGCGAAACCGTCCAGCCCGTAGGAGGTGATCATCAGGAATTGCAGCAGCACCTGATTGGCCGCCAAGGTCACATCGCCCAAGCCCGACCCCATGAAGAGGAAGGAGACAAAGATCGCCTGCAACAAAAGCGAGCGGATCAGGATATCGGTGTTCACCTGCATCATGCGCGTCCAGCGAGGCCCGTCAAAGACCTGCGCCCAATCGCGCCACGCCACCCCTGCGAAAGCCGCGCGGCAGAACCACAGGCCCAAGGCCGCCCCGCTCCACTCTGCAAGGAAGGTGGCGATGGCGACGCCTTCGACACCCCAACCGAGGCCCAGCACAAACCACAGGTCCAGCAGGATATTCAGCCCGTTCATCCAGACCTGCAACACCAGCACGGCGCGGCTGCGCTCCTGCGCGATGAGCCAGCCGGTGATCGCATAGATCGAGATCGCGGCGGGGGCAGACCAGATGCGGATCGCCATATATTGCCGCGCCAGCCCCTCGACCTCGGGCGATCCGGGGGCGATCTGGAACGAGGCCCAGAAAAGCGGCCATTGCAGCGCCATCAAGGCCAGCCCCGCCCCCGCGCCGATCAAAAGCCCGCGCGTCAGCAGCGCGGCGACCTCGCCCTCTTCGCCATTGCCCGCCGCCTGCGCGGTCAGCCCCACGGTACCCATCCGCAGAAAGCCGAAAATCCAGTAAAGCGCCGAGAGGATGATCGCCCCCAGCCCCACCGCGCCGATGGGGGCGGCGGCGCCCATCTGCCCCACCACCCCGGTGTCGACCGCGCCGAGGATCGGCACGGTGGCGTTGGAGATGACAATGGGAACCGCGATCTTGAGCACACGGCGGTGGGTCACCACATCCCGCGCCGCCAGCGTACCACGCTCAACCGCGCGCACCTCTGCCTCGGTCAGCGGCTCTGTCTCTGATTGCGGCTCAGCCACGCCGTTGCGGCATCAGGAAATGGCCCGTGGCCTGCGCGAAAATACGGCTGCGGTTGTCCTGCCATGCCTCGACATGGACGCTGGCATAGCGCCGCCCCGAGCGGTTGATACGCGCCCGCGCATAGGCATCGCGCGGCAGGCCCGACCGCAGGTAATCCACGGTGAAATCGATCGTCTTGGGCAGCCGCGGCAAGTGGTCGGCATCCAGATTGTCCAGATCGAGCGCGCCGCTTTCCATATCTTCCCAGATCAGCCCCCAGCTGAGGGTGATGATCGCGGTCGCCTCAAGAAAGGCCGCCGTGGCCCCGCCATGCAGGGCGGGCAGGATCGGGTTGCCGATCAGTTGCTCGGAAAACGGCATGATGCCGGTTAGCTCATCGCCACGGCGCTCGAACTCGATGCCCAGAAAACGGATATAGGGCACGCCTTCGACCATGGCGCGCAGCACCCCGTCGCGGCGTTGTTTGATGACCTGAACTGGCTCCGGCTTGCGACGTGTGGTCATGTGTGCCCCTCCACGGTGAAAGTGCCGGTTGCCGTGGCGACAAGGTTGTCGGCGTCCTCATCCGTCGTCGTGGCCCGCACGAAGGCCACCGAACGGGTGACGTGATAGCAGGTCGCGCGGGTGATGATCGTCTGCCCCGGTGTGGCGGCACGCAGATATTCGATCCGCAGGTCCATCGTGGCAGTGGCCGCCGGGTTGCTGGGGTGGCTCATCACCGCAGCGCCGCAACAGGTGTCCATCAGCGCCGAGACCGCCCCGCCGCTGATCACCCCGGTCTGCGGGTCACCGATCAACTTGTCGTCATAGGGCATGGTGATCACGGCAGAGCCATCGCCCAACTCCTGCAACTCCATCCCCAGAGCCAAGGAATGGGGCAGCGCCTGAATGAACTGTCGCGCCAGCTTTAATTTGTCGGACATGCAACCCAACCCTCTGCCTCTGGTTTTGTCCTTTATCAGGGCGAGATAGCCAAAGGGCAAGACCGCCTGTTGCGCATCCCCGCGCGTGACCATAGTTTGCCGGAAGGGAGAAGATGCTTTGGACGATGAACGCCTGACATTCAAAGAGATGTGCGCGGCTTTTGACGTGACGCCACGCACGTTGCGCTATTACGAGTATATCGAATTGCTGCAACCGCACCGCGAGGGGCGCTCGCGTTTCTATGGCCCACGCGAACGGGCGCGGATGAAGCTGATCCTGCGCGGCCGCAAGTTTGGCTTCGCGTTGGAGGACATCCGCCAGTGGCTGTTGATCTACGAAAAAGAGGGGACCGAGGCGCAGATGCGCACTTGGGTCACCATGGCCGATGGGCAGTTGGAAGAACTGGCCGAGCAGCGCCGCCAGTTGGACGAAGCCATGGCGGAATTGCAAAAGCTGCGCGACGACACCGCCGCGGCCATCGCCTCGGACAAGGGCTGAGCGGCTGGCTGAGCGGCGGGCTCAGCGGCTGTTGCGCTGCGCCAACTGCCCGATAAGCATCTGCAAATCCGCCGTGATGCGGATGAGATCGGACACCACATCCGCGCTCGCGTCTCCGGCCAGATCGAATGCGCCGTTTTCGATGGTCTCGGACGCGCCTTTCAGCTCTGCAACCACGCGCGCGCGCGTTTCTGCCACGGAACCGTTTTTAGCCCCGCTACCTGTCTGCTCTTGTTTTTCTGACATGCCTGGTGCCTCTTTAGGTCGAGCGCCCGCACCTACAGCCCCCACGACGTGGGGTCATGTCACGCAGTCACGCGACAGCGACGCGAGGTCAACCTTGCCCTAGGGCGCGCCCTCTTTCGGGCGGCGCAGCAGCCCCGCCCCCAGCCCGCGAATGGCCGCGGTCGTGCGGTCATTCACCTCAAGCTTGGAGAAAATCCGCCGCACGATCGTATCGACCGTATGAGGCGAAATCCCAAGTATCTCGGCAATGACCCCATTGCTCTTGCCGGTTGCGATCCACTCCAACACCTCGACCTCGCGCGGGGACAGGCCGAAATCCCGCGGCGATTGGCTTTCGGCCAAGACGCAATAGCGCAGATGCGCGATCTGGGCGGCGCTGAGAAGTTTGTACAACGCCTCCGGCGACAGACGCGCCTGTTTGGCGGCAAACCCCAGTCCTACCACGGCGGAATCCCTGCCCGGGCCATGCACCCTAAGCGAAATGCCGTCATTCGGGTAGCGCCGCATCAATCCTTTCATATAGAGGCCTTCCGCAGAGGTAAGCCGCGCCGTGCGGGCCACATCCGACCAGTAAATCGGCATCACCTGTTGCCGGGCCAGCGCCTCCACCGGGCTTGCGCGCAGCTTCTCTATGTCCAGAAACTGCGAATGCCACTGCGGTCCATCTGTCCCACTGCTGTCGAACTGATAGAGGATCGCAGGCGCGCCGGGGCTGTCCCCGTGATAGCTGACCAGATCAATTCCAAGACCTTGATAATAGGCAAGACCGCAGGCCAGAAGCCGCGCCGCGGAGGTGGCGTTCTGCGCGCAGTGAACCAATCCGTCCAGCGTCTTCGGCCCGCTTTGTTCGAGGTTTGCCATCTCCCACCCGTTTTGCTGCCCAGCGCCATGGCGGCGGCGCACGCCCATCATCCTTTCAAACCTAAAGGAAATTACACTGCGCATAAAGTGACGCAACGTATCACTTACGTCAACGTCAACTCCCATTGTATCAGAAATGCCAGCCCCCAACTGAAGTCATGAAACGACGATTGGAGAGTGATGAGATGACCGCCGACACGCTGACCATTCGCCAGATGTGCGACGCTTTCGAAGTGACCCCCCGCACCCTGCGGTTCTACGAAGCGAAAGAGCTGCTCTTCCCATTGCGCGAGGGCCAGAAACGCCTATTCACCAAAAGCGATCGCGCCCGGCTCAAGCTGATCCTGCGTGGCAAGCGCTTTGGCTTCAGCCTCGAAGAAATCCGCCAGCTGCTCGACCTTTATCATATGGGCGACCAGCAGCAGACGCAGATCGCTGCCGCCTATGAGATCGCCCGCGCCCGTCTGGCCGACCTCGAGTCGCGCCGCGAAGAGCTGAACGAGGCCATCGAAGACCTCAAGGACCAGTTGAAATGGGGGGAAAAGATGATCGCCTCCATGAACCAACCCCGCCGCGCCGCCGAATAACCCCGGCGACGCCGCCCCTCACATCCATAAAAAGACGACCCGGAGAGCAAAGATGCCCAGTTACACAGCCCCCACCAAAGACCTGCAATTCGTTCTGCACGACGTGCTGAAGGTGACCGAAAGCAAGACCCCCGGCTATGATGAGCTGGAGCCCGATTTCACCTCCGCCATCCTCGAAGAGGCGGGCAAGCTCACCTCCGAAGTGCTCGCCCCGCTGAACGTCGTGGGCGACAAGGAAGGCTGCCGTTTGGAAAACGGCGTCGTCTACACGCCCAAAGGTTTCAAGGAAGCCTTTGAAAAGGTGAAAGAAGGCGGCTGGGCCGGCCTCGACATGCCCGAAGCCTATGGCGGGCAGAACATGCCCTACGTCCTCGGCACCGCCGTGGGCGAGATGTTCTCCGCCGCGAACCAAGCTTTCACCATGTATCAAGGTCTGACCCACGGCGCGGCCTCCGCGATCCTCGCCCATGGCACCGACGCGCAGAAAGACACCTACCTGCCCAAGATGGTCTCGTGCGAATGGACCGGCACCATGAACCTGACCGAGCCGCATTGCGGCACCGATCTGGGCCTGATGCGCACCAAAGCCGCCCCGCAGGACGACGGCAGCTATAAAATCTCCGGCCAGAAGATCTTCATCTCCTCAGGCGAGCATGACATGGCCGACAACATCATCCATCTGGTGCTGGCCAAGATCGAAGGCGGCCCCGAGGGCATCAAGGGCGTATCGCTCTTCATCGTGCCGAAGTTCATGGTGAACGAAGACGGCTCCTTGGGGGAGCGTAACGGCGTCTCCGTCGGCTCCATCGAAGAGAAAATGGGCATCCACGGCAACTCGACCTGCGTGATGAACTACGACGGCGCCACCGGCTATCTGCTGGGGACCGAACACAAGGGCATGCGCGCCATGTTCACTATGATGAACGAAGCCCGCGTCGGCGTCGGCATGCAGGGTCTGGCACAGGCCGAAGTGGCCTATCAAAACGCGCTGGAATACGCCAAGGACCGCCTGCAAGGTCGTGCCGTCACCGGTGCCGTCGCCCCCGAAAAGCCCGCCGACCCGCTGATCGTGCACCCCGACATCCGCCGTTCGCTGATGGACCAGAAAAGCTTTGTCGAAGCCGCCCGTGCCTTCATCCTCTGGGGGGCCACGATGATCGACGCGGCGCACCGCGCCGAGGATAAGGACGCCGATGGCCTCGTCTCGCTGCTCACCCCGGTCATCAAGGGCTTCCTCACGGACCAAGGCTACGACATGACCGTGAAGGCGCAGCAGGTCTACGGCGGCCACGGCTATATCGAGGAATGGGGCATGTCCCAATTCACCCGTGACGCCCGCATCGCACAGATCTACGAAGGCGCCAATGGCGTGCAGGCGCTTGACCTCGTGGGCCGCAAACTGGCGCAGGACGGCGGCAAGCACGTCATGGCCTTCTTCGACCTCGTAAAGGGCTTCATCAAGGACAACGCGGGCCAAGACGCCGAATTCGACGCGGCATTTCTTGAGCCCCTGAAGGCGGCCAGCAAGGACCTGCAATCGGCGGGCATGTACTTCATGCAGAACGGCATGAAGAACCCCAACAACGCGCTCGCCGGGTCCAATGACTTCATGCATATGTTCGGTCATGTCTGCCTTGGCCTGATGTGGGCCAAGATGGGTCTGGCGGCGAAAGAAGCATTGAAGAACGGCAGCGGCGACGCCACCTTCTACGAGACCAAGCTGGCCACCGGCCGCTACTATATGGCGCGCCAACTGCCCGCCACGGCCTTGCACCTGACCCGCATCCAATCGGGCGCGGATACGGTCATGGCGCTGGAGGCCGCAAACTTCTAAAACGGGGGGTGGGGGCAAGCCCCCCACCCTGCCCAACACCCGGAGAGACCATGCCCAAACGCTTCCGCCTGACCCGCCGCTTCCCCGTCGCCATGACCGAGGAGGGCTACCGCAGGCTAAAGAAGTTCAGCACCGACGCAGGTCTTGATGAGGGGGAAGCGCTGTCGTTCCTGTTCGAGAATTTCAACTCGGTCATGAACGAGGAAAACCTGATCGCGCGGCTGCGCCTGTTCAACGCCGAACTGGACGCCCGCAAACGCTGAACCCTTGGGGAGGGGGCCAGAAGATGCAGACCAAAACATCCAGCTGGATGACCGAAGAACACCAGATGATCGCCGACATGACGGCGCAGTTCATCAACACCGAATGGGCGCCGCATTTCGAGAAATGGCGCAAACAGGGCCAGATGGACCGCGACACATGGGCACAGGCCGGAGAGCTCGGCCTGCTCTGCCCCTCGGTGCCCGAAGAATACGGCGGCGCTGGTGGCGACTTCGGCCATGAGGCCGCGATCCTCATCGAAGGCTCCCGCGCCAACCTCGCCTCCTGGGGTCACGGCATCCACTCCGGCATCGTGGCGCATTACATCCTCGCCTATGGCACCGAGGACCAGAAAAAACGCTGGCTGCCCAAGATGGTCTCGGGCGAGTTGGTCGGCGCGCTGGCGATGACCGAACCCTCCACCGGCTCGGACGTGCAGCGCATCAAGACCAAGGCGATCCGCGAGGGCAATGCCTACCGCCTGTCGGGTCAGAAAACCTTCATCACCAACGGCCAGCACGCCAACCTGATCATCGTGGCGGCCAAGACCGACCCCAAGGAAGGCTCCAAGGGCGTCAGCCTCGTCGTCGTGGAAACCGACAAGGCCGAAGGTTTCCAGCGCGGCCGCAACCTCGACAAGATCGGCCTGCATGCCGCCGACACTTCCGAGCTCTTCTTCGACAATGTCGAGATCCCGCCTGAGAACATCCTCGGCCAAGACGAGGGCCAGGGCTTCTACCAGATGATGCAGCAACTGCCGCAGGAACGCTTGATCATCGGCTGCGGCGCGGTGGGCGCCATGGAAGGCGCAGTGGCGCGCACGGTACAATACTGCAAGGAACGCGAGGCTTTCGGCGGCCCGCTGACCCAGTTCCAGAACACCCGCTTCCAACTCGCCGAGGTCAAAACCAAGACCGCGGTGGCCCGCGCCTTCCTCGACGAATGTATCGCGGAACACCTGCGCGGCGAGCTCAGCGTCGATAAGGCGGCAATGCAGAAATACTGGCTCACCGACACTCAAGGCGAGGTGCTGGATGTCTGCTTGCAGATGCACGGCGGCTACGGCTTCATGCAGGAATATGCCGTGGGCGAAATGTGGGCCGATGCGCGGGTGCAGCGCATTTACGGCGGCACCAATGAGATCATGAAGGAACTGATCGCGCGCAACCTCTAGCCGTGCGCGGGTTGAAACTCCGGCGCAGAGGTATTTGAAAAAGGATGAAGATAAGGCGCCCCCTGCCCCCTTCATCCTTTCACAAATACCTTCCGACATTTCAGCGGGCGCCGAAAGAAGAGGAGGAATGACAGGTGACCATACAGCTTTATTGCTTTGGCGAATCGGGCAACGCCTACAAGGCGGCGCTTGCGCTCGAATTGTCCGGGCTCGACTGGGAGCCGGTGAAGGTGGACTTCTTCGGTGGCCAGACGCGCCAGCCCGACTACCGCGCGCAGATCAACAACATGGGCGAGGCGCCGGTGATGATCGACGGCGATCTGCGGCTTACCCAATCGGGCGTGATTCAGGATTACGTCGCGGAAAAGACGGGCAAATTCGGCGGCCGCGACGCGACGGAACGGCGCGAAATCCTGCGGTGGGTGCTATGGGACAACCACAAGCTTAGCTCCGTTGCCGGGATGACCCGTTTTCTGATGAACTTCCTGCCCGAAGACAAACGGCCCGCCGAGGTCATCGCCTTTAATCAAGGCCGGCTCAAGGCGGCCTATAGCGTGCTGAACGACCATCTCGACGGCCGCGCCTGGATCGTGGGCGACGACATCACCAACGCGGACCTCAGCTGCTGCGGGTATCTTTATTACCCCGAGCCTTTCGGTTTCGACCGCAGCGACTGGCCCCATATCGACGCGTGGCTTACGCGTCTGAGCGAAACACCGGGCTGGAAAGCCCCCTATGATTTGATGCCCGGCAGCCCTGCTGACCGCGCCTGACCCGGAGGACATGACATGACCCAAGACGTTTACATCTACGACGCCCTGCGCACCCCGCGCGGCAAGGGCCGCAAGGACGGCGCCCTGCACGAGGTGACCTCGCTGCGGCTTTCCGCCCAGACCCTGAACGCCGTGAAGGAGCGCAACAACCTCGAAGGCCATGCCGTCGAGGACGTGATCTGGGGCAACGTCACCCAGGTGATGGAACAGGGCGGCTGCCTGGCCCGCTCGGCGGTGCTGGCCTCGGACCTTGATGAGCGCATCCCGGGTCTGGCCATCAACCGTTTCTGCGCGTCGGGCATGGAAGCGGTGAACCTCGCCGCGAACCAAGTCAAAGGCGGCGCGGGCAACGGCTATATCGCCGGTGGTGTCGAGATGATGGGCCGCGTGGCCATGGGCAGCGATGGGGCGGCCATCGCCGTGGACCCGACGCTGGCGATGGAGAAATACTTCGTGCCCCAAGGCATCTCGGCGGACATCATCGCCACCGAGTTCGGCTTTTCGCGCGACGAGGCCGACCAACTGGCCATGCAGTCCCAGCAGCGCGCCGCGCGGGCCTGGGAAGAGGGCCGCTTCGACAAGTCCGTCATCACCGTGCGTGACCAGAACGGCCTCGCGATCCTCGACCGCGACGAATACATGCGCCCGCAGACCGATATGCAGAGCCTTGGCGGCTTGAACCCCGCCTTTCAGCAGATGGGCGAGGTCATGCCCGGCTTCGACAAGGTCGCGCTGATGAAATACCCGCATCTTGAGCGGATCAACCACATCCACCACGCGGGCAACTCGTCGGGCATCGTCGACGGCGCCGCCGCCGTGCTGATCGGTAACAAGGAGTTTGGCGAGCAGCATGGGCTGAAGCCCCGCGCCCGCATCCGCGCCACCGCCAAGATCGGCACCGATCCCACCATCATGCTGACCGGCCCGGTGCCGGTGACCGAGAAAATCCTCAAGGACAACGGCATGACCATCGGCGACATCGATCTGTTCGAGGTCAATGAGGCCTTCGCCGCCGTGGTGCTGCGCTTCATGCAGGCCTTCGACGTGGATGACAGCAAGGTCAACGTGAACGGCGGCGGCATCGCCATGGGGCACCCCCTGGGCGCCACCGGTGCCATGATCATCGGCATCCTGCTTGATGAGATGGAGCGCGCCGACAAGGAAGTGGGGCTGGCCACGCTCTGCATCGCGTCCGGCATGGGTGCCGCCACCATCATCGAGCGCGTGTGAGCCGCGAAGGGAGCAAAAGAATGACCGATTTCACCATGAACAAGGATGCCGAGGGCATCGCCACCATCACCTGGGACGTGCCGGGCAAGAGCATGAACGTCATGTCCTTCGACGGCCTGCGCGATCTGGAAAAGCATATCGACGACGCGCTGGCCGATGAAGCCGTCAAAGGCATCGTCATCACCTCCGGCAAGGAAGGCTCCTTTGCCGGGGGCATGGACCTGAACCTGCTGGCGAAGATGAAGGAAGACGCAGGCGACGATCCGGCCAAGGGGCTTTTCGAGGGCACGATGCAGATGCACGCCCTGCTGCGCAAGATCGAGCGCGCGGGCATGGACCCCAAGACCAACAAGGGCGGCAAGCCCGTGGCCTGCGTGATCCCCGGCACCGCCGCGGGCATCGGGCTGGAACTGCCACTGGCCACGCATCGCACCTTTGCCGCCGACAACCCCAAGGCGCGCATCGGCCTGCCGGAGATCCTCGTGGGCATCTTCCCGGGTGCGGGCGGCACCACGCGAATGGTGCGCAAGCTCGGCGCCATGGCGGCCTCGCCCTTCCTTCTGGAAGGCAAGATGGTTGCTCCCGCCGCCGCGCAGAAGGCCGGGATCATCGACGAGGTCAGCGAAGACCCGATGGCCGCAGCCCGCGACTGGGTGCTGAACGCCAAGGACGCCGATCTGGTCAAGCCGTGGGATGCCAAGGGCTACAAGATGCCCGGCGGCGCGCCTTACCACCCGGCGGGCTTCATGACCTTCGTCGGCGCCAACGCCATGGTCAACGGCAAGACCCAGGGCGTCTATCCGGCGGCCAAGGCGCTCTTGTCGGCGGTTTACGAAGGCGCGCTCGTGCCTTTCGACACCGCACTGAAGGTCGAGGCGCGCTGGTTCACCAACGTGCTGATGAATCCGTCGTCGGGCAACATGATCCGCTCGCTCTTCCTCAACAAGGAAGCGCTGGAGAAAGGCGCCGTGCGGCCCGAAGGCGTGCTGGACCAGCGCGTGAAGAAGCTGGGCGTTCTGGGCGCGGGCATGATGGGTGCCGGCATCACGCTGGTCTCGGCGCAGGCCGGGATCGAGGTGGTGCTGATCGACCAGACGCAGGAGGCCGCGGACCGCGGCAAGGCCTATACCGAGGGCTATTTCGACAAGGGCATCGCCCGTAAGAAAGCCACGCCCGAGAAGAAGGCCAAGGTGCTCGATCTGATCACCGCCACCACCGATCTGGAGGCGCTGAAAGGCTGCGACCTGATCATCGAAGCGGTCTTCGAGGACCCGAAGGTGAAGGCCGAGATGACCCAGAAGGTCGAAGCCGTGATCCCCGAAGATTGCATCTTTGCCTCCAACACCTCGACCTTGCCGATCACCGATCTGGCCAAAGCGTCGAGCCGCGATGAGCAGTTCATCGGCATCCACTTCTTCTCGCCCGTCGAGAAGATGCTGCTGGTGGAGATCATCAAGGGCCAAGAGACCGGTGACCGGGCCGTGGCGAAAGCGCTCGACTACGTGCGCCAGATCCGCAAGACCCCGATCGTGGTCAATGACGCGCGCTTCTTCTATGCCAACCGCTGCATCATTCCCTATATCAACGAGGGTGTGCGCATGGTGCAGGAGGGTGTCGAGCCGGCGCTGATCGAGAATGCGGCCAAGCTGGTCGGCATGCCCTTGGGCCCGCTGCAGCTGATGGACGAGACCTCGATCGATCTGGGCGCGAAGATCGCCCGGGCGACCAAGGCGGCGATGGGCGATGCCTATCCGAACGACGACATCGACCCGCTGGTGTTCTGGATGGAGGAAGAAGGCCGTCTGGGCCGCAAGGCCAACGCCGGTTTCTACAGCTACGACGCCAAGGGCAAGCGCGAGGGTCTGTGGCAGGGCATGGGGGACAAGTACCCCGTGGCCGACGAGCAGCCCGAGTTGATCGAGGTGCAGCACCGCTTGCTGTTCTCGCAGACGCTGGAAGCCGTGCGCGCGCTGGAGGAAGGTGTCTTGATGGACATCCGCGAGGGCGACGTTGGCGCGATCCTCGGCTGGGGTTTCGCGCCCTGGTCCGGCGGTCCGCTGAGCTGGCTCGACATGATCGGCGCGCCTTATGCGGCGGAGCGTTGTGACGAGTTGACCGAGAAATACGGTGAGCGCTTTGCCTGCCCGGATCTGCTGCGCGATATGGCGCAGAAGAACCAGAGTTTCTACGGACGGTTCAACCCGGACGCCAAAGCGGCGTGAGGGGGAGAGGGGCGCTTCGGCGCCCCTTTTTATTTGACGCTCCTGCTGCCACCCGGCCCGGAATCAAGCCGCAGGCGCCGGGCCATTGCCTGCCCGTCCCCCGGGTAGGCGATTTGGTGAGGCTGAGCGTGACCCCGCGAGGGCACATCACGGTTGAACCATAAAGTGGCAACAACACTGCGCGGGTCGCCAACCCACGGGCAGGCGCTGGCCCTAGTGCTCTTGGTAAACGTAACCGAACCGCGCGATGTCCTCGGCGCAGATCTCCGACACCAAATCGCGCAACTCGGGCGTATAGGCCGCCTGCCCCTCCGAGGCATTCACCCGCGGCAAGTCCAATTCAAACCCAAGATGCTCAAACAATGGCGCCGCATCCTGCGCAAAATGCTCCAGCCGAATATAAAGATCGCAACGCTCCCGCCCCGCCGCATCCTGCATATACCGCCGCGCAGGCCATGCGCGCAGACTGGCTTGCGTCTGCGGATGCCGCAGGAACCCGGCGAAATCCGTCGCCTTCGCCAAAGCCACCGCCGGATGATCGAACCCCTGCCCCCGCAGCCAGCGATAGTAGCTCGCCACCCGATCCCACGGGTTGCGCACCAGCGTGAAGCAGAACAGATCGTCCAATTCCTCAGCGCGCACCAGCCCATCGATGTCCGCCAGTGTCGAGTGCTTCCACAGCCGCCCCGCCGCCTGCGCGCCCTGCACCCGCCGCCGCCGCTTGCGCGCTTTCGGCGTATCGCCCAGCATCACATCGTCTTTCATCGCGCGATCTTCAAGCGCCAGCGCTAGTGAGGTGCCCCCGGTCTTGGGGATATGAACGAAGACGTAACGCCGACCGCGACTGATGATCACTCCACCGCCTCCGGCGCGCGCAGGGTCGAAGGCTCATCGCTGCGTAGGGCGATCACCGCCCCGGCCAGTGCGATCAACGCCATGCCCGCGAATCCCAAGGGCGGCACCTCTTGATCCCAAAGGATATAGGCCCAGAAACTGGCGAAGATCAGCAGCGAGTACTCGAAAATCGCCACATGCCCGGCCTCTCCCAGTTGGTAGCCGCGCACCAGAAAGCCGATGCCGATGAGCGAGCCCACCGCCTGCACCGCGATCCAGAACCACATCGCGCCGTCGAGCGGGCCCCATGTGCGGCTGACGAAACCTTCGGCCCCCGCCACCTCCGCCCCCGGCAGGACCAAGACACCGATGCCGCCCATAACAGCCAACATGCCGAAGAAGCCTGCGGTCATCACCATCGTGCTCTCCCCCTCGCACCACGCCCGCGTCGCCACGGCACCGATGGCATAGAGCGCCCCGGCCAGCAGCGGGAGGAAGGCCACGGGGTCAAGATCGCTCGGGTCCGGGCGGATCACCATCAAGGCCCCGGCAAAGCCCACGGCCACGGCCCCCCACCGCCACGGGCCGACGCGTTTGCCCTGAAACAGGGCCGAGATCATCAGCACGAAAAGCGGCGAGGTGAACAGCCCGGCCACCACCACCCCGATGGGCAGAAAAGCCAGACAGCCGAAATAGATCAACATCGCCCCGGCCTGAAACAGGCTGCGCCCGGCCACGGCCCAGAACCGCCGCGGGCGCAAAATGCCGAAACCCAAGGCCGCGAGCACCATCAGGATCGCCACCGCCATAAGCCCGCGCAGGAAGTGAAACTGCCAGAGCGACCCGCGCTCGGTGATGAAGGGGACGAAATTGTCCGTCAGCCCCAAAGCCGCCATACCGCTTACCGCGCAAAGCGCCGCCAGCCCCGATTTTACCGCTATGTCCTGCATCTGCCCTCCTTTTCCCTCCTGACCTCTTTTCAAAGTCACGTCCGGGCAGCAATACTCAACCCCAAATCGCAACCAATGCCTTGGGAGGGGTCGCATGGGGTGGATGACGGATGAAAGCGGGCTTGAGAAATGCGCGGCGAATTTCGTGCCGCTCACGCCCTTGTCGCATTTGGCCCGCGCCGCAGAGGTTTTCCCGAACCAGACGGCAGTGATCCACGGCGTGCATCGCGTCACCTATGCCCAGTACCATGACCGCTGCACCCGCCTCGCCGCGCTACTGGCCGAGATCGGCGTGACCCCGGGCGATGTGGTCGCCACCCTTATCCCCAACTTGCCCGCGCAGGCCGAGGCGCATTTCGGCGTGCCCGCCTGCGGGGCCGTGCTCAACACCATCAACATTCGCCTCGATCCCGACACGGTGGCCTATATCCTCGACCACGGCGGCGCCAAGGTGCTTTTGGTCGATACCGAGTTCCTGCCGCTCGCCGAAGACGCCTGCGCGCGGATGGAGGGCACCTGCCCCGCGATCATCGAAGTGCCCGACCCTGCCGCCGGTTTCCCTACCAGCGGGCGGCACCCGCAATACGAAGACCTTCTGGCCGAAGCCAATCCGAATTTTCACTGGATCATGCCCGAAGATGAATGGGAGAGCCTCGCGCTCAACTACACCTCCGGCACCACCGGGCGGCCCAAGGGCGTGGTCTATCACCACCGCGGCGCCTACCTGATGACCATGGGCACGGTGATCTCTTGGCAGATGGTGCTGCGCCCGGTCTTCATGCAGATCGTGCCGCTGTTTCACTGCAACGGCTGGAATCACACTTGGATGATGCCGCTTTTGGGCGGCACGCTGGTCTGTTGCCGCGACATCACCGCCGCCGCGATCTATGACGCCATCGCCGATCACGGCGTCACCCATTTCGGCGGCGCGCCCATCGTGCTGAACATGCTGGTCAACGCGGACGCAGAAGACCGCCGCGCCTTCGATCACCGGGTCGAGGTTTTCACCGCGGGCGCGCCCCCGGCCCCCGCGACCCTGTCGAAGATCGAAAAGCTGGGGTTCAACGTCACGCAGGTCTATGGGCTGACCGAGACCTTTGGCCATGTCACCGAATGTCTCTGGCAAGGCGAATGGGACGGGCTGCCCGAACCCGAACGCGCCGGGATCAAAGCGCGCCAAGGTGTCGCCATGCCGATGATGGAAGAGATCACCGTGATGGACGCCGAGATGGCCCAAACCCCGCGCGATGGCGCGGCACAGGGCGAGATCATGATCCGCGGCAATGCGGTGATGAAAGGCTACCTCAAGAACCCCGAGGCCACGGCCGAAGCCTTTGCAGGCGGCTACTTCCACTCCGGCGACATCGCGGTGCAGCACCCCGATGGCTACATCCAGATCGCCGACCGCGCCAAGGACATCATCATTTCGGGTGGAGAGAATATTTCGAGCGTCGAGGTCGAGGGCGTGTTGATGGGCCACGGCGCGGTCAACCTCGCCGCCGTGGTGGCGCAACCGGATGAGAAATGGGGCGAGGTGCCCTGCGCCTTTGTCGAGTTGAAACCGGGGGCGGAGGCCAGCGAAGAGGCGCTGATCGCCTTCGCCCGCGCGCGCCTTGCCGGGTTCAAAACGCCCAAGCGCGTGGTCTTTGGCGAATTGCCCAAAACCTCCACCGGGAAAATCCAGAAGTTCGCGTTGCGCAAACAGGCGGCGTGCCTCTAAGGCGGGGCATTATGTCACCTGCCATTGCTGATCCCGCAGCGCGTGGTAGAGTGGCGAAAACTGACAGGCCCGCAGCAGAACCCCATGACCGCCTTGACAAAATACGCCCGGCTCGAAGCGACGGGCCTTTGGCGCGCCACGCCCGATGCGCAGCGGCGCGAGGTGATCGTCTCTATCGGTGACGCGACGCTGGTGATCAGCGATCTCAAGGATCAGGCGCTGACCCATTGGTCGCTGGCCGCCGTCGACAGGGCCAACCCCGGCCAGACCCCCGCGCTCTATCATCCAGACGGCGATCCGGGCGAGACGCTGGAACTGCCCGACAATGAAACCGAGATGATCGAGGCCATCGAAAAGCTGCGCCGCGCGATCAATCGCAGCCGTCCCAAGCCGGGGCGTTTGCGGTCGGTCGGCATGTTGGCCTCCGTCGCGGTGGTGGCGGCGCTGGCGGTCTTTTGGATGCCCGGCGCGCTGCGCGATCATGCGATCAAAGTGGTCCCAGAGGTCAAGCGCGTCTCATTGGGCACGGCGCTGCTGAAGCGGCTTGAACGGGTGTCCGGCCCCGCCTGCGAAAGCCCCGGCGGCAGTGCCGCGCTGGCGCGGCTCACCAAACGGTTGGAGGTCGGGCGCGTGGCGATCCTGCCCGATATGACCCGCGCCAGCCTGCATCTGCCGGGCCGTCTCATCGTGCTCGACCGCGCGGTGCTGGAGGATTACGAAGAGCCCGATGTCGCCGCGGGCTATGTGCTGACCGAGGATGTGGCGCGCCGGGAACATGACCCGCTGCGCGCGCTTTTGGAGGCCGTGGGCCTGCGCGAGAATTTCCGCCTGCTGACCACCGGCGATATCTCTTCCGAGGCGCTGGATGCCTATGCCGAGCAACTGCTGATGCGCCCCGCCGCGACCCCGACGGTCGAGGCTCAACTGGCGCGATTTGCCAAGGCCGAGCTGCGCAGCAAACCCTATGCCTTTGCGCGTGACATCACCGGCGAAAGCACCCTGCCCCTGATCGAAGGTGACCCGATGAACGGCAAGCTAACCGCGCCGCTGATGTCGGATGCCGATTGGCTGAGATTGCAAAGCATCTGCGGCGGCTGACGGATTGGCCCAAGAAAAAGGCCAGCCGGGGAACACCGCGGCTGGCCTTTTTCCTTCATCGCATAACGCTTAGCGCCGCAGATAGGCGTCCCGGTATCCCGCCCGGCGCAATTGGCCAAGCGCCGCTTGGGCAGAGCCGCCCGCAATGGGGCCTGCCTGAACGCTGTGATAGGTCTTGCCGCCCCGTGTCTGTTTGCCGATGCGGGCGGGCAGGCCCAAGGCCGCGATCTGCCGCGCCGCGCGCTGCGCATTGGCGGGGCTGCCGAAGACACCGACCTGCACATAGCCCGCTTTGGTGCTGGGCTGGGCTGTCGGGGCCGAGCGGCTGGAATAGACGGGGGCCTTCTTGATCGGGCGGGCATCCCGATGGATCGGCGCGGCGTTGCGGTAGCGCAGCACCCGTTTCACGATTTGGCCGTCCCGCTCGACAATCTTGACCCGTCCCAGCTTGCGGCGCTGCGTTTCGATATCAAGATAAGGGTAGATCAGCGGCACTTTGGCGGTCACATCTTCGCCGGTGGCTTTGTTCACCAAACGGCGCGGTAGGGTCTGGGTCCAGACCAACAGCATGTCGGCGCGGCCTTCCAAGGTCTGCTCCGCCCGGTGCGGGTTCAGACGGTCGTCCTCCCAAACCTTCCGGTATCCTTTCGGGACTTTCACATTGGTCGTGTTCACCCGGTTGATCGCCACATGTTTCGGCACGATCCGCGTCTGCGTGCCCACGGCGCGGGTGGGTTTGGCGCTGACCACCGGCGCGGCGACGGCGGCAGGGGCCACGATCCGCGCGGGTGCAGCGGCAACGCCGGGCATCATACTCGCGCTGCGGTAGGGCTGCGGTGCGGTGCCGCGCTGTGGGCTCGAAGGGGCAAGACGCCCTGTCACAATCGGCTCCGCCTGCGGACCGCAGCGCACGCTATACCCATCCCCGCGCCGCATATAGCGCTGCGACAGGGGCGAAGCGCCGGGGCAGGCGGTGGCGAAGCCAGCCGGTGCCGGGGCGGCCAGCGCGACAGGTTTGCTGGGCACCACGGGCACGGGGCGCGGCGCGGTCTCGCGCACGACTTTGGGGGCAGCGCTCCGCGCCGGGGCTGGCGCGACACGGCGCACCACCTTCCGCGGCGCGGGCCGGGCCACGGGGGCTTTCGGCTTCGCCTTGGGCGCGGGCGCCCCGGCGACACGAGCCGGGGGCCTCTTGGCCGGGGCGGGATCGACTTTGGTCTGCGCCGCCTCAACCTTTGCCTCTGCCACTTTCACGCCGTTTGTGGGCTGGAAACCGCAGATTTGCTGGCGCGCACGGCTCATGCGGGGCACCCATGACACATTGCCGTCGATGCCCGCGCGGATGAACACACATCCCGCGCTGTCGACATATTGCTTGCCCTTGTAAGAGGACGGCGGAAACTCTGCCGGTTGGCTGCGGCTGTCCTGCGCTTGGGTCTGCGATCCGCCGACGCCCAAGGCTGCGACGATCATCGCCATGGCAATACTTCTGGTAAGTGTCATCTAATGCCCCCACACTATCTGGTAGAACGATGCATCAGCGCGCGGCCTGAGTAAAGCACCGCGCGCCGATTAGCGAAACTTACCCGATCACTTGGTGCCGAACATCCGGTCGCCCGCGTCGCCCAAACCGGGGATGATATAGCCCTTCTCGTTGAGGGACTCGTCCAGCGAGGCCGTGACGATGCGCACGTCCGGATGCGCCGCTTTCATCGTGGCGACCCCCTCGGGCGAGGCCAACAGGCAGAGGAAGATGATATTGGTGGCGCCTGCCTCTTTCAGCAGGTTGATCGCCGCGACCGAAGAATTGCCGGTGGCCAGCATCGGGTCCACGGCGATGACCAGACGGTCTTCCATCGCCTCGGGCACTTTGAAGTAATACTGCACCGGCTGGAGGGTCTCTTCGTCACGGTAGAGACCGACAAAGCCGACCCGCGCCGAGGGGATCAATTCGAGCACCCCATCCATCAGCCCGTTGCCCGCCCGCAGGATCGAAATCAGCGCCAGTTTCTTGCCGTCGAGCGTCGGCGCGTCCATCTCTTGCATCGGGGTCTCGACCCGTTTGGTCGTCATCGGCAGGCCGCGCGTCACCTCATAGGCCAAAAGCTGGCTGATCTCGCGCAGCAACTGCCGGAAGACGGCGGTCGAAGTGGCTTTGTCGCGCATGATGGTCAGCTTGTGCTGCACCAGCGGATGGTCGACGATCGTCAGGTGATTGGGGGTATCGGTCATGCGGCAGGCTCCTTTATTTGCCCTGCTTCTAGCCGCACAAGCGCCCCGCTCGCAAGCAAAGGCTGCGCGGCTACTGCGGCACCTCTACCCCCAGATGCCCGGCGACGAGGGCTGCGACATCGGTAAAGCCGATATGCCCCAATGCCCCTGCCCCGGTCCCGGCGACCAGCACCGGCACCCTTTCCCGGGTGTGATCGCTGCCCGCCCATGTCGGATCATTGCCATGGTCCGCCGTGACCACCAGCATGTCGCCCTCGCGCAGCGCCGCGATCACCTTGCCGATCTCGGCGTCGAACCACTCCAACGCGCGGGCATAGCCCGAGACATCGCGGCGGTGCCCGTAAAGGCTGTCGAACTCCACGAAATTGGCGAAGGTCAGGCTGCCCTCTTCGGCTTCACCCACCAGATCATGCAGATGATCCATCAGCTTGGCATCCGGCCCTTTGCGCAGCTCGTCGATGCCCTGCATGGTGAAAATATCGCCGATCTTGCCCACCGCATAGACCCGCCCTCCGGCGTTCTGCACCCAGTTGGTCAGCACGGGTTTGGGCGGCGTGATGGCATAGTCGCGCCGGTTCGCGGTGCGCTCAAAGGCGCCCACTTCCCCGGTGAAGGGCCGCGCGATGACACGGCCCACCTTCATCTCATGCAGCCGCGGTGCGATGTCTTGGCAAAGCTTCAAAAGGCGGTCGAGGCCAAAGGTCTCTTCATGCGCGGCGATCTGGAACACGCTGTCGGCAGAGGTATAGCAGATCGGCCAGCCGCTTTCGCAATGCTCCGCCCCCAGCCGTTCGATGATCGCCGTGCCAGAGGCGTGGCAATTGCCCAAAATGCCATCGGTGCCCGCCAACTGCGCGACTTCTGCGGTCAGGGCGGCGGGAAAGGCAGGCGTCTCATCCGGGAAGTAATGCCATGCCCAAGGCACCGGCAGCCCGGCCAATTCCCAATGGCCCGAGGGGGTGTCTTTGCCCTGCGAAACCTCCGTCGCAGCACCCCAGCGGCCTTCGGGCGCAGCACCCAGCCCCGGTGCCTCCATCCCGCTGGCGAGCTTCAGCGCGGCACCCAGACCCAACCGGTCGAGATTGGGCAGCGCAAGCGGCCCGCTCCGCCCCTCTTCGGCCTTCCCCGCGGCACAGGCCTGCGCGATATGGCCAAGCGTATTGGCCCCGGTGTCCGGCAGATCGCCGTTAAAGAAATCCCCCGCGTCCGGCGCGCCGCCGATGCCCACGGAGTCGATCACGACCAAGAATGCACGTCCCATCAGCCGATCCTTTCCAAGATCAAATCCGGCGTTTCAACCGCCCTGTCACCAAGCGTGATCGCCGCCAGAACCGCCGCCTCTGCCGCATCCGCAGCCACGTCCTCCGCCGCATGGATCAGTGCCAAGGGCTGGCCCGCACGGACCTCATCGCCCAAGCGCAGCACTTCCGACAGGCCCACTGCCGGGTCGATCTGGTCCGCCTCAACCACCCGGCCTCCGCCGAGATTGACCACCGCCATGCCGAGTGCCGCGCCGTCGATCGCGCTAACGTAGCCACCGCGCGGCGCGGGGACTGCGCGGATCACGGGGGCTTTGGGTAGAATACGCTCCCAGTTTTCGGCGAAATCAGCGGGTGCGCCCATGGCGCTGAGCATCCGGGTGAAACGCTCCAACGCGCGGCCATCGCGGACCGCCGCGCGCAGGGCTTCGGCCCCCGCCTCAGCCGTCGCGGCCAAACCGCCATTGGCAAGAAGCCCGCCGCCCGATTCTGCCGCCACATCAAGGATCGGCCCCGTCGCCGCCCCGGTCAGCACCCGCATCACCTCGGCCACTTCCAACGCGTTGCCAAGGCTCGGCACCAGCGGCTGGTTCATGTCACTAATCACCGCCGTCGTCGGGCAGCCCGCCGCCGTGGCGGTGCCGCTCAGCGCTTCGGCCAAGGCGCGGGCTTGCACGAGATCCTTCATGAAGGCGCCCGAGCCCACCTTTACGTCAAGCACCAGCCCATCCAGCCCGGCGGCGAGCTTTTTCGACAGGATCGACGCGGTGATCAGGTCGAGCGAATCCACGGTCGAGGTCACATCCCGCACCGCATAAAGCCGCCGATCTGCCGGTGCGATGTCGCCGCTGGCGCTAACAATGGCGCAACCCACCTCCCGCACCACGTCGCGAAACCGCGCCTCTTCCAACTGCGTGCTGACGCCGGGGATCGCCTCAAGCTTGTCGAGCGTGCCGCCCGTATGCCCCAGCCCCCGACCCGAGATCATCGGCACATAGGCCCCGCAGGCGGCCAGCGCGGGGGCGAGGATCAGTGAGACGCAATCGCCCACCCCGCCGGTCGAATGTTTGTCGAGCACGGGGCCATCCAAATCCCAGTCCAACACCTGCCCCGAATCGCGCATCGCGAGGGTCAGCGCCACGCGGCCCTGCTGGTCCAAGCCATTAAGGCAAATGCCCATGGCAAAGGCCCCGGCCTGCGCGTCACTGACACGGCCATCGGCCAGCGCCCCGGCCATCCAGGTCAGCGCCTCTGCATCCAATGCCTCACCATGGCGCAGCCGCGCCAGAATGTCCCGCGCGCTCATGCGGTTAACCCTGCATATGGGCGGCGCCAAAGGCCCCCGGCAGCAAGTCGCCCATGGTGGTCTGCTGTTCCTTGCCCGCCACGGTCGCCATGGTCACGGATACATCCCCGCCCGAGAATTCCGCGAGTTTCTGGCGGCAACCGCCGCAAGGCGTCACCGGCATATCGCTGCCCGCCACGACATAGACCTCGGCGATCTCACGCTCGCCCGCCGCCACCATGGCGGCAATCGCGCCCGCCTCGGCGCAGGTGCCCTGCGGGTAAGCGACGTTTTCGACATTGCAGCCACTGAACACCGCGCCCGAGGCGGTGCGGATCGCCGCGCCGACCTTGAAATTCGAATAGGGCGCATGGGCGTTTTCCCGCACCAACACAGCCGCGTCGCGCAAATCAGTCATTAGGCTCTCCCTTTTCTCGGACTATAGAAAATTGCCCCGCCCTGTGCGATGCAAAACCACATGTCCCCTCAATCGCCTCTTAAAGCCCGCGCAAAATGACCTGCAAGGGCGACGCTGGGGCAAAGCCATCCGGCACCTAGACCGCCCCCGCCAAAAGCCGCTTTGCTTGCGCGCGAAAATTAGTTTAACGCTAAACCATTATTCGGGAGAAGCATAAAAGATGTCCGACACCCCCAACCTGCGCCAAGCTGCATTGGATTACCACGAACACCCCCGGCCCGGGAAACTGGAGATCCGCGCGACCAAACCGCTGGCCAATGGCCGCGATCTGGCGCGGGCCTATTCACCGGGCGTGGCCGAGGCCTGCATCGAAATCAAAAACGACCCCGACACCGCCGCCCGCTATACCTCGCGCGGCAATCTGGTGGCCGTGGTCAGCAATGGCACGGCAGTGCTGGGGCTGGGCAATATTGGCGCGCTGGCCTCGAAACCGGTGATGGAGGGCAAGGCCGTGCTCTTCAAGAAATTCGCCAACATCGATTGCTTCGACATCGAGCTCGATCAATCCGACCCCGAAAAACTGGCCGAGATCGTCTGCGCAATGGAGCCGAGCTTTGGCGCGATCAACCTCGAAGACATCAAGGCGCCCGACTGTTTCGTAGTCGAGAAGATCTGCCGCGAGCGCATGAACATCCCCGTTTTCCATGATGACCAGCACGGCACCGCCATCGTCGTCGGCGCTGCGGCCAAGAACGCGCTGCATGTGGCGGGCAAACGTTTCGAGGACATCAAGATCGTCTCCACCGGGGGCGGGGCTGCGGGCATCGCCTGCCTCAATATGCTGCTGAAACTCGGCGTGAAGCGCGAGAACGTCTGGCTCTGCGACATCAACGGGCTGGTCTATGAGGGCCGGACCGAGGATATGAACCCCAGCAAAGCCGAATATGCGCAGAAATCCGATCTGCGCACGCTGGATGATGTGATCGACGGGGCCGACCTCTTCCTCGGCCTCTCCGGCCCCGGTGTGCTCTCGCCCGAGATGGTGGCGAAGATGGCCAAACGCCCGATCATCTTTGCGTTGGCGAACCCCACGCCGGAAATCCTGCCCGATGTGGCCCGCGCTGTGGCACCGGATGCGATCATCGCCACAGGGCGCAGCGATTTTCCCAATCAGGTCAACAACGTGCTCTGCTTCCCCTTCATCTTCCGGGGCGCGCTGGACGTGGGTGCGACCACGATCAACGACGAGATGAAGATCGCCTGTATCGACGGCATCGCAGCCCTCGCCCGCGCCACGACAAGCGCGGAGGCGGCAGCGGCCTATCAGGGCGAACAGCTGACTTTTGGCGCGGAATATCTGATCCCGAAACCTTTTGATCCGCGTCTCATCGGCGTCGTCTCCTCCGCCGTGGCCAAGGCCGCGATGGAGACGGGCGTCGCGGCGCGGCCCATCGAAGACCTCGATGCCTATAAACGCAAACTCGATGGGTCGGTCTTCAAATCAGCGCTGATCATGCGCCCGGTCTTCGAATCCGCCCGCTCCTCCCCCCGCCGTCTGGTCTTTGCCGAGGGTGAGGACGAACGCGTGCTGCGCGCCGCGCAAGCGATCATCGAAGAGACGGTGGAGCGGCCCATCCTCATTGGCCGCCCCGAGGTGATCGAACGGCGCATCGAAAAGGCGGGTCTGAACCTGCAACTGGGCCAAAACGTCGATCTGGTGAACCCCGAGAACGACCCCCGCTACCGCGATTACTGGGAGACCTATCACAGCCTGATGTGCCGCCGCGGCGTCAGCCCCGACATCGCGCGGGCGATCATGCGCACCAACACCACCGCCATTGGCGCCGTCATGGTGCATCGTGGTGAGGCCGACAGCCTGATCTGCGGCACCTTTGGCGAATTTGGCTGGCACCTCAATTACGTCAACCAAGTGCTGGGCCGCGACGGTTTCCGCCCGCATGGCGCGCTTTCGATGATGATCCTCGAAGACGGGCCGCTTTTCATCGCGGATACCCAAGTGAACCTGCACCCCACCCCCGAACAGATCGCCGAGATCGCCATCGGGGCCGCCCGCCACGTCCGCCGCTTTGGCATCGAGCCGAAAGTGGCGCTCTGCTCACAAAGCCAGTTCGGCAATCAGGGCGAAGGGTCGGGCAAACGTCTGCGCGCGGCGCTGGAAATCCTCGACGCGGGCAATCATGATTTCGTCTACGAAGGTGAGATGAACATTGACACCGCGCTTGATGCCGAACTGCGCGCGCGGCTGCTGCCCTGCAACCGGATGGAAGGGGCCGCCAATGTGCTGGTCTTTGCCCATGCCGATGCTGCCTCGGGCGTGCGCAACATCCTGAAAATGAAGGGCGACGGGCTCGAGGTCGGACCGATCCTGATGGGCATGGGCAACCGGGCGCATATCGTGTCGCCCTCGATCACCGCGCGCGGGCTGCTGAACGTGGGCGCCATCGCGGGCACGCCGGTCGCGCATTACGGCTAAGACAAGACAAAGCGCCGCCCCGAAAGGGCGGCGCAAAGCCGTTTAGAACCGCCAAGTAAAGGCGCGGCTGACGCCAATGCGCATGGTCCATTGATCCTCTGACCCGGCCTGCGTGATCGGGCTGTCGGCGGCGTCATTCAGCAGGCGTTGATAGGCCACGGCCCCTTCCAGCGCCCAAGCGTCATCCAAACGATAGGTCGCCTCAACCTCGACACCAGCGCCGAGCAGACCGCCACCGGCCTCATAAGCGGCGAAGTTCGTGGTGGCGGTGTCGACGCCGTAATAGGTGTCAGCATAGGTGTCGTTGCCAAGGCTGAAACGCGGGCCTGCGGTGATGGTCCAGCGCTCATCGGGGCGGAAGATTACATCGGCACCGATGTCGCCGGTCACGCCTTCATGGCCGCCAAAGCCACGGCGCACCTTGCCGAAGACCTGCCAGTTCAGCTCGCGGTAGACCACGCCAAAGCCCAGTTCGACCGCCGCGTCGATATCCTCAAGCCCCGCAAGCTCCGCGTGATCGGAACTGTCACGCTCACCCAGATAGCGGAACGCGCCAGTGAAGCCGAAACCGGTCTTGGGCGCTTCGCCAATGTTGGTGCCGATCTTGCGCCCGCCCCATTCCAGCGAACCGAAGGTAAAGGCCAGATCCGGCGTCGCGCGATAGCTACTGGCGCCCGGATAATCCGGCGCCGCCCCGACACCGCCGCGCAGGGCGAAGTTGATGCTACGGTCCTGCGCCGCCGCAGGCAGCGCGGCAACAATGGCAAGGCAGGATGCAAGAGGCAAAGAAAGGGCGAGACGCATAATGGCAGGCTCCGGAAAAAACATTCGATTTCGACGCAATCTAGCATGACGCGCCACGACTGACAGGAACAATAGCGTTCCGCTTGCCGAAATCTTTCTAAGCGGCCAGAGTGACTGGAAATAATTGCGCGACAGTGCACCTATACCCGGCCCGCGGGTTTGCCGCACAGCGCAACAGGAGGAGGAACACCATGGGATATCGCGACACCTACGACCGCTGGAAGGCCGACCCGGAAGCCTATTGGCTTGAGCAAGCCGAGGCGATCGACTGGGACATCGCGCCGACGCGCGCGCTGTTTGACCGGGGCGACCATATCTATGAATGGTTCGCGGATGCCAGTGTGAACACCTGCTACAACGCCGTCGACCGCCATGTCGACCAAGGCAATGGCAAACGCGTGGCGATCATCCATGACAGCCCGATCACCGGCAGCAAATCCACCCTGACCTATGGGGAGTTGCAGGCCCATGTCGCCTCGCTCGCCGGGGCGTTGGTGGCGCAGGGCGTCGAGAAGGGCGACCGCGTGGTGATCTATATGCCCATGGTCCCCGAAGCGGTGGAGGCGATGCTGGCCTGCGCGCGCATCGGCGCGATCCATTCGGTGGTCTTTGGCGGTTTTGCCTCTAGCGAATTGGCGGTGCGGATCGACGATTGCAAACCCAAGGCGATCATCGCCGCCTCCTGCGGAGTGGAGCCCTCGCGGGTGGTTGATTACAAACCGCTGCTTGACGGAGCCATCGAACAGGCCAGCCACAAGCCCGACACCTGCATCATCCTGCAACGCGGCCAGAAACCCTGCGAGTTGAACCCCGAGCGGGACATCGACTGGTACGCCGCCCAAGACGGCGTGCGCCCGGCGCCCTGCGTGCCCGTGGAGGGGAACCACCCGGCCTATATCCTCTACACATCCGGCACGACCGGCGCGCCCAAGGGCGTGGTGCGGCCCACGGCGGGGCATCTGGTGGCGCTGAACTGGACCATGAAAAATGTCTATAACGTCGAACCGGGAGAGGTCTTTTGGGCCGCCTCGGACGTAGGATGGGTCGTGGGGCACAGCTATATCTGCTACGCCCCGCTGATCGCCGGGAACACCACCGTCGTATTCGAAGGCAAGCCCGTCGGCACGCCCGATGCGGGCACCTTCTGGCGGGTGATTGAGGAACATGGCGTGGCGAGCTTCTTTACCGCCCCCACCGCCATCCGCGCCGTGAAACGCGAAGACCCCGAGGGCGAAGAGATCAAGAAATACGACCTGTCGAGCCTGCGTGCGCTCTATCTCGCGGGGGAGCGGGCGGATCCCGATACCGTCGAATGGGCGCAGGAGAAACTGGGCAAGCCCGTCTACGATCACTGGTGGCAGACCGAGACAGGCTATACCATCGTCGGCAATCCGGCGGGGCTTGAGGCGCTGCCGGTCAAGGTCGGCTCCCCAACCGTGCCGATGCCGGGCTATGACGTGCAGATTTTGGATGAGCACGGTGACCCCCTGCCCGCCGGAGAGTTGGGCGCCATCGCCATCAAGCTGCCCCTGCCCCCCGGCACCCTGCCGGGGCTCTGGAACGCCGAAGACCGTTTTCGCAAATCCTACCTCAGCACCTTCCCCGGCTATTATGAGACCGGCGATGCGGGCCGGATCGACGAGGACGGCTATGTCTGGATCATGGCGCGTACCGATGACGTGATCAACGTCGCGGGCCACCGCCTCTCGACCGGCGCGATGGAAGAGGTCTTGGCCGGTCACCCCGACGTGGCGGAATGCGCCGTTGTGGGGGTGAGCGATGAGCTCAAAGGGCAGATGCCCATCGGCTTTTTGTGCCTCACGAAAGGCGTAGACCGCCCGCATGAGGAAATCGTCGCTGAATGTGTCACCCGGATGCGGGAGCAGATCGGTCCGGTTGCGGCGTTCAAACAGGCCGTGGTGGTGGACCGGCTGCCCAAGACCCGCTCGGGCAAGATCCTGCGCGCAACGATGGTGAAGATCGCGGATGGAGAGGACTTCAAGACCCCCGCCACCATCGATGATCCGGCGATTTTGGACGAAATCCGCGAGGCGTTGAAGGGCATCGGCTACCCGCAGAGCTAACCAAAAATCACATGGCGGTGGACCTTTGCCCGTCCGGCGCTACACTCAGCCCCACAGAAACGCGCGCGCAGCCCAGCCCGCGCGTTTTTTACAATTGCGTTGCTTGCGCAAAATATGCGAAGCGCCCCCGGAAATGCCCCCCGGCGGGGCCAACCACGACAGCACATTCAGTGGGTCTTTTCCCTCCCGGAGCTTGCCCTCCGGCCGCGCAGAAAGGTTTTCGACGTGCAGACACCCTATTACCTGATCGACAAGGCCAATCTCCGCGACAATATGGAAAAGATCGCCCGCCTGCGCGCGCTGTCGGGCGCGCGTTGCCTGCTGGCGCTAAAGTGTTTCGCCACATGGTCGGTTTTCGATTTCATGTCGGAGTATATGGACGGCTCGACCTCGTCGTCGCTCTACGAAGTGCGGCTCGGGGCCGAGAAATTCCCCGGTGAGACCCATGCCTATTCGGTGGCCTATGCCGAGCATGAGATCGACGAGGTGTTGGGCCATGCCGACAAGATCATCTTCAACTCCATCGGCCAGCTCGACAAGTTCGATGCGCAATCGCAGGGCCATATCCGCGGGCTGCGGGTGAACCCCGGCGTCTCCACCTCGGACTTTGATCTCGCCGACCCCGCCCGCCCCTTCAGCCGTCTGGGCGAGCATGATCCAGCAGCGATCGACGCGGTCGCCGAACGAATCAGCGGGCTGATGTTCCACAACAATTGCGAGAATGACGACTTCGCCCGTTTCGACGAGATGCTCACCCTGATCGAGGGGCGCTTCGGCGCGGTGCTGCATAAGATGGAGTGGATCAGCCTTGGCGGCGGCATCCACTTCACCGGCGAGGGCTATCCGCTCGACGATCTGGCCCTGCGCCTCAAAGCCTTTGCCGACCGGTTCGGCGTGCAGGTCTACCTTGAGCCCGGGGAGGCCGCGATCACCGGGGCGGCGACGCTGGAGGTCACCGTGCTCGACACGATGTTCAACGGTAAGAACCTTGCCATCGTCGACAGTTCCATCGAGGCGCATATGCTCGATCTGCTGATCTACCGCGAGCCCGCGAAGGTGAGCCCCGACAGCGGTGACCACGAATGGATGATCTGCGGCAAGTCCTGCCTTGCGGGCGATATCTTTGGCGAGTTCCGCTTCGATGCGCCGCTGAAGGCGGGCGACCGGCTCTCGTTCCAGGACGCCGCCGGTTACACGATGGTCAAGAAAAACTGGTTCAACGGCGTCAAGATGCCCGACATCGCGGTGCGCGAGTTGGACGGAACCACCCGAATGGTGCGCGATTTCGACTATGACGATTTCGCCGCCGCCCTGTCGTGACAAGGAAAGAGGTCAACACTATGAAACGCAATGTTCTTATCATCGGCGCGGGCGGCGTCGCACAGGTCGTGGCGCATAAATGCGCGCAGAATAATGACCGTTTGGGTGACTTGCATATCGCCAGCCGCACCCTCTCCAAATGCGAGGCGATCATCGCCAGCGTGCATGAGAAAAGCGCGATGAAGCAGGATGGCGTCTTCAAGGCGCATGCCGTTGACGGGATGGACACCGATGCCGTGGCCGCCCTGATCAAGGAGACCGGCTGCCAAATCGTCATCAACGTGGGCTCGCCTTTCGTGAACATGACCGTGCTTCAAGCCTGCATCGACACCGGTGCTGCCTATATCGACACGGCGATCCACGAAGACCCGACCAAAATTTGCGAGACCCCGCCGTGGTACGGCAACTACGAGTGGAAGCGCCGCGAGGCCTGCGCCGAAGCGGGGGTGACCGCGATCTTGGGCGCTGGCTTCGATCCGGGCATGGTCAACGCCTTCGCGCGTTTCGCGGTGGACGCGTTCATGGATGAGGTCAAATCCATCGACATCGTCGACATCAACGCGGGCAACCACGGCAAGTATTTCTCGACCAACTTTGACCCTGAGATCAACTTCCGCGAATTCACCGGCACGGTCTACAGCTGGCAGGAAGGCGCGTGGCAAGAGAACAAGATGTTCGAAGTGGGCCGCGAATGGGATCTGCCCGTGGTCGGCAAGCAGAAGGCCTATCTGTCGGGCCATGACGAGGTGCATTCGCTGTCGGCGAACTACCCGCAGGCCGACGTGCGCTTCTGGATGGGCTTTGGCGATCACTACATCAACGTCTTTACCGTGCTGCAGAACCTCGGGCTGCTGTCCGAACAGCCGGTGACCACCGCCGAGGGGCTGGAAGTGGTGCCGCTGAAAGTGGTGAAAGCCGTGCTGCCCGACCCGTCGAGCCTTGCGCCCAACTACACCGGCAAGACCTGCATCGGTGACTTAGTGAAAGGCGTGAAGGACGGCGACGAGGTCGAGGTCTTTGTCTATAACGTCGCCGATCACAAAGACGCCTATAACGAAGTGGGCAGCCAAGGCATTTCCTACACCGCGGGCGTGCCCCCGGTGGCCTTTGCGATTCTGATCGCCGATGGCACCTATGACACCGCCACCATGGTCAATGTCGAAGAGTTGGACCCCAAGCCCCTCTTTGGTTTGCTCGACGACATCGGCCTGCCCACCCGTGTCAAAGACGACAAGGGCGACCGCGCGTGGCACGAGGCTTAAGCCTCTCTTGAAACGCAAAAGGCGACCCTCAAAGGGTCGCCTTTTCTAATTCTGCCGACGAAACTCAGTATTTCGCGGCGAAGTCATCGACTTGACGCTCGGCCTCGTCTTTGGCGATGCCATAGCGTTCTTGAATCTTACCCACCAGCTGCTCGCGATTGCCACGGGCTTCGGCGATTTCGTCATCGGTCAGATCGCCCCATTGCGATTTCACCGCGCCGGTCATCTGGTTCCAATTGCCTTCGATACGGTCCCAATTCATCTCAGGTCTCCTTTCTTCGGCTGTTAAGACGCGGGAGGATACCGCTCTTGCAGGCTCAACGCAGGCGCGAAGTCAGGGTTCCGGCGGGCGCGAGGTGCGGCGGAAAGGCGCCGCCCTTCCCGGTCAGTTGAACTGTTCCGAGATCAACCGCTCTTCCAGCCCATGACCGGGATCGAAGAGGATCCGGTGGCTGACGCTGGGGTCCGAGGAAACTTCAACCGTCGTGACATCGCGGTGCGACTGGCCGTCGGCATCGGCCATCACGGGGCGTTTTTGCGGTTCTTGCACATCGAAACGCACCGTGGCCCGTTTCGGCAACAAGGCCCCACGCCAGCGGCGCGGGCGGAAGGCGGCAATCGGGGTCAGGGCCAAAACGTCAGAACCGATGGGCAGGATCGGCCCATGGGCCGAGTAGTTATAGGCGGTGGAGCCCGCAGGGGTCGCCACAAGTGCCCCGTCGCAAACCAGTTCCTCCATCCGCTGACGCCCGTCTATCGTGATGCGCAGCTTGGCCGCCTGCGGCCCCGCGCGCAGCAAAGACACCTCGTTGATCGCCAGCGCGGTCGAAATCGTCCCGTCGATATGGGTGGCGCGCATGACCAAAGGGTTAATCACCGCCTCTTCCGCCGCCGCCAACCGTGCTTGCAGGTCGCCCTCGCGGTAGGCGTTCATCAAAAAGCCGATGGTGCCCCGGTTCATCCCATAGACCGGCGCGTCCATGTCTTGGGTGCTGTGCAGCGTGTGCAGCATGAACCCGTCGCCCCCAAGCGCCACGATCACCTCGGCCTGACGCAGTGGCACATCGCCATACCGCCCGATCAAAGCGGCCCGCGCCGTCTGTGCCACGCTGGCCCGGCTGGCCACAAAAGCGATCTTTAAGGACATGTCAGCAGGCTCATTCCGGCGAAGTTTCCGATCATCGGCGTTTGGGGCCAAAACAATCACATTATTCCGTGCGCCACCAGTGTTGACGCACATATCTTGCAACCTGTCGGTTTACAGCCTTCACCTCAGGCCGGGTTTCCGATAGGCAACACGCGAAACCAGCTCCAATGAGGATCCCCTGATGTCCGATTTCTTCACCAAATCTCTCGCTGATTCCGACCCCGCCCTCGCCGCTGCGATCGATGCCGAACTGGGCCGCCAGCGCGACGAGATCGAGTTGATCGCCAGCGAGAACATCGTTTCGGCTGCGGTGCTTGAGGCGCAGGGCAGCATCATGACCAACAAATACGCCGAAGGCTATCCGGGGCGCCGCTACTATGGCGGCTGTGAGCATGTCGACGTGGCCGAGAACCTCGCCATCGAACGCGCCTGCGCGCTGTTCGATTGCCAGTTCGCCAATGTGCAGCCGAACTCCGGCAGCCAAGCGAACCAAGGTGTCTTCACAGCGCTGCTGCAACCGGGCGACACCATTCTGGGGATGAGCCTTGATGCCGGCGGCCACCTGACCCACGGGGCCAAGCCGAACCAGTCGGGCAAATGGTTCAACGCCGTGCAATACGGTGTGCGCAAACAGGACAACATACTGGACTACGATCAAGTCGCCGAACTGGCGAAAGAGCATCAGCCCAAGATGATCATCGCCGGTGGCTCCGCCATCCCGCGTCAGATCGACTTTGCCAAGATGCGCGAGATTGCCGACAGCGTGGGTGCCTATCTGCTCGTCGACATGGCGCATTTCGCGGGCCTCGTGGCAGCGGGTGAGCATCCCTCCCCCTTCCCCCATGCGCATGTGGCGACGACCACGACCCACAAGACCCTGCGCGGCCCGCGCGGCGGCATGATCCTGACCAATGACGAGGCGATCTCGAAAAAGATCAACTCCGCCATCTTCCCCGGCATTCAGGGCGGCCCCCTGATGCATGTGATCGCGGCCAAGGCTGTGGCCTTTGGCGAAGCGCAGCAGCCTGAGTTCAAAGCCTATGCCAAACAGGTCATCGCCAATGCGCAGGCGCTGTCGGATCAGTTGATCAAAGGTGGCCTCGACACCGTGACCCACGGCACCGACACCCATGTTGTGCTGGTCGATCTGCGCCCGAAAGGCGTGAAGGGCAACGACACCGAGAAGGCTCTGGGCCGCGCGCATATCACCTGCAACAAGAACGGCGTGCCGTTTGACCCGGAAAAGCCGATGGTGACAAGCGGCATCCGTCTCGGCTCCCCTGCGGGCACGACACGCGGCTTTGGTGAGGCCGAGTTCCGCCAGATCGCCGATTGGATCATCGAAGTGGTCGATGGGCTGGCGGCCAATGGTGCCGATGGCAATGCCGAGGTCGAGGCCAAGGTGAAAGCCGAGGTCGAAGCGCTGTGCCAGCGTTTCCCGATGTATCCGAACCTGTAAGCTCTCTGGCCCTCGCAGCGGTGCGGGGGCCACTTTACCCTCCGGCCGGGCGGCGCCCGACCGCGGTTGGGCATCGCAACCTGCGTTCCTACCGCTTTATTTCTCAACCATGATGTGCGGCCAAGGTGATGTGCCCGGCAGCAAAAGCGCCCGCCCATGGGGCGGTCGGGCGCTGCCCGGCGGCGCAAAGCGCCTTGATTCCGGGCGATCATCGCCGGACAGCCCCCTTGCCGATCCCCCCTCCCCGCGCCACATTCTCCTGCAAAGGAGAACCGCATGATCATTCACCCCAAGGGCAGCCGCCCCTCTGAACCCGGCCCTGACGATTACTTCACCGGAGAGGTCGAGATGACCCCGCTGATCTCGGCCCCGGCCCCTGCCCGCCTCCGCGGGGTGACGGTGACCTTTCAGCCCGGCGCGCGCACGGCGTGGCATGTCCACCCTCTGGGCCAGACCCTGATTGTTACCGAAGGCACAGGCCGCGCCCAGACCGAAGGCAGCCCGGTGCAGACGCTGAACAAAGGCGATGTCGTCTGGTTCGGCCCCGGTGAGAAACACTGGCACGGGGCCGCGCCCGACAGCGCCATGACCCATATCGCCCTGCAAGAGGCACAGGTCGGTGAGGCGGTCGAATGGATGGAAAAGGTAACGGACGCGGATTACGACCCCGCCTGAGCCCTTGGGCGCGGCGGCTTAGACGTAGCCGCGCCACCAAAGCCAGATCACGAAGCCCACGATAACCACAAGGATGTTGAAGGCCACCCCGGCCAAACGGTCAAGGATGATGCCGCACCGCCGGGCTTTGGGGTCGATCTCTTTCAAATGCGCTGCAACCCGGTTGAAGGCGGCCCAAACCGGGGCATCTTCCAACTGTCGGGCGATATGGGGATTGGCGACCAGATGCTCGGTCTTGCTGAGCAACACCCCGTCACCACGAATGCCGCGTGGCAGTTCTGGTCCGGCGCGGTGAAACGCCTCGCGTAGGTCACGGGCCTTGATGCGCAGACGGTCCTCGAACAGGGGGCGCAGCGCCTCGGCGCGGGTGTTGAAATCTTGCCGGTCAATCATGGGCGCATCTAATCGCTCTGGTCCCCGGGCTGCAATGCCCGTAATTTGCCCGCATGTTGAATTACACCGAATATGGCGAAGCCACCGCCGACCGCCCGACCCTGCTTATTGTCCATGGCCTCTATGGCTCTGGCCGCAACTGGGGCGTGATCGCCAAACGCCTCGCGGACGCGCGTCATGTCGTCACCGTCGACATGCGCAACCACGGCAGCAGCCCGCATCACGATACCCACAGCTACCCCGAAATGGCGCAGGATCTGGCCGAGGTGATCATGCATCTGGGCGGCCCGGTGGACATCTGCGGCCACTCGATGGGCGGCAAGGCGGTGATGATGCTGGCGCTGACCCGGCCCAAGCTGCTGCGCCGCGTGATCGTCGCCGACATCGCGCCCGTCGCTTACGGCCACACGCAGCAAATGTTCATCGACGCCATGCGCGGCGTGGACCTAAGCGAAGTCGAGCGCCGCTCGGACGCCGAGGCGCAACTGGCCTCAGCAGGGGTCGAGCGTGCGTTGCAGAGCTTCTTCACCCAATCGCTCGACCTGCCCGGCAAACGCTGGCGGCTGAACCTTGACGCGCTTGAGGCAGAGATGCCCAAGATCGTCGGCTGGCCCGAAGACGTCGATGGCCAGTTCACGGGGCCGACCCTGTTCCTCTCGGGCGGCGCCTCGGACTATGTGCAGCCCAAACACCGCGAGCCGATCAAGGCGCTGTTCCCACAAGCGCGCTTTGCCAAAATCCCCGGCGCGGGGCATTGGCTGCACGCAGAGAAACCGCGCGAGTTCGAAGCCACGCTGCGCATCTTTCTAAACGCCGAAGGGGCCGCGCCCGTGGGCTGACCCCTTCCGCCCCGGCGGATCGCCCCTGCATAGCGCCCGCAAAGGTTGAACAGACGGCCCCGCCCTTATTTCTGGGGCCGTCAAAGCCATTCCCCCCTTGCAGCCCGTGCCGCCATCCCTATAAGGCAGGACAATTTGCAAAATTAGGGGGCCGCCATGCCGAAACGTACCGACATCCAGTCGATCATGATCATTGGTGCGGGGCCGATTGTCATCGGACAAGCCTGCGAGTTCGACTATTCCGGCGCCCAAGCCTGTAAAGCGCTGAAAGAGGAAGGCTACCGCGTCATCCTCGTCAACTCCAACCCGGCCACGATCATGACCGATCCCGGGCTCGCCGATGCCACCTATATCGAGCCCATCACGCCCGAAATCGTCGCTAAAATCATCGAGAAAGAGCGCCCCGATGCGCTGCTGCCCACCATGGGCGGGCAGACGGGCCTCAACACCTCGCTCGCGCTCGAAGAAATGGGCGTGCTAGAAAAATTCGGCGTCGAGATGATCGGGGCCAAGCGCGAGGCCATCGAGATGGCCGAAGACCGCAAGCTGTTCCGCGAAGCGATGGACCGTCTGGGCATCGAAAACCCCAAGGCCACCATCGTCACCGCGCCCAAGCGCGAAGACGGTAAGAAAGACCTCGCCGCCGGCGTGAACCTCGCGCTCGAAGCGCTGGAATACGTGGGCCTTCCGGCGATCATCCGCCCCGCCTTCACCATGGGCGGCACCGGCGGCGGCGTGGCCTACAACCGCGAGGATTACGAGTTCTACTGCCGCTCGGGCATGGATGCCTCGCCGATGGGCCAGATCCTCGTCGACGAGTCGCTGCTGGGCTGGAAGGAATACGAGATGGAGGTGGTGCGCGACACCGCCGACAACGCCATCATCGTCTGCTCGATCGAGAACATTGATCCGATGGGCGTGCACACCGGCGACAGCATCACCGTGGCCCCCGCGCTGACGCTGACGGACAAAGAATACCAGATCATGCGCAACCACTCCATCGCGGTGCTGCGCGAGATCGGGGTGGAAACCGGCGGCTCCAACGTACAATGGGCGGTGAACCCCGCCGATGGCCGCATGGTGGTGATTGAGATGAACCCGCGCGTCAGCCGCTCCTCGGCGCTGGCGTCCAAGGCCACGGGTTTCCCCATCGCCAAGATCGCCGCGAAGCTCGCCGTGGGCTTCACGCTAGATGAGCTCGACAACGACATCACCGGCGTCACCCCCGCCTCCTTCGAGCCAACCATCGACTATGTGGTCACCAAGATCCCCAAATTCGCCTTCGAGAAATTCCCCGGGGCCGAGCCCAACCTGACCACCGCGATGAAATCGGTGGGTGAGACCATGGCCATTGGCCGCACCATCCACGAGAGCCTGCAAAAGGCGCTGGCCTCGATGGAATCGGGCCTCACAGGCTTTGACGAAGTCGAAATCGCCGGGCTCAACAGCGACCTGCTCGGCGACGCGCCTGAGAATATGGCGGCGCTTATCAAAGCCGTGTCGGCGCCCACGCCCGACCGGATGCGCACCATCGCCCAAGCGATGCGGCACGGCATGTCCGACGACGATCTACACGCGCACACCATGTTCGACCCATGGTTCCTTGCCCGCATCCGTGAGATTGTCGAGGCCGAGGAAGGCGTTCGCGCAAACGGCTTGCCAAGCGATGCCGATACCTTCCGCGAGTTGAAAATGATGGGCTTCACCGACGCCCGCCTCGCCATGCTGACCGACAGCCGTGAGGCACAGGTCCGCGACGCGCGGCTCGCGCTTGGCGTCAAGGCCGTGTTCAAACGCATCGACACCTGCGCCGCCGAGTTCGAGGCGCAGACGCCCTACATGTACTCCACCTATGAAACCCCGCTGATGGGTGAGGCGGAATGCGAGGCGCGGCCTTCGGACCGCAAGAAGGTCGTCATCCTCGGCGGTGGCCCGAACCGGATCGGTCAGGGCATCGAGTTCGACTATTGCTGCTGCCACGCCTGCTATGCGCTGACGGATGCGGGCTATGAGACCATCATGGTCAACTGCAACCCCGAGACGGTTTCGACCGACTATGACACCTCGGACCGCCTGTATTTCGAGCCGCTTACCTTTGAGCATGTCATGGAGATCCTGCGCGTCGAGCAGGAGAACGGCACGCTGCACGGCGTCATCGTCCAGTTCGGCGGCCAGACCCCGCTGAAGCTCGCCAATGGTTTGCAAGAAGCGGGCATTCCGATCCTCGGCACCACGCCCGACATGATCGATCTGGCCGAAGACCGTGAGCGTTTCCAGCAGCTTGTGCTGAACCTTGGCCTGAAACAGCCGCGCAATGGCATCGCCCATTCCGATGCAGAGGCGATGGAGATCGCCAAGGAAATCGGCTTCCCGCTGGTGATCCGCCCCTCCTACGTTCTGGGCGGTCGCGCCATGGAGATCGTGCGCGATCAAGCCAGCCTTGAGCGCTATATCACCACCGCCGTCGTCGTCTCGGGCGACAGCCCGGTGCTGCTCGACAGCTATCTCTCGGGCGCGGTGGAGCTTGATGTCGACGCGCTCTGCGACGGCGAGAATGTCCATGTGGCGGGCATCATGCAGCACATCGAAGAGGCGGGCGTCCACTCCGGCGACAGCGCCTGTTCGCTGCCGCCCTATTCTTTGCCGCGCGAGGTGATCGAAGAGGTCGAAGAGCAGACCCGCGCGCTGGCCAAGGCGCTTAACGTCGTAGGCTTGATGAACATCCAGTTCGCGGTGAAGGACGGCGAGATTTACCTCATCGAGGTGAACCCCCGTGCCTCGCGCACCGTGCCCTTCGTGGCCAAGGCGACCGACAGCGCCATCGCCTCCATCGCCGCGCGGATCATGGCCGGTGAGCCGCTGAGCAACTTCCCGCAGCGCCCGCCCTACCCCGATCAGGCCGCTTATGAAGACACGCTGCCCTTGGGCGATCCGATGACGCTGGCCGACCCCGATATGCCTTGGTTCTCGGTCAAAGAGGCGGTGCTGCCCTTTGCCCGCTTCCCCGGCGTCGACACGCTGCTGGGGCCAGAAATGCGCTCCACCGGTGAGGTCATGGGCTGGGACCGCGACTTCCCCCGCGCCTTCCTCAAAGCGCAGATGGGCGCGGGCAACCCGCTGCCGCGCAAGGGCTGCGCCTTCCTGTCGGTCAAGGATGCGGATAAGGGCCAGAACATGCTGGATGCGGCGAAGATCCTGCTGGACCAAGGCTTTACCCTCATCGGCACCCGTGGCACGGCGGAATGGCTCACCGCCAATGGCCATGCCTGCGATGTGGTGAACAAGGTCTACGAGGGGCGCCCCGACATCACCGATATGATGAAGAACGGCGAGGTGCATCTGGTGATGAACACCACCGAAGGCGCACAGGCGGTCGAAGACAGCAAGTCGATCCGCTCTATCGCGCTTTACGACAAGATCCCCTATTTCACCACCGCCGCAGGCGCCCATGCCGCCGCATTGGCAATCAAGGCGCAGGCCGAGGATGCGATCGGCGTGAAAGCGCTTCAGGGATAAGAAAAAGGGGCTGCCCATCGGGCAGCCCCTTTCGCATTTGGGCATCGGTGCCCGCTTAGCTGATGATGCACCGGATCCAGCAAAGCTGAGGTGCGAAACGCATCCGCGTGGCATGCGAGACGTTGACCTCCGTGCCCTCCAAGCCGATCTGCGCAATCGGCTCGTGCATGAAAGAAGTCTCCACCAGCACCAGACGGTCACCATTGGCCATCAGCGGCACCCGTTCACGCGAAAGCCCCGCGATAAAGTCGATGTCGAGCAGGCTGTCCAGCCCTATGCCTTGCGAGAAATCCACCGCCAAAATCCGGCGGTCCAGACTGTCGCAATTCAGAATGCACCGCACCTGCGTGACGCGCAGAGAGACTTCGTAACCGGTGAGTTGCTCCGCGACCGACTGCAGGCCCAAGAGATCAGCGGCGTTGATCGGCGTCGTCTGCCGCGACAGGCTGTCGGCGATGACGGCGGTGGCATCGGTCGCCATCCCGCGGACCCGAAAGGCATCGGTAAAGGTCAGCATCGCCATGATCGACCAGACCAACAACGGCAGCAGAACCAGAAAGGCAATCGTCTGGCTGCCCTCTTCCGACTGGACGAAACGTTTGAATACGATCCCCCTCATCCGCGCGGCTCCGTCACGAAAGCGGTGGTGACCCGCACGCCATATGTGCCATCCGACCCTTCGGGCAATTTCCGGCCCAAGCCTGTCCCCGGCAAAAGCGGATCGAACAAACGACAGACCCGCATCATCATCAGGTTGTTCTGCTGACCCGGCAGAAAACCATTTGCCGGGTCGAAATCCTCATCCCGGTCGACACAGGGGGCAGCCCCGCTCAGATCAGCCCAATCGGCAATCGGCATGGCGCGCATCTCGATCCGGATATTCTCGATGCAGCCCGCATCGAAAACCGACCGCTCACAAATCAGCGCCTTCATCGCGTCATAGCCTGGCACAGAACCGGTGGCCAAACGCACGTCCCGCACGGCCAAATTCGTGGCCCGGCGCAGCATGATCTCACGCGCGCTCCACAACCCCGTCTCAAGCGCGAGGAAGAAAAAGTAAAAGACGAGCGGCAAAAGGATGACGAACTCGATGGTGACCCCGCCCGCCTCGGACCGGCGAAAGCGGTCTTTGACGAAGCGGATCATTTCGTCAGCCTCAACATAGAGATGGACGCCGCGATCATGTCGAAGGCGGTTTGGATTTCGAGACCCTGAACGTCGAAGTAATGGGCCTCGGAAGAGGCGCAGTCTTTCAGAAGGCTGAGGGAGTTGGTGCTGTCGACATCCATGCCGATGGAATAGACCACGACGCCAGCCGTGTTCGCGACGCCGCAGATTTGGCGCAGGCGGCGGTCTTTCTCGCTCGCGCTGATGGTGTCGTGCATGTTGTTCCAAAAACTGTTCGCGCGGGAACTCCAAGTCTGCGATCCGCCCCACCAGTTCGTCGTCCGCCGCCGGCCATAGAGATTATATCCGTAATAGTAAGGGGACATCTCGGCCCAAACCTCGGGCCATTCGAGCCGTTCTTCCTGCCCTTGATCCCTATAGTCCCGTAGACTGGGGTGGTTGAGCAGCGTGTAATCATCCCACCTACGATCAGAGCCCCAAGGGTGGGTCGCATAAAAGTAGTCTTCAGGATAGGAATTATCCCCGTCGTATTCGTTGGAGCGTTCGGCAGAATCCACTGTATAGAACACCACCGACCCGTAATCGGTGCGGATCACATCCGACTCGCCAGAGGCATACTCAGGCTCAAGACGGTATTCCGGAAAGTTCTCACCATCCGTCATCAGCACCAGAACCTTCATGCTGTTATCAGCCCCGTGTGGGTGCGGACGGCCTTGAAACTCCTGCGGGACCAGACCGGCGTCGATCAACCCGCTCACCGGCCCCTGTGCGGAGGGGTCAAGCAAGGCCAGCCCCCACTTCGCACCAACGTCGATCGACGTCGACCCTTCGGCGGTCAAAGCGAGGATTTGCGATCTCAGCGCCGCGACCGAGTCTGACAGAGGAGTAATTTCAAAACCTGCGTCTTTACGGCAAACCCATTGGCCCCTTTCCTGGTCGGAACTCGACATGCTCTGGAACTGGAAGTGCCCTGTCCGTTGCATCTGTTGTTGGGGGTCGATCGCCAAGGAACCATAGTCATTCCCATCGAAATCCACGCAGTGGGAATAGCTATGTTCGGTGGTTGTCGAATATTGGCCCAGCAGGGCTTCTCCCGCATTTACCTTGGTCGAATAGGGAATGATCGAAATCGATACGCGTCCCTCTTCGGTATCGCTTAGGATCGTATCGACAAAGTCGATGGCCGCATTCTTCAGCAGGGTCAACTTGATCCCGCTCCGGTCGCTGGTCCTCTCCCCCATCGACCCCGACACATCCAACACCAGCGAAATCTCGATGTCCTCAACCCGTTCGGTCGCCTCAGAACTGATCGTCATCCCGAGTGAATCGATGTCGAAAAACCGGAAGAAATAGGTGTTCAGCCCGGCAGGGAGCGAGGCTTCGACGGTGCGCCCCACCAGAATGCCGCCGATCTTTTCTTCGCTCGAGTCGATCACCACCTCGGACGGATCGAGCCCCGCTGAGGTAAGATAGCTGCGCACGACCTCTTCTGGGTCGAGGTCTTGTGACAGGCTCGCCGCGGCCAGCACGGCATTGTCCAGGTGGGTCTGAAAGGTGGTCCGCGTCCGCTCGTGGTTCGCCAGATCCACGGCCAGCCCGCCAAAGATCGTGATCCCGAAAAACACGACCAACATGAGGACCAGCATACCGCCGCCCTCGTCCTTGCGAAAACGCTTTGCCCGCTCGCAAAGCATTCGACTGATAATACTGCGCCTCATGACACCTCTCTTTTTCGGAGGTTGAATCCGTAAGCAAATTCTGTGCTTTAGGCTGCGGCATTCGCGGATGGTGGACCTGTAAATCACGCGCCGGAGGGGCCGCTGCCTCAAAAAAACCCTGACTGTTCTCGTTCAATTAATGATTGCTAATGCTCAATCACTGCGCGCTTCCGGTTGCATAGTCAAGCCAGCGCGCGGGGGCCGGGGCGATCAAAATTCGCAACTGTAGCGGCATTCACACGTCTGCCCCGTCAAAGCCGTGGCAAGTCCTGCGCGGTTTCGCTAGAGTATGGAACCTGCACCTTGCTGCCCCCTGCATCAAAGTGCACCGACATGACAACGGCCCTTGCAATTCGCCCGGGGCTGCTCAGCTTTATCAGACCAGCCATGCCGTTGGAGAGAAAGGGATCACACCGATGTATCAAGCCGCCATCACCGGTACGGGCGTTTTCACGCCGCAGCAAACCATCACCAACGCCGAACTGGTCGAAGCCTTCAACGCCTATGCCGACCTCTACAACGCCGAAAATGCCGAGGCGATCGAAGCGGGCACCCTAGAGGCCAAGGCGCATTCTTCGGAAGAGTTCATCGTCAAAGCCAGCGGCATCGAACAGCGCTATGTCATGGATAAATCCGGCGTGCTGGACCCCAATGTGATGCACCCCCTGCTGCGCCAGCGCGCGGATGAGGAACCTTCCCTCATGGCCGAAATGGCCATTGATGCCGCGCAGAAGGCACTCGCCGCCGCTGGAAAGAGTGCCGAGGATGTGGACGCGGTGATCTGCGCCGCCTCCAACCTCGAGCGCGCCTATCCTGCCGTGGCCATTGAGATTCAGGAGCTTCTGGGCGTAAAGGGCTTTGCCTTCGATATGAACGTCGCCTGTTCTTCGGCCACTTTCGGCATTCAGGCGGCGGCGGATATGATCCGCTCCGGCTCCATCCGCTCCGCCCTCGTGGTGAACCCCGAGATTTGCTCAGCCCACCTCGAATGGCGTGATCGCGATTGCCACTTCATCTTTGGTGACGTGGCCACCGCCACGCTGCTGGAACGGGCCGAAGATGTCGACGGCCCCTGTTTCGACGTCATCTCCACCCGCTGCGCGACCGAATATTCCAACAACATCCGCAACAACAACGGCTTCCTCCGCCGCTCCCGCCCCGATGGGCTGAGCGACCGGCGCGATATGCAGTTCATGCAGAATGGGCGCAAAGTGTTTAAGGAAGTGTTACCCATGGTGGCCGACCATATCGGTGGGCATATGTCCGACAACGGGTTGGAATCCGCCGATCTCAAGCGCATCTGGCTGCATCAGGCAAATAAGTCGATGAACGATTTCATCGGGCGCAAAGTGCTGGGGCGGGAACCCGAGCCGGGCGAACAGCCCAACATTCTGCAAGACTACGCCAACACCTCCTCCGCCGGGTCGATCATCGCTTTCGCCAAGAACTCCGACGATCTGGAAGACGGCGACACTGGGCTGATCTGCTCCTTCGGGGCGGGCTATTCCGTAGGCTCCGTCATCGTCAAAAAGCGCGGCTAACCCGCGGCGCCCGGCCCTAAGATCAGGGCGGGGTTTGCATCTTGATCCGCTGTCATGGGCGGCGTAACACCCTGCACATGGCAAAGCTCTACTTCAATTACTCCACCATGAACGCCGGTAAATCCACGGTGCTGCTTCAAGCGGCGCATAACTATATGGAACGCGGCATGGTGCCCTTTTTGCTCACCGCGCAGTTCGACAACCGCGCGGGCGAAGGGCGCATCGCCTCCCGTATCGGCATTGGGCAAGAGGCCGATACTTTCGCCCCGGGCGAAGACCTTTTGGCCAAGATCGAAGCTCGGTTGGAGCAAGGCCCCTGCGCCTGTATCTTTGTCGATGAGGCGCAGTTTCTGGAGGTCGAGCAGGTCTGGCAACTGGCCCGTGCGGTGGATGATCTGGGCGTGCCGATCATGTGTTTTGGCCTTCGCGTCGATTTCCGGGGTGAGCTTTTCCCCGGCTCCGCCACCCTGCTGGCGCTGGCCGATGAGATGCGCGAAGTGCGCACCATTTGCCATTGCGGCAAGAAGGCCACGATGGTCGTGCGCCGCGACGCCGAAGGGCAAGCGATGCGGGACGGCGCGCAGGTGCAGATCGGCGGGAACGAGACCTATGTCTCGCTCTGCCGCAAACACTGGCGCGCCGCCGTGGGCGACGGTTAAACCCGGTTTGGCGGGGTCTCTCCGTCGATGAAGGCTCGTAGATTGGCAACGGCCATCAGCCCCATATCGACACGGACTTCATGCGCCGCCGTGCCGAGATGCGGCAACAGCACAACGTTGTCGAGATCGCGCAGCGCCTGCGGCACCTTGGGCTCGAACTCATAGACATCCAAACCCGCACCGCCAATGCGCCCCGCTTGCAGGGCTTTGATCAACGCGGCCTCCTGCACCACATCGCCGCGGGCGATGTTGATCAGATGGGCATGGGGCTGCATCGCGCCGAGAACGGCTTCATCGATCAGATGCCGGGTCTCGCCGCCGCCGGGCACGGCGATGACAAGCACATCCACGGCTTCAGCCAGCGCGGTCAGGCTCTCGACACGGGTAGCGGGAAAATCGAGGTCTTTCTCACTGCGGTTGAAATAGCTGACCTGCATTTCGAACCCATAGTGGCAGCGCCGCGCGATGGCCTGCCCGATCCGCCCCATGCCAACGATGCCGACCCGTTTGCCTGTCAGATGCAGGCCCAGCATCTGCGTCGGGTGCCAGCCCGCCCATCCGCCGGAGCGGACCAGCCGCTCCCCTTCGGCAGCGCGGCGGGCGGACATCAGCATGAGCGTCATGGCGACATCCGCCGTGGCATCGGTGACGGCGCCGGGGGTGTTGGTCACCTCCACCCCCGCCGCGCGCGCCGCTGCCGCGTCGATGTGGTTATAACCGACGCCGAAATTGGCGAGGATCTTGCAGCGCGGCTCGGGCACATCGGCGAAAACCTCGGCCGAGAAAGCATCCCCCAGGGTCGGCATCACTCCGTCATAGTCGCGCAGCGCGGCGCGCATTTCTTCGCCCGAAAGCGGCGCAGTTTCCTCGCGCACCGTCACTTCGCAGCCCTTTAACGCTTCGGTGACTTCTTTGGGCAAGGGTCTGGCAATCAATATCTTTTTCAATGCATCCGCCCTCCTTCGGGCACTTTTTGATCGGGCGACAAAAGCACGATCTCTCCGTCCTTGTCGGGCAGGCCGAGCACCAGCACCTCGGACATGAAAGGCCCGATCTGACGGGCGGGGAAGTTAACCACGGCCACGACCTGCCGTCCCACCAGCGTCTCCGGCGTATAATGCGCGGTGATCTGGGCCGAGGTCTTACGCTCGCCGATCTCCTCGCCGAAATCTACCCAGAGTTTGATCGCCGGTTTGCGTGCTTCCGGAAAGGCTTCGGCCCGGGTCACGGTGCCGACGCGAATATCGACTTTCAGGAAATCGTCGAAAGTGATCTCAGCCATTGGCCAGCTCCCGCGATCTGTCCGCCGCGGCGGCGACTGCGCGCTTGAGAAGGGGCGGGAAGCCTTGGGCCTCGTCCATCAAAACCTCAAGCGCCGCTTGGGTCGTGCCATTGGGGCTGGTGACGTTGACGCGCAACTGCGCCGGTTCCTCTTCAGCCTGCATCGCCAGCGCCCCTGCCCCGGCAACGGTTGCCTTGGCCAATTGCATCGCCAATTCTTCGGGCAAGCCTTGGGCCACACCAGCGGCGGCCATGCATTCGATCATGTGAAAGACATAGGCCGGACCGGAGCCGCTGACCCCCGTGACCGCGTCGATCTGCGCCTCTTCGGTCAGACGGACGACCTCGCCCACCGCGCTCAGCAGGGTCTCAGCTTCATCCAGCGACCGGCTGCCCGCTTTGGCGTTGCCGACAATGGCGGTGATCCCTTTAGAGATGGCAGCAGGGGTATTGGGCATGGCCCGCACGATAGGCGTGTCGCCGCCAAGGATGCTTTCGAAGTAACCGATGGTCGTTCCCGCCGCGACGCTGACAAAAAGCGTCTCGCCATTGCCCATCGCCTGAAGCGTCGGCAGTGCGTCCGCCATCATCTGCGGTTTGACCGCCACCAGCACCACCGCTGGCGCGGCAGGCAGGTCGGCGTTCAGGTTCACGCCGGTGCCTTGCAGCCAATCGGACGGTTTCGGGTCCACGACCCAGACCGCGCTTGCCGGCAGCCCCTGCGCCAGCCAGCCTTCCAACATGGCCGATCCCATTTTGCCACAGCCCAGCAAAACCAGACCGTCGCGTGCTACTCTCCCGTCTTTCATCCTATCCCCCGAAGTTGTTCGGGGACTTTGTTACGCCCGGCCGTAAGCCTCTGCAATGGCGACGTCCATCGCGGCCTTTGGGGATTGATCGCCCCAGACGAGCAATTGCAGCGCAGGATAGTAGCGTTCCGCGCTCATGACGGCGGCCCCGATCATCGTGTCGATCTGCTCTGGCCCCGCGACCTGTCCGCCCGCCAAAACCAGCCCGTAGCGGTAGACCATCAACTGCTGATCGGCCCAAAAGCTGAAGGCCCCCGCCCAGCATTGATCGTTGACGAGGTTTAACAATTCGTAAAGTTCCGGCAGTTTTTCAGCCGGAGGCTCCATCTCGAAGGTGCAGATCAGCCGCAGCGTTTCATCGTAAGCCGACCATGCCAGCGTGATGGAATAGGTCCGCCACTGCCCCTCGACCGCCATGGCGATCTGGTCATCCGCCACGCGGTCGAATTCCCAATCGTGATGGGCCGCGAGATTTTCAACGATATCAATGGGGTGGATTTCTTCTTCAAGGTAATGCTCGGACAGGGCCATTTCGCCACCTCTCAATCTGTTCCACGGGGCGGGACTTGGCCCACCATGCATGGAAGCCTGCACAAATAGGCGTGTAGGTTCACATCACCTATACAAGATATGGTGCTTGCGGCGGAACAGTCTGGCAAGTTTTTTCTTGGGGATAACCACAATTGATAGGGGATAACCGCAATAACTTGTGGGTAAATCGCGGAAATCGTCTATAAATTGGAGAAAGAGGGCGCGAGGGGCCGCAAACGGCCCCTGTCCACGCGGGGGATCGCCGCCCCGGCCCGGGGCGGCTGATCGAATTCTATCGGGTTCAGTCTTTGGCTTCGAGCTTGTCGAGCCGCGCTTTCAGCGCTTCGTTCTCTTCGCGTGCCTTCTGCGCCATGGCGCGCACCGCGTCGAACTCCTCACGGGTGACGAAATCACGGTCAGCGAGCCAACGGTCGAGCATGCCCTTGAAGGCGGTCTCGGCCTCGTCCTTAGCGCCTTGGGCGACGCCCATCGCGTTTGTCATCATCTGTGAAACATCATCGAAAAACTTGTTGCGGGTCTGCATGTCTGGCCTCCGGAGGTTTGTTAGCCTCTATATGGGGCGCGACGCCCTTGCTCGCAAGGTTGACTTCCCCGCGCGGCCTTGCTCAATCAGCAGCATGATAGCCATGCTCCCCTTCCCCGATATCGCGCCGGAAATCTTTTCGGTGACCCTGTTTGGTTCCACCTTCGCGCTGCGCTGGTATGCGCTGGCCTATATCGTGGGCATTCTGCTGGGCTGGCGCATCGCCACCGCGGCGGTCAAACGCCCCCAACTGTGGAAGAACGACACGCCGGTGATGAAACCCGGTCAGGTCGAGGATCTGCTCTTTTGGGTCATTCTGGGCGTGATCCTTGGCGGGCGGCTGGGCTATGTCCTGTTTTATCAGCCGGCCTATTACCTGTCGAACCCTGCGGCCATCTTGCAGCTTTGGGAAGGCGGCATGTCCTTTCACGGCGGGGCGCTCGGGGTCATTCTGGCCGGGCTTTTCTATACATGGCGGCACCGCATCCCGGTAATCTCGACCGGGGATATGGTCTGTCTGGGGCTGGCGCCGGGGCTGTTTCTGGGGCGTCTGGCGAATTTCATCAATGCCGAGCTTTGGGGCCGCCCGACCGATCTGCCTTGGGGCGTGGCCTTCCCCGGTGAAGCGGCGCAGTTCTGCCCCGATGTGGCGGGCATCTGCGCGCGCCATCCCTCGCAGCTCTATGAGGCGCTGCTGGAGGGGCTGCTCTTGGGCGGCGTCCTGATCTGGATGGCGTGGAAACGCGGCGCGCTCAAAATGCCGGGGCTGATCGGTGGCACTTTCCTTGCGGGCTATGGCGCGGCACGGTTCGCGGTGGAGTTCCTGCGCCAGCCCGACGCGCAATTCGTCACCCCCGGCAACCCGCTGGGGCTGGCTTGGCATATCGGCGGCTGGGGGCTGACCATGGGGCAAATCCTATCGCTGCCGATGATTGCCGTGGGCGTCTTCCTCATCATCCGAGCGCGGCGGCAGGCATGAGCCTGAAGGACCATCTGCTCACACGGATCGCACTGGAAGGGCCGATGCGGCTGGACGCCTATATGCAGTCCTGCCTGCTGCATCCCGACTGGGGGTACTATACCACCCGGGCGCCTTTCGGCCCGGAGGGGGATTTCATCACCGCCCCCGAGATCAGCCAAATGTTTGGCGAGTTGATCGGCCTGTCGCTGGCGCAAAGCTGGCTGGATCAGGGCGCGCCCTCCCCCTTCACACTGGCCGAGCTTGGGCCGGGCCGGGGGACATTGATGGCCGATATCCTGCGCGCCACGGCGCGGGTGCCGGGGTTTCAGGACGCGGCGCAGGTCACGCTGGTCGAAGCCTCTCCTTCTTTACGCGAGGTGCAGCGCGAGACGTTGCGAGGGGCCGAGGTCACTTGGGCCGAGAGTGCCGCTGACCTGCCAGATGCGCCGCTGTTCCTCGTCGCCAATGAGTTTTTCGACGCGCTGCCGATCCGGCAATTCATCCGCCAAGGCGCAGGCTGGGCCGAGCGCCGGGTGGGCGCGGCAGAGGGGGCGCTGACCTTTGGCCTCGGCCCCGTGACCCCACAGCCTGCCCTTGCCCATCGGCTGGAGGATACGAAAGACGGCGACCTTGTTGAGCTTTGCGCTCCGGCGGCGGAGATCATGCAAGAGATCGGCAAACGTATCGCGGCCCATGGCGGGGCGGGGCTGATCATCGACTATGGCGATTGGCGCGCCTTGGGCGACACGCTGCAAGCGCTGGAAAACCACAGCCCTGCCGATCCGCTCGCCAATCCCGGGCAGGCCGATCTGACCGCCCATGTCGATTTCGAGGCGCTCGCCCGCGCCTGCCCCTGCCCCCATAGCCGCGTGGTCACCCAAGGCGTTTTTCTGGAGCGGTTGGGCATCACCCCCCGCGCGCAGAAACTGGCCGAGGCGCTGACCGGTGACGCGCTCAGCAACCATATTGCCGCACATCGACGGTTGACGCACCCGGCGGAAATGGGAAACCTGTTCAAAGTGATGGGGCTCTACCAAAAAGGTCAGACCCCGCCCCCGGGGACAGAAGTATGACGCTCGAAATTCTGACATCCGATGCGCTTGCCCCTTTGCGGCACGGGTTTTTCACCCGCCGTGGCGGCGCGTCATCGGGGGTGTTTTCCGGGCTGAACTGCGGCAGCGGCAGCTCGGACCAATCCGAAATCGTGCGCATCAACCGCGCCCGCGCCGCCGAGGCGATGGGCCTCCCCGCCGACCATCTTGTCGGGGTGCATCAGGTCCACTCTGCCACCGTCGTCACCGTGACGGAACCGCGCGACGACAAGCCCCGCGCCGATGCGCTGGTGACCCAAACCCCCGGCATCGCCCTGTCGATCCTGACCGCTGACTGCCAGCCCGTGCTCTTTGCGGATGCGCAGGCCGGTGTGGTCGGCGCGGCCCATGCAGGCTGGCGCGGCGCACTTGATGGGATACTCGAGGCGACGGTCGACGCGATGGTCGATCTCGGCGCTACCCGCGAAAAGATCACCGCGGTGATCGGCCCCTCCATCAGCCAGCGCGCCTATGAGGTCGGGCCGGAGTTTCTGGACAACTTCATGAATGCCGACCCCGAGTTTGCCCGCTACTTTGCCCAAGGCGAAGGCGACCGCCTGCATTTCGACCTGCCCGGCTTTGGCCTGAACCGGCTGCGCGCGGCAGGGGTGGGCCATGCGGAATGGACGCGGCATTGCACCTACGCCGATGCCGCGCGATTCTATTCCTACCGGCGCACGACCCACGCCAAGGAAGCGGACTATGGCCGCTTGCTCTCGGCGATCACCCTCTGAACGGGGCGGGATTGCGGCAAAGCCTGCCCGTTTCGCGCCGCATTGCTGTCGCGAAACTTAGCACAATCAGCCCCTTGCGACCCCATTGTTTCCAGCACCCCCTGCAAACCACCGAAAATTAACACTTTTCGAAGTATGGCAAAGGCGCCCAAGACCGCCCTTCGAACCCGCCAAATTCCCACAAGTTTCTCGCCCACGGTCAAAAACCGGCCCGATTGCACTGCGATAGTGGATGCAACGATGCCCGCGTGACCCGAAGAGGAACAAAGCCATGAAAAAGAACCCGCGCTTCATCAAATCCGTTGTCGAGACAGCGGCCAAGACCGACACCGTCATGCCATGGGCCCGCGGTGTGCGCCGCGCCGCTTTCATAGCCAAACGCTCCGGCAATGCCCCGGTCCGCAAGACCGCCTGAGAAGTTTCCCCCGGTACCGGTGCCACGTGCCCGGTATAGCAGACCGCCCCTCGTGACGTTGATTCGTTGCGAGGGGCGTTTTCATGCGAATATGGCGATCACGCACCCGGCCCGGAAACAGCCCCCCCGCATTCAGCCGAGATTGGCGCGCAAAGCGCAGCGCTCAGGCCGGATATTTTGACAAATCCCGCAGAACATGGCGCAGTATCCGTCAGCCCGAGCCGGTGCATGCCGCCCACGGCAGCGCTGTGCCGGGCCGACAAAGGGTTTTGCATGACTCAGACCGCCACCAAAGCCGAAGGCCCACCGCCCGCGCCGATGCGCAGCTATGAAGTCGCCGCGCTCCGCGCCGACGGGTCGCTCTATATCGGGCAAGACACCGCCCCCACTGCGCCACTTTTCGAAGCCGCTTTCGCGGCCTTCGCCCGCGGGACGCCAATCCAAACGGTGCAGGGCGACATCGCCATCGAAGATCTCCAGCCCGGCGACATGATCCACACGAGTCCCGGAGGTCCGGCGCAGTTGATCTGGATCGGGTCGAGCCGTTTCATCCCGGCGGACAGTGGGCGGCTGCCCCTCATCCGCATCATGCCCGACAGTTTCGGCGAGGGGCGCCCCAGTTCGTTCCTCACTCTCGGCCCCGCCGCACGGGTGCTCCAGACGCCGCCCGACCTGCGGGCCGAGGCGGAGGGCAGCCGCCTGCTCACCCCGCTGCGCGAATTTGTGGATGGGGTCAATGTGATCGAGGTCACCCCGCCAACCCCGGTGCGCCTGTTTCATATCTGTCTGTCGCGCCATGCGGTGATCAAGGCAGGCGGGCTAGAGATGGAGACCTTTCACCCCGGCGCTCAAGCGCTGCGTGACGCAACGCCCGGCCTGCGGGATCGCTTTCTATCCATGTTTCCGCAGATCGCGCATGGGCGTGATTTCGGCCCCCTCGCCCATCCCCGCGCGCCTGAAGCGGCAGAAGACCGCGCCGACAGCTGATCTCAAGGCGCTGTCGACAGCCGCGCTTCCAACACGTCGAAAGGCACGCCCGGCTCATCCTTGGCTCCGCGGATCACGAGGCTGGTCTTCACGCTTTCCACATTGGGCGTGGTCAGCAATTGTCCGGTCAGGAAACTTTGAAAGCTCGACAGATCCGGTGCCACGCATTTCAGGATGAAATCGACCTCACCGTTCAGCATATGGCACTCGCGCACCAGCGGCCAACCACGGCATTTCTCTTCAAACGCACTCAAATCAGCCTCGGCCTGACTGGCCAGCCCGACCATGGCGAAGACCTGCACCTCAAAGCCCAGTTCGCGCGCATCGACATCCGCATGATAGCCTTTGATATAGCCCTGCTCTTCCAAGGTACGCACGCGCCGCAAACAGGGCGGCGCAGAGATGCCGACGCGTTTGGCCAGTTCGACATTCGTCATCCGGCCATCAGATTGCAACTCGGCCAAGATCATCCGGTCTATCGGATCAAGTCGTGTACCCGCCATAACATCCTCAGTGAATTTTCGATTCTTATAGCAGCCTGCGTGGTGCGCGCAATAAAGTTTCACACAAGCGCAATATTCTTTATCACGGCCCTTGAGACCAGCCGCCCGTCCGTTCACGCAAGCGTAATGACGGGGCGGTGACGGCAGGGGTTTAACGGCTTCGCGGCTATCGCTATATGAGGCGGGCAATATCAATGACAGCCCGGGGGCGCCAGATGGCCGAGACACGTAAAACCAAGGTACTGATCATCGGCTCCGGCCCTGCGGGTTATACCGCCGGGGTCTACGCAAGCCGCGCCATGCTGGAGCCGATCCTCGTGCAGGGGATCGAGCCGGGCGGCCAGCTGACCACCACCACCGAGGTCGAGAACTGGCCCGGCGACAGCGAGGTGCAGGGCCCCGACCTGATGATCCGCATGCAGGACCACGCCAAGGCCATGGGGACCGAGATCATCGGCGACATCATCACCGACCTCGACCTGTCGAGCCGTCCGTTCCACGCCAAGGGCGACAGCGGCACGACTTACGTCGCCGATTCCGTGATCCTCGCCACCGGGGCGCGGGCCAAGTGGCTCGGGCTGGAGAGCGAAGAAAAGTTCAAGGGCTTCGGCGTCTCGGCCTGTGCCACCTGCGATGGGTTCTTCTACCGCGGTCAGGAGATCGTGGTCATCGGCGGCGGCAACACCGCCGTGGAAGAGGCGCTGTTCCTTACCAACTTCGCCTCCAAGGTCACGCTGATCCACCGCCGGGACGAGCTGCGCGCCGAGAAGATCCTGATCGACCGTCTGATGAAGAACCCCAAGATCGAGCCGCTGTGGTTCCACGAGTTGCACGAGGTCTACGGCACCGACAACCCGCTCGGCGTCGAGGGCGTGAAGGTCAAACACACCAAGACCGGCGAAATTACCGACATCCCCGCCAAGGGTGTCTTTGTCGCCATCGGCCATGCGCCCGCCAACGAGTTGGTCAAGGACACGCTGGAGACCCACATGGGCGGCTACGTCGTGACCAAACCCGACAGCACCGAAACCTCGATCCCCGGTGTCTTCGCCGCGGGTGACCTGACCGACCACAAGTACCGCCAAGCGGTGACCAGCGCTGGCATGGGCTGCATGGCTGCACTCGAAGCCGAGCGTTTCCTTGCCGAAGTGGGCGACGATGACGGCAAAGATACCTCCCTCCCGCTCGGCTATGGGGCCGAGGTGAAGAAAGACGTTTAAGTCAGACGAAGGCGCGGCGGAGATAATTCCGGTTTCCGCCGCCCCTCAGCACCCGAATTGCAGGCCACCCTCGGATCATGGGATTTCGGCCTTTAACGGGGCGACACCCCTTAGTTCTATAGACTTTTCACATATTTTGCAGCTATGGCAGCCGGGACCAAAGCCGCCTGTTCCCTGAAGAAAAGTGATAGTCATGATGCCCAGCAACCTCACGCCGATCCCCGAACTCTACGTCTCTTACGAGTCTTCGCAAAAGCTGAAGGTGGAGGCGGGCAATCTGGTGAGCCTCGACCTCACCCCGCGCCAGATCTGCGATCTGGAACTCTTGATGAACGGTGGCTTCAACCCGCTGAAAGGGTTCTTGGGCGAAGAGGACTACGACAGCGTGGTCGAGAATATGCGTCTGGCGGATGGCTCGCTCTGGCCGATGCCCATCACCCTCGACGTGACCGAGGCTTTCGCCGAGCAGCTCGAAGTAGGGCAGGACATCGCCCTGCGCGACCAAGAGGGCGTGATCCTCGCGACCATGACCGTGACCGACCGCTGGACCCCGAACAAATCGCGCGAGGCCGAGAAGGTCTTTGGCGCCGATGACGAGGCGCATCCGGCGGTGAATTACCTGCACAACCAAGCGGGCAACGTCTATCTGGGCGGCCCCGTGACCGGCATCCAGCAGCCGGTGCACTACGACTTCCGCGCCCGCCGCGACACGCCCAACGAGCTGCGCGCCTATTTCCGCAAGCTGGGTTGGCGCCGCGTCGTGGCCTTTCAAACCCGCAACCCGCTGCACCGCGCACATCAGGAACTCACCTTCCGCGCCGCCCGTGAAGCGCAGGCCAACCTGCTGATCCACCCGGTTGTCGGCATGACCAAACCGGGCGACGTGGATCACTTCACCCGCGTGCGCTGCTACGAGGCGGTGCTCGACAAATACCCTGCCGCCACGACCTCCATGTCGCTCCTGAACCTCGCCATGCGCATGGCTGGCCCGCGCGAGGCCGTCTGGCACGGGCTGATCCGCAAGAACCACGGCTGCACCCATTTCATTGTCGGCCGCGACCACGCTGGCCCCGGCAAGAACTCCGCCGGTGAGGATTTCTATGGCCCCTATGACGCGCAGGAATTGTTCCGCGCGCATCAGGAGGAGATGGGCATCGAAATGGTCGATTTCAAACATATGGTCTGGGTGCAGGAACGCGCCCAATATGAGGCCATGGATGAGATTGAGGACAAGGACAGCGTCACCATCCTGAACATCTCGGGCACCGAGCTGCGCCGCCGCCTGCGGGAAGGTTTGGAGATCCCTGAGTGGTTCTCCTTCCCCGAGGTCGTGAAGGAGCTGCGCCGCACCTCCCCGCCGCGCTCGAAGCAGGGGTTCACCGTCTTCTTCACCGGCTTCTCCGGTTCGGGCAAATCCACCATCGCCAACGCGCTGATGGTCAAGCTGATGGAGATGGGCGGCCGCCCGGTGACGCTGCTGGACGGTGACATCGTGCGCAAGAACCTTAGCTCGGAACTCGGCTTCTCGAAAGAGCACCGCGATCTGAACATCCGCCGCATCGGCTATGTCGCGTCTGAGATCACCAAGAACGGCGGCATCGCCATCTGCGCGCCGATCGCGCCCTACGCGGCCACCCGCCGCGCGGTGCGTGAGGATGTGGAGAACTTCGGCGCCTTTGTCGAAGTGCATGTCGCGACTTCAATTGAGGAATGCGAACGCCGCGACCGCAAAGGGCTCTACAAGCTGGCGCGCGAAGGCAAGATCAAGGAATTCACTGGCATCTCCGACCCTTACGATGTGCCGCAGAACGCCGAACTGGTGCTGGAGACCGAGAATGTCGAGGTCGACAACTGCGCCCATCAGGTGTTGCTGAAGCTTGAGAACATGGGGCTGATTGCGGATTGAACCGCGCAGTTTTCGTTAAAGAGCAACGCAGCCCCTCGGGGCTTCGTTTTGCGTTTAGGGCCAGGTCACCTCGGGCATGAAAACCTGCCCCGACATCACCACACGCCCCTGCCCCGCCACGCGGACACCGGTGATCGCATCGCGGCGGCCAAGCACCTCGACCTCCGCCCGCCCCGGACGGCCCATGAGATGCCCCTGCTCGGCCACGAAGTTCGGGCTCTCGATCAACCCGCGCGCCCAGAGGTAGGCCGCCATGGCACCCGTCGCCGATCCGGTGAAAGGGTCTTCGGCGGGGCTGGGCGGGGCCAGCAGCAGCCGCGCATAGGTATTGCCCGCAGCGGTCGCGCCTTCGAGGGTGACCCAGAAAGGCTCCATCATATCGCTGCCCTGCCCCAGATGGGCGTTATAGGCCCCGAGCGCCTTGGGGTTGAGCTTCAGCCCTTCCAAGGCGGCGCGGCTGCGCAGAACAGTGATACAGAACGGGAGCCCGGTGGAGACCACCTGCGGCGGCGCGATGATATCTCCCGGGGCCACGCCGCCCACCTTGGCGACGAGATCGGCAGGCACTTCTTCCCCGAAAACCGGCGCGATCTGGGTCATGGCAATTTGAGAGCCGCGTACCTCGACCTCAACGATCCCCGCGCCAGTCTCCAACCGCAGCGGCCCTTCGCCGATCAACCCGCGATGGCGCAGCGCTGCGACGGTGGCGATGGTGGGGTGGCCCGCAAAGGGTATCTCACGACTGGCGAGGTAGTATTTCACCCTGAAATCCGCGACCTCCGACGGGCCGGTAAAGGTGCATTCCACGAGGGATGTTTCGCGCACATAGGCCATGCATAGCTCATCCGGCAGCCCTGCCCCGCCATGCACCACGGCGCAGCCATTGCCGCCAAAGACTTGGTCGGTGAAGGCGTCTACCCAGTCGAAATCGAAATCCATAAGACCGCTCCCAATAAAAAAGGCCGCAGCGGACTGCGGCCTTGCATCGGGCTTAGCGTATCGTCGTGCCGCGCGGCGTCAATGCACCATCACTGGCCGGTAGTCATGCTCTCGCGCCAGCGAGAAAGCGAGTTTCTGATCGCCGACCAGCGCAAGCTGCTGCCCTTCGGCATCGTGAACGGCATAGAGAAGCTCAAGCCCCTCGGCCTGATCGCGCACCTCGCGCGGCAGATCGGCGACAGCGATGGTTTTGACATAGACCATACGGTCGTTTCCGTGGGTGATTGCGTCTTGCATGATGTTACCCCTTCTTGATCTTGATGGTTTGAACCACCGTTTCAGGCTTGGCGCGGGTCAGGTCGACATGCAGCAGACCATTCTCCATAACCGCCTCGCCCACATCGACCCCATCGGCCAGTACGAACGAGCGTTGGAATTGACGCGCAGCGATTCCACGGTGCAGAAACACCCGGTCTTCGCCATCGTCGGACTGACGCCCACGGATCACGAGCTGTCTATCCTCAACGGTTATCGACAGATCCTGTTCCGAAAAACCCGCTACCGCCAGCGTGATGCGATAGCTGTAGTCCGAGGTTTGCTCGATGTTGAACGGCGGATAACCTTCGTTTCCGGCTTTGGCGCTGCGTTCGAGCACCCGTTCTAATTGTTCAAACCCAAGCATATGCGGGTAAGAGGCAAGCGTTAATTTCGTCATGCGACACGTCCTTATCAGGTCAAGCGACAGTGTTTCACAGGCCCCGCAACCGGCAGCCCGTTGCATTGAATATGGGGGGGCTTGGGCAGGGGCGCAAGGGCTATGCCAAATGATCTCAACCGCTTATATTCAAGGTTCAGATGCCCAACGGAATCACCTGCCTATGAATGCCCCTACCGATCTGTCGATGAAAACGGACGAAGTGCTGCGTGTCGAGCTTGAGGTCTTTCGACGGGAACATCGCGATCTGGATGACGCCATCCATGCGCTGGTCGAACGCGGCACGGGGGATCAACTGACCCTGCAACGGCTCAAGAAACGCAAACTGCGTCTCAAGGATTTGATCGCCCAGATCGAAGACCGGCTGACGCCCGATATCATCGCCTAACCCATTATCCCCATGGCCCGCGGCAATCGGCGTTGCCAGATGGGCCGTGATGGGTATAGTGCGCGCTCTGATCCACCAAGAGAAGGCCCGCAGCAATGACCACGCCCCCGGTTGGCATCATCATGGGGTCCCAGTCCGACTGGGCCACCATGCGCGAAGCAGCAACCCTGCTGGACGAGCTTAACATCCCCTTCGAGGCGCGCATCGTTTCGGCCCATCGCACGCCGGACCGGCTCTGGGACTATGGCAAGACGGCGGTGGACCGGGGTTTGCAAGTCATCATCGCGGGCGCAGGCGGGGCGGCGCATTTGCCGGGCATGATGGCCTCCAAAACCCGCGTGCCGGTGATCGGTGTGCCGGTGCAGACCAAGGCGTTGTCGGGTGTGGATTCGCTTTATTCCATCCTGCAAATGCCACGCGGCTTCCCGGTCGCGACCATGGCCATCGGTGCTGCAGGCGCGGCCAATGCCGCCCTGATGGCGGCAGGCATCCTTGCGCTGCAAGACCCGGAATTGGCCAAACGGCTAGACGATTGGCGCGATGCGCTCAGCGCTTCGATCCCCGAGGTGCCGCATGACTGAACCCCTGCAAACCGGCGCCACCATCGGCATTCTGGGCGGCGGCCAATTGGGCCGCATGCTTTCTGTCGCCGCAGCACGGCTTGGCTTTCGCACCCATATCTTCGAGCCGGGCGCCAACCCGCCCGCCGCCGATGTGGCCCATGCGGTGACCACCGCCCCCTATGACGACCACAAGGCGCTGGAGGCTTTCGCCCGCGCCTGTGACATCGTCACCTTCGAGTTTGAAAACATCCCCACCGAAGCGCTCGACGTGGTCGAGGCGATCACCCCGCTGCGCCCGGGCCGAGAGGCGCTGCGCATTTCCCAAGACCGGCTGACCGAGAAGACCTTCCTCGGCGATCTTGGCCTGCGCGTGGCCCCTTTCGCCGATGTGAGCGACGCGGCCAGCCTCAAGGCCGCCGTGGCCCAGATCGGCACGCCTGCGATCCTCAAAACCCGCCGTTTCGGCTATGACGGAAAGGGCCAAGCGCGGCTGAAAGACGATGCCGACCTCGACGCCGCTTGGGCCGAGATGAACGGCGCGCCTTCCGTGCTCGAAGGTTTCGTGAACTTCAGCGCCGAAATCTCTGTCATCGCCGCGCGCAGTGCCACGGGAGAGGTCGCCTGTTTCGACCCTGGTGAGAATGTCCACCGCGATGGCATCCTGCACACCACCACCGTGCCCGCCAAGATCAGCAATGCACAGCGCACCGACGCGGTGCTGCTTGCCGGTCGCGTGCTGAACGCACTGGATTACGTCGGCGTCATGGGCGTCGAGCTTTTCGTCACGCCGCAGGGGCTGATCGTGAATGAGATCGCCCCGCGGGTGCATAACTCTGGCCATTGGACCCAGAACGGCTGCACCATCGATCAATTCGAGCAGCATATCCGCGCCGTGGCCGGGTGGCCCTTGGGCGATGGGCAGCGCTATGCAGATGTGGTGATGACCAACCTCATCGGCGATGACATGGACCGCGTGCCCGAACTGGCCCGCGCCCGCGACACGGCGCTGCATCTCTACGGCAAGGCCGAGGTCAAACCGGGCCGCAAGATGGGTCATGTAAACCAGATCACCCGCGGCTGAGGTCAGCCGAAGAACCGATCCGCAACCGCGCCGGACATGAAGCTCACCCGCCCCGCCGCGAAAGTGGCGGCGACCCGGCCCGTGGCCTTGTCCAAGACGACGATATCGGCGCGTTTGCCCGGCGCGAGCGTGCCGCGATCCGTAAGCCCCAAGACCTGCGCCGGCCCGGATGAGACCAACGCCCAAGCGCCCGCAAGGTCCAGCAATCCGCTCTGCGCCAGCATCAAGGCGGCGCGGCGCGGCGAGGGGTAATGGTAATCCGACGCCAGCGCGTGACAACGCCCCATGGTGATCAGGTCCAGCGCCGAAAGGTTGCCGTTATGCGACCCGCCGCGCACCACATTGGGCGCGCCCATGATGACCGCATCCCCCGCTCCATGCGCGGCCTCGGCGGCCTCCTGCGTCTCGGGGAATTCCGCCAGTGTCACGCCCCGCGCCCGCCAAAGGGCGCGGCCCTCGGCGGTCTGGTCATCATGGCTGCCCATTTTAACGCCACGCTGCGCCAGTTCCGCGCAAAGCCCGTCCAGCGCCGCGGGCACCTCATCGCGCCGCGCGTGCATCTCCTGCATCTGTGCCAAATGGCTCTCCGGGCTGCGCCCGGCCTTCAGCGCCTGCCCGACCAGCCGTTTCGGGGTCTTGCCCGCCGCCAAACGGTCATGCGGCAGGTGATCGTTGAACACCACATAGCCCACGCCCCAATCCGCCATGCGCTGCGGCAGACTGTCGTAGAGGTCGAGCATATGGGTCTCGAACCGAAGCTGCGGGCGGATGTCGGTGACCAATTCCGGCGCGGTATCGCGGATGCCGCTAAAGACCTGATCGGCGAACGCCAGCCCCCGCAGCCCGCCTTCCCAACTGACGAATTGCGCCAAAACCGCGGTGGTCATGCCATTGGCCGCGAGCTCGGCCTCCGCTGCGACCAACCCTTCAGACAGTTGTTTCATCGCCCCGCGGCGCGGAGCCAGATGCCGCTCGAACGCGTCGCCATGCAGATCGACGATCCCCGGCATGACTCGAAAGCCGGTCAGATCGACAGGCCGCCCGACCGGGGCATCGGCAATCACCCCGTCGGCAAATGAGAGCGGCGCGCGGCTCAGCCCCTCGGGGTGAAGCACCTCCACATTGACGAGATTAAGGTTTGGCATCGTCCCCTCCCACCCCCGGCAGGCAGCCCGCTTCCGGGCAGCCGATCGCATTCAGGACCCCGTCGATGAAGGTCATCGACCGATCAAAACTGCCGGTTTTCAGAAAGGCCATAGTTTGGGCGATGACGCGCGGGTTGTTCATCATGAAGGTATGGGTCACCGGCAAGACGATATGATCTTTCATCCCCGCCACACGGGTCGAAGCGACCGAGACTTTTCCATCATCCGGCCCCGGCAAAAGGCTCGAAAAATAGGGGTTGAGCGACTGTGAGCCGGCAATCACGCCCAGCTCGAAAGGGACCGGCGGCAATTGGTTCGGCAAGGCCGCGTCATCGGTGCCGATCTCGGCCCCGGCGGGCCCGTTCAACCATTCGAACGCAGGGTTCTCGACCAATTCGTCCACCACCTCGCTGCCGTGATTGGGCGGCCCCAGCATCACCACGCGCCCGACCCGGTCGGCCCCGGCCTCGGCCACCCATTTGCGCACCAAAATACCGCCCATGGAATGGGTCACGAAATCGATCCGCGCGGTGCCGCAGGCCTCAATCGCGCGCGGCAGGGTCTGTTTCGCCAATTCCGCGATATTGGCCTCAGTCGAAGGGTAGCCCGGGCGCACCACGCGGTAGCCTTCGGCGGCCAAGGCGGCTTCCATCACGGCAAAAGACATCTCGGTCCGGGCCAGCCCATGCAGCAAAACAACACAGCGCCCCGCCGCGTTTTCGGCCGCGGCAGGCAGGGGGATCGCCAAGGAAATCGCGGCAATCAGCAGGGTGAAAAATCTCATCATGCCCTCCAGATAGACTGATTGCCCCGACTGTGAAATGGTCTTGGCGCGTTACCTGACGAAAGTATGCCGATGCCCCGACCCTGCCCTCGATTGGCCGCCCGCGCCGTGCTGCTGCACGAAGGCCGGCTGCTGCTGGTCAACGCCTATGCCGATGATCGGCTGGGCCTGATGTGCGCCCCCGGCGGTGGCGTGGAGGCCGGCGCCTCCCTTCCCGACAACCTGCGCCGCGAGGTCTTTGAGGAAACGGGCCTCACGATCTCTGTCGGCGCGCCCTGTTTGGTCAATGAGTTCCACGACCCCGGCGGCGAGTTCCATCAGGTGGATATCTATTTCAGATGCCACATCCTCGGATCCGCCCAAATCGCCCCCGATTGGCAAGACCGAGAGGCCATCGTCACGCGGCATCGATGGGTCACCCAAGCGGAACTGGCACAAGTCCCCCACAAGCCCGATAGCCTCGGCACAGTTGCCTTTGGCCCGACGGAGGCGGCGATCACCTACGATCCTTTGGAGCCGATTTTGCGCTGATCGCCCAAGCGATCCCGCCCAGAACCAAGGCCGTCGCGATGATCAGCGTCAGGCTCAGCGGCTCACCCAAAAGCAGCGCCCCGGCGAGGATGGCGATGATCGGCACGCTTAGCTGCGCCACCGCCGCCGTGCCCCCGTCGATCCGCGTCAGCACCGCATACCACAGGGCATAGCCAAGGCCCGAAGTCAGCCCGCCGCAAAGCGCGCCCAACAAAAGCCCCGTCAGGCTGAACTGCGCCCCCGCAACAGCGGGCAGGATGAGCATGAACGGCAAACAGAGCAAAAAGTTCGCCGAAGTCGCCGCCAGCGGATCGCCCGATGTGCGACCGATGATCGTATAGGCGGCCCAGCCGATCCCCGCCAGAACCATCAACCCGGCGCCGATTGGATCCGTGGAACCCTGCCCATCCGGCCAGAGGACCAAAACCAAGCCCGCAAAAGCCGCCGCAGCCCCTGTAATCTGACGCGCGGTGGGCGCCGCCCCAGTTAAAGCGGCGTAGGTGAACATGGTAATCTGCACCACGCCAAAAAGGATGAGCGCCCCGAGCCCCGCATCCAACGTCAGATACGCCAGACTGAACCCGATCATATAGACAGCGAGACTCACGGCCCCGCCGATCCTGTTGCGCCGCAAAAGCGGCAACCGCCCACCCCGCAGCGCAACCAAGATGGCCAAAACCAATGCCCCCGCACCGACCCGCACAAGGGCAAAGCCCGCCGGATCGATATGCCCGCCGTCCACCGCCATCCGGGTCAAAATTGAGTTCGCCGCAAAGGCGCACATGGTGAGGGCGGAAAGAAGGAAAAGCTGCATGACCTCCCGCTTAGCCTCACTCTCCAGCCGCGCCAAGCGCGGAATGCCTTTTGCACAAGGTTCTAACTGTGACGTGATGATCCCCTCGTTCGCAGTGAATGCTGTGATAAGATAAGGCGGTACGCGCGCTGCAATTCGATAGTGGTGCCAGAGGGGTTCCATGGCTCTCTAGGGTTTCACCTATGCTATGTCATAGCCACGCCCTCGAAACGCACGGATACAGTCGTACCACGCTCATTACAGGTGGATACCAAACAGGCATGGCCCCCATAGGCCGCCGCGACTTTGCGAACCAAGGCCAACCCCAAGCCCGACCCTTCAACCTCATCGCGCGACCGCAAAGTGGTCATCGGCTGGAAGACACGCTCATGATAACGCGGCGGTATTCCCGGCCCATCATCGGAAACGGTCAGCATCATGGCCTCCCCTTCGTTTTTTACCACTACCTCGACCCGCCCGGAAAACCGATCATGATGCTTGATCGCGTTTCCAATCAACGCCACGAAAAGCGAGTGCAGGTCCTGATCGTCAACGACGAAAGAGTCGCACCCGAAGTAATGATCAACCCGGAAACCACCGGGCGGCCCGACTTCCTCCAACGCGGCATCAAAGGCCTGACGAAGCTCAAGCACGGTCGCATTGCGCCTCCTTCCGGCGCGCGAGTATTGAAGCAGGTCGACTAACATCCGATCCAACCGCCGCGTGTGCCGCTTCATCAAGGCGATGGAACTGTGGACCGAAGCGCTTACCTCCAGTCCCGCCTCCTCAATATCCTCGGCGATCCATTCAGGCAGTTCCAACAGCGCGCGAATGGAGCCGCGCAGATCGTGACTTACCAGATGGATAAACTCCTCTGCATCAGGGCCGGCAGGCTGCGGCTCTTCGCGCGAAGGTAGCTCATGGTCGGCAGGTAACTTTATCAGCCGCTGCGTCATATCGCGACCTTCCTGCGATCAGCGCATGAGCAAAACGCCCTGCTAACCCGAATTAAAACTAAAGGTTCCATCAAGCGATATCCCGTAGCAATCGACGCGCATCGGGGGAATATTTCGCTCGCAGGCGCGCCCACCTTTGTATTTGCCTTTCGCGTCCGACCCGGCTTGTGATCAACTGCCATTGCTGTGCCACCCGGGTCAGGGCCATTTTCGGCGAAACCTCACCCTGAAGGGCCTTATCCAATCCCCTCCCCAATGTTTGGAAATACTCTGATTGCCCTTTCAAATAGAAATCGGGAATCGCCCCTTTAAGCGCCGCGCGGTGCACCTTCAGAAAGGGCTTTGAATAGGCCGCCTCCACTCCCGGGTCACTGTAGTGCTCATTACGAAAAGGGTCGAAAAACCCATCCGGCTGCCGAACGGCAAGTGTCGACATTGCTGGCGTGACCGCGAAGAGGGCGAATAGATAGGCGAGTTCTTTCTGGGTCGATGCCGCGCTGATGACAAAGCTCCACCCCCAGTTGAAATAGGGGATTTCAAGCAGTTCCTCCCCCACCTGCCCTCCGGGGGTTGGCCCGTAAACCATCCGTCCGCGCATCAATGATCGACGAGAGTTAAGGTATTTCTGCGTTCCGCCCCAGCCGATATTGCAATAGACATCACCCTTCGCGTAACGCGCCCAATTTCCAAACAGCCCCAGGCTCGAGGTTTCGGGGGCAAGGCAGTCCGTGATCGCAATCAACTCTTCCAGCGCCGCGACACCCGGATCATCTGCAATCTGCGGCGTCATATCGGGGGACAGAGGCCAATAGCCCTTGGCGTGAAACCGCACCCACCATTCCCATGCCAGATACCCCGGCGTGCGGAACAACAATCCGCCATATCGACCGGTCTCTGGTGCATGAAAGAACCGGATTTGCCGGTCCAGTTCCTGCCAAGTTTCTGGCTGAACAAGTGGATAGCCGAAACGATCAGCGTAGCGCGCTTGGTCATCCGGATCGCGCAGCATCTCGCGATGGTAGAACATCAAATAGGCGTCACCATCCGTTTGAAAACCATAGGTTTTACCGTCGAACCTATCCCCTTCTTGATAAAGCATAGGGTCGCGAAACCCCGGCGTTTCATAGCGTGCGGCGAGGCCATCCAAAGCATGGACCGCCCCCGCGGCCACCAGATCTGCGACACCAAAAGTCGCGGGCAAAGCGACGTCATATCGCGCGTCACCGAGTACACTATTGAGCATCAGTTCCGCGTTGATGTGATCTACATGCACTTCTTGTAGGTCGACCGCGACCCCGGTCCGTTCTGTAAAGGCTTTTGCAACCGGCGCGAGATTGGCCCGCGACCCTTCAGGCAACAGCACCGAAAGCGTCTTGACGTTTCCCCCCAATTCGCGGGCCTGCGCGGCCACCTTTATGTCGATCGCCTCACCGAATGCCGGGGCGGCGATCAGCGTGCTCAAACCGGCGCCCAATCCGATTGAAACCGTTCGTCTTGTCAACCTGCGGCCGCCTGACACGATTCGACCCTCCAATACGCCGGGGCAGGAACCCCTCCTGCTGTCATGGCGCTGGTTTTAGGGCGACGGCGATTAACATTGCGTTAATCGGTCACGGCTATTCACAAGGCATGAAAACGATGCCCCCCCCTTGGCGCCTCCTGCAGCTTTTCGGCAGCCGCATCAGCACCCGTCTCCGGGCCGCTTTTCTGCTCGTCGCGGGCATCATCGGCCTAGCGGGGTGGGTTGCTACGGGGCAAATGCGCGCTGTGTTGGCCAGTCATGCTCATTTAAGCCAATCAGCGCTACCGATGTTGGGCGTTTCCCAGCAGATTGAGCGGTCTTTGAATGGTGTGTTCCTTTCGATTGAGCAGTTAAATCAGGGTTGTGTCCCAACCCGTGGTGTATGAGGCCGCGCGCGAAGCCTTCGGCTTAGCGCAGCGCGCGGCCGGGCTGGCGG